>CAZRAD010000161.1:0-4898 GCA_964597945.1 uncultured bacterium
GGGGGGAGGATTCGAACCTCCGAAGGCGTCGCCGACAGATTTACAGTCTGTTCCCTTTGGCCACTCGGGAACCCCGCCGCACTTCCGATCCTGACACCCGATGCCCGGGCGCGGGGCCTTTCGGCCACGTCCCGGATACTGGAGCTGGCGAGAGGACTTGAACCCCCAACCTCCTCATTACAAGTGAGGAGCTCTACCATTGAGCTACGCCAGCACGGGTGTCCCAGACAGCCCTGGCGTACCGGGTTCCCTCTGAATGTGCGTCCAGCTACAAACGCTATATTCTATTGGAAGACAGGTGGGGTGTCAACCGAAAAAGAGCGATTCTGACAGGTTTCGGCGCGTTTCTTGCGTTTGGACCGCGGTCCCACTGCGGCTCACATCATCCTCTCCACCGCGCCGGCCGCGTACGGCCTACGCCTTGCGGACGACGGGGCCCTCAGGGGTGTCCTCGACGGCGTATCCGGCCTCGGTGATGGCTGCCCGAAGCTCATCAGCACGCGCCCAGTCCTTCGCGGTCCTCGCTGCGGCGCGGTCCTCGGCCATCTGCTGGATCTCCGGCGGGACATCGTCAGCCTTCCCGACCTCCTCCAGCAGTCCGAGAATCCCCGTAACTTCCCGCAGGACCGCACGATCCGCCCGCAATTGCTCGACGGCAGCGCCCGATTCGATCTCCTGGTTGATGACCCGGACCATCTCAAAGAGAAACCCAGTGGCCTGAGCCGTGTTCAGGTCATCGTCCATCGCTTCGATGTACTTGCCCTTGAGGTCGAGCATGGCCGCAGACGGCTCCGGGGCTGTGCCGAGCGTGGCGGCCTCTGACTCGGGACCCGCCACCCGCTCGAGCGTCCTGAAGAGGTTCTCGAAGCGCTCGACCGATGCCGCTGCCTCGTCGAGGCGCTCGTCCGCGAAGTCGATGATCGAGCGATAGTGCGTGGACAGCAGGAAGAACCGCACCACGTCGGCGGGGTACTTCTCAGCCAGACCCGCCATCGTGCGGTAGTGGCCCGTCGACTTGGACATCTTCTCGCCCTCGAGGCGCACGTGCCCGTGGTGGACCCAGTGATTCACGTAGGATTCGCCGGTCGCCGCCTCGGACTGCGCGATCTCGTTCTCGTGGTGCGGGAAGATCAGGTCGGTGCCGCCGCCGTGGATGTCGTAATGCTCGCCGAGGTACTTCGTCGACATGGCCGAGCACTCGATGTGCCAGCCTGGCCGTCCCATGCCCCAGGGGCTCTCCCAGGCCGGCTCGCCCTCCTTCGCAGCCTTCCAGAGCGCGAAATCCTCCGGATTGCGCTTCCTGTCGTCGATATCCACGCGTTCGCTCGCTCCCGCGACGAGGTCCTCCAGGCGCTTCTTCGAGAGCTTGCCGTAGCCCGGCCACGTGCCGACCTCGAAGTAGACATCCCCCTTCGACTCGTAGGCGTGCCCCTTGTCCACGAGCGTCTTGACCGTCTCGATGATATCGGTGATGTGGTCGGTTGCCCGAGGGTAGCGGTCGGCAGGCTCCGCTCCGAGAAAGTCCACGAACTCCATGAACTTGTCGATGTTCCGCTGCGCGACCTCCTGGTAGGTCACACCCTCCTCGGTCGCTTTCGCGATGATCTTGTCATCGATGTCGGTGAAATTGATGATGAGTGTCACGTCGTAACCCCGGTACCGCAGGTAGCGCTTGAAGACGTCCGAGACGACCGCGACGCGCATGTGGCCGACGTGCGGCTCGGACTGCACGGTCATCCCGCAGAAGTACATCCCGACCTTTCCCTCCTTGACCGGAACGAACTCCTTCTTCTTCGCATCGAGGGTATCGAAGATCCTGAGCATGCAGACTGCCTCCAGCGTGAAAGCCCCAGGGAAACGCATCTGTTGAATGTGAGCGTAGTCCGAACAGGTCAGCGAGTCAAGGTGCGGACGGACCCGTGCGCCGGTCGTCCTAGCCGCGATTCCTCGCGCGCCTGACGACGCCTTCGACGACGCGGAGACCGTCCGCGATCGCCGAGATGGCGTCCGCGACCGGGTTCACCAGGTCGCCGCCGGCGAAGATACCGTCCACCGCGGTCGCGCCGTGCTCGTCCGTGGAGATCCAGCCGCGCGTGTCGCCGACCGCGTGCGCGGTCTCATCTCCCATCCACGAGAGATCCGGGCCCTGCCCGATGGCGACGATGACGCGGTCGACGTCGAGCCGATGTTCGACGCCCTCGATGAGCTGCGGACGCGGACGCTTGCCGGGCTCCTCGGCGGGAAGCATCTCCGCCGGACCCCAGACGTACGTCAGCCCTCCGCCGCCGCGCGCCTCGACACGAAGCGGGATGCTCTGCGTGAAGATCTCGACACCCTCGGCCCTGGCGTCCTCGATCTCCTCCTCGTCGGCCGGCATGTCGACCTCGCGCCGCCGGTACGAGATGGTCACGTCGGCGCCAAGCCTCCGGGCCAGCCGTGATGCGTCGATGGCGACGTTGCCGCCGCCGACGACGACGACCTTCTCCCCGACCTCGACGGGCTTGTCGACGTGGTGATCCCGCAGGAACTCGAGCGCGAAGATCACGCCCGGATGGTCCTCGCCGTGCGTCCCGAGCCGATACGGCTTCATGAGCCCCGTGCCGACGAAGACCGCCAGACACTCCTCGCGAAGCTTCGCGAACTCGTCCGCCTCGACGCGATGGTCGGTGATGATCCGCACACCCGCGTCCTCCAGCAGCTGGATCTGCTTGTCGAGCGACGGAAGCGGGAACCGATACTTCGGAATGCCGAAGAACGTCGCGCCGCCGAGACGCGGAAGTTCATCATAGACCGTCACGGAGAAGCCGCGGAGCGCCAGGTAGTAGGCCGCCGTGAATCCCGACGGACCGCCGCCGACGATGGCCACGGAGTGACCCATGCCCACGTCGGAGCGCGTCACATCGATGACGCTCTTCAGGTCATCGAACCGCTCGGTCGCGTAGCGCTTGAGCCAGCGGATCGCGATCGCCTCGCCCTTCACACCGATGCTGCAGACCTTCTCGCAATTGCGCGTGCAGACCTTGCCGCACATCTCCGGCATCGGGTTGTTGTCGTAGATGATGCGGACAGCCTCGGCATCGTCCCCGTCTCGGATCGCGGCGATGTAGTCCGGTATGTGCATGTGCGCCGGACAGGCCGCGATACACAGACCGCACTGCACGCACCGGGACGCTTCCCTGCGCGCTTCGTCCTCGGCGTATCCGATGACGACCTCAGCCCACGACTTGACGCGCTCGACAGGATCGAGATGCGGCATCGGAACGCGGTCCGGGTCGAAGAGATGGAATCCCTCGTCCTTCCGCCAGCCGTCGACGCTGTCGTCCCACGCCTTCGCATCGACGCCCGGCGTGTAGCGGAAGGCGTCCGCATCGCCGTCGACCCAGACGTACTCGTTCGACATCCCGAGCGACGCCGACGGACAGACGTCCACGCAGAGCGCGCACCAGCAGCAGCGCCCGTAGTCGACCCTCGGGCGCAGACCGGCGTCCCCGTTGACCGGCTCATCGACCGCCACCATGTCGATCGCCTCGTTCTGGCAGATGTCGGCGCACGTGCCGCATCCGACGCACCGGTCGGTGTCGTTGATATGCCACCCGCGATAGCGCGGAGCGCCGGGACGCATCGTCCTGGCTTCGGGAACCGTGTAGGGCTTCGTGAACGCCCTGACCCAGGCCGAGAACGGTGTGATGATGTGCTTGAGGCTCATCTGCTACCTCTCGATCTCGGGCGGACAGGTCTGGAGCGACACCATGAGCGATGAGAGATCCGAGATGTTCGTCCCCGGGAGCATCCGCTCGAGCAGGCTGACGCCGTGCACGTACGACGGCCCCCGGACGTTGACGCGGCGGACCTTATCGGAACCGTCGGTCACGACGAAGTATCCGAACTCGCCGCGGCTCGCCTCGGCGCGGACGTAGGTCTGGCCCTTCGGGATGCGCCAGTGCATGAGACTCGGGAGCTTCAGACAGAACGGACCTTCCTTCGGCATGGAGGCGAGCATCTGTCTGATGAGATTGATCGACTGCGCGATCTCGCGTCGCCTGACGCGCGCGCGCGCGAACATGTCGGAGCCCTCTTCCGTGATGACGTCGAAGTCGAGCTCCGGATAGACCTCGTACGGGAAGTCCTTCCTCACATCACGAGGGATACCCATCGCGCGGACGATCGGACCCGAGAGCGACATCTCGTCGACCCACTCGGGCGGCACGTAGCCGATGCCGATGGCCCGCTTCCTGAAGACGTCGTTCTCGAACATCAGACGGTCGATCCACGGGAGACGCTCCTCGATAGCGCGGAGCGTCTTCTCGAGCCGTCCCTCGAACCCTTCCGGCAGGTCGCGCCTGACGCCGCCGTAGACGATGTACATATGATAGATGCGGTGGCCGGAGAGCTCCTCGAAGCTGTCGAGCACGTAGTCCCGCAGCGTCATCATCCACTGCGGCACGGGACCGAGCCCCATCGAGCCGACCTGGCCGCCGAGCACCATCAGCGTGGCTGCGAGCCTCGCCATCTCAAGCGTGAGGGTCCGGATCCACCGGGCCTTCTCGGGTACGTCATCGTAGATGCCGCCGAGCTGTTCGAGCCCCTTCGCGAGGAGGTACTCGTTGGTGTCCGGCTCGGGCACACAGATGCGGCAGACGATCGGGAACGATTGAATGAACGAGCGCCGCTCCATCAGCTTCTCGAAGCCGCGGTGGAGATACCCGACGTGCGTGATCCCACGCTGGATCGTGTCGCCCTTGAGCCAGAGCTCGACGGACATGTTACCCGTCACGCCCGGGTGCTGCGGGCCGAACCAGAGGTGGGTCTCTTTGGTGACGTCGTAGTCGTTACTCATCGGGGTTCTCTCCGCCGTCTGTCTCATCGGCTGCGCCGCGGCCGACGGCTTCCGTGGAGTC
>CAZRAD010000162.1:0-4889 GCA_964597945.1 uncultured bacterium
CCGTCATCGGCGTCGTGCCCGGTGCGGGTGCGACGATCGCTGCGTTCATCGCGTACAACGAGGCGAAGCGAGTGAGCCGGAAGTCCGAGGAGTTCGGAAGCGGAAGCCTCGAGGGGATCGCCGCTCCTGCGGCCGCGGCAGGCGGATCGGTCGGTGGAGCGCTTGTGCCGCTGCTCACGCTCGGTATCCCGGGGAGCGCCGCGACGGCCGTCCTCATCGGCGCGCTGATGCTCCACGGCGTCACGCCGGGTCCCGAGCTCTTCGCCGGGAAGAACTCGTACCTCGTCTACGGTCTCTTCGCGAGCCTGGTGCTCGGCAACTTCGCGCTGCTTGTGCTGGGTGTGATGGGGAACAAGCTGTGGGTGAAGATCATCTCCGCGCCGAAGGCGCTGCTCTACCCCGCGATCCTCGTCATCGCGTTCGTCGGAAGCTACGGCGTGGCGAACTCGATGTTCGATGTTCTGATCTGTCTGATCTTCGGTATCCTCGGCTGGATACTCAGGCGCTACGGGTTCCCGACCGCGCCGCTGGTCTTAGCACTCATCCTCGGCTACATGGCCGAGTCGAACTTCCGGCGCGCGCTCATCATGGGCGACCCGTCGATCTTCATCACGAGTCCGGTCAGCGCCGTCATCCTCGCGCTGGCGGTCCTGTCATTCGCGATGCCGTTCATCCGCGCGAGACGCGCCAGGCGCAAGGCGGCGGACGCATAGCGTCTGCAACCATCAGGGCGGCGGAGCCGGCCCGATCCGAGCAAGGGAGCTGAACCATGCCGAGTCTCTTCGAACGGACCAAGGAGCTGACAACGGAGATAGACGACTTCCTCGATGCGGTCAGCGAGGGAGCTCTCGTCTTTCAGAAGGGCGTCGGTGACTATCTGTCCGGGGACATCGAGTGCTTCGAGGAGCGATACGAGACGATCCACGCGCTGGAGAATCGCGCGGACGAACTTCGGCGCACCATCGAGAGCCAGCTGTATCGGCACTCGCTCATCCCGGAGTCGCGCGGCGACGTGCTGGACCTGCTCGAGACCATGGATGACGTGATCAACACGGCGAAGAACACGATGAGCCTGTTCATGGTCGAGCGTCCCGAGATGTTCCCCGGTCTTGAGAAGGAGTGGCTTGATCTGGCGGAGGCCGCGCAGCAGACGGCTGAGGCGGTCGTGCTGGCCGCCCGCGCGTTCTTCCGCGACCCGAGGGGCGTCAACGACCACCTCCACAAGGTCCACTTCCACGAGAAGGAGGGGGACCGGATCGCGATGGACCTCAAACGGAAGATCTTCGAGACCGACCTCGACCTGGCGCGGAAGATCCACCTGCGGTACTTCGCGCTGAACGTTGACCGGGTCGCGGATGCAGCCGAGGATGTGGCCGACCGGCTCTCCATCTACGCCATCAAGAGGACCATCTAGTGCTGCTGTTCTTCCTTTCGAGCGGACTGTTCCTCGGCTGGTCGCTGGGGGCCAACGACGCCGCCAACGTCTTCGGCACAGCGGTCGGGACCCGGATGATCCGGTTCACGACCGCGGCGCTCATCTGCAGTATCTTCGTGATCATCGGCGCGGTGGCCGGCGGAGCGGGCGCGTCCCACACGCTCGGGAAGCTGGGCGCCGTCAACGCGCTCGGTGGCGCGTTCATGGTGGCGCTCTCGGCCGGATTCACGGTCTACTTCATGACGCGGGCGTCGCTGCCCGTCTCAACCTCGCAGGCCATCGTCGGCGCGATCATCGGGTGGAACCTCTACTCGGGCTCGCCGACGGACTCCTCTGCGCTGGTCAAGATCGTCACGACGTGGGTCGCGTGTCCGATCCTCGCGGCGGCTTTCGCGATGCTGTTCTATGTGGTGTTCATCAGGGTGTCGTGCAGGTTCCCGGTCCATCTGCTCTGGGAGGACACGCTTCTGCGCTGGGGACTGATCATCGTCGGCGCGTTCGGGTCATACAGTCTCGGCGCCAACAACATCGCGAACGTCATGGGTGTCTTCGTCCCGGTGGCGCCGTTCGACGACCTGTCGATGGCCGGGTTCTTCACTTTCACGGGAGCACAGCAGCTGTTCGCGCTCGGCGGGATCGCGATCGCGGTCGGCATCTTCACCTACTCGCGCCGCGTGATGGAGACGGTGGGAGGGAGCCTCCTCAGGCTCACGCCGCAGATGGCGCTCATCGTCGTGCTCTCGCAGGCCGTCGTGCTCTATCTGTTCTCCAGCCAGGAGCTGAGCAGCTGGCTGCTGTCGCGCGGGCTGCCCGCCATCCCGCTGGTGCCGGTCTCGAGTTCCCAGGCCGTCGTGGGCGCCGTGCTCGGGCTCGGCATCCTCAAGGGGGGACGGGGGATCCGCTTCCGCGTCCTCGGTGACATCGCGACCGGCTGGGTGACGACGCCGGTCATCGCCTGTGTGATCACGTTCATCGCGCTGTTCTTCCTCGAGAACGTCTTCGGGATCGCCGTGATGGCGTAGGTGGTTCCCTCCTCAGTACGCCCGACTCCGAATTCAGAGTGCCTCTTCGCCTGATGACCCGTGGGTGACCGTCTCCGACGCGGTCTCCGCATGCCGCAGAGCGGCCGTTGCGGCGTGGACGGGGCGCTGTGTCCGAGGTGGTGAGCCATGACCCCGGGAGATATCGCACAGCCACACAGATGTGGTAAGAAGAGCAGCTAAGTATCTTGGTGGTGTAGAGATAGCATAGAAACGCCGAATGCCGTCATGGGGTTGTGAGGAATGTACATAACACTCAGCCACGAAATACATAGTATGTGATTGCGCTATATGGTAGTATGCCTTATATGCAACGCAACGAACAGAGAGGAACCGCACGGTGAGCCAGTCGTCGCAGCACGAGACGGCCACCGGCCGCAGCGGCCGCGGAGGGAGTCGCGGGAGCATCAGAGCTCCATCGCTCCTGGCTCTCGGGTTGCTGTGCGTCAAGGTCGGGGTGATCCTGGCGTTCCCGCTGCGGAAGATCGCCATGACGGCGTGGGTCCCTGACGATGCGTTCATCTTCATGCGGATCGCTCGCAATGTCGCGCTCGGGCGTGGCTACTCGTTCGATGGCGTGCGTCTGACCTCCGGCGCCCCCCAGCTCTGGGTGTGGTTGACGTTCCCCTGGCAGTGGCTCCTCGACAAGAACTCAGCCGCAAAGGCCGTCCTGATGACGTCCGCGTTCTTCGGAGCACTCGCCTCGATCATGGTGTTCTGGATCGCGGACAGGTTGTACGGACGAGCTGCCGCCTGGGTGGCCTTTGCGCTGACGGCTCTGGGGCTGCCTCTGATGCTCAACAGCATGAACGGGATGGAGACATCGCTCTTCACCTGCCTCGGTCTTCTCGCGATCGCTCTGTACGTGCGACTGCGGGAGTCGAGGGGAACGTGGAAGAGCTACCTCGTCCTGGGGTGCGTTCTCGGGTTGCTGCATCTGACAAGGACGGACGGCGTCTTCCTCTCGTTCGGGATCTTCGTGGCCGAACTGGTGCGATTGTCGCGGCTGGGGCCGAGCGAACGCCGCGCGGCGATACGGGAACTGGCCGTTCTCGTGCTGGCGGCCGCCGTGGTCACCCTGCCCACGATCGTCCTGTCGTTCAAGGCGACCGGGAACCCACTCCCGGCGAATCAGGTGGGCCGACGCGCTCTGGCCTGGGAAGGGCCGCTGGGCAGCGACGGCCGATTGAGTCTGGCGGAGTATGCGGCATGGAGTGTCTTCCGGATGCTCTCCCTCCAGCGACTCGTGGCTGTGGCGACCGGGTCGAGTGTCGTCGCGGCGCTCGGGCTCCTCTTCGGAGCGTGGCGCGGCCGAGGCCGGCGTTTCGCGGGCATCGTACTCGTCTACGTGTGCGGCTTCTTCGGAACACTCGTGTTCTATCAGTGGTACTTCCCGGATGTCCACGGACTCCGCTACCTGAACCTCCCTGCGCATCTCTTCGCGATTCTGACGGCGGGTCTTCTGACGTACGCTGTCGCACGCCTCCTTCAGACGAGAATCCGACGGACGTTCGCTCTGACTGTCGCCGTGGTTCTGACGCTCAGCACGACCGCTTTCCAGTACAGGGAGGTCGCGTCCGGTGTGGGTGGAAGGATGGAGAGACGGCTCATCCCCAACTACTCGGCGTCGGCTGAGGCAGAGTGGTGGAGGATGGTCGACTGGACGGCGGCTTCGCTTGAGCCGGGAACGGTCGTCGCTGCGACGGATCACGGTCGGATCGCGTACTTCACCGATGTGGCCGTGATCGACCTCGACGGGATCCTGCTCCCGCAGCTTCTGGAGCACCTCGAGGACGGAAGTGTGGACGAGTATCTCGACGAGAGCCGCGTGGCGTACGTGTTTCTCCCGGACAGACCGGAGAAGCGGATCTGTCGATGTCTCCGTGAGACGGGGCGGATCGAGCAGGTCGCGGACGTTCCGGAGGATGCCGATCGAGAGGTCTTCCGTTGGGTCCCGCATCGGGACGAGAGTATCGCGGTGCATGAGGGGAACGAGGGCTGACGCCGCCGCGCGGTTCGACGCGGCCGGTGCGGCCTCGGTCGTCGACACCGCGGACAGAGCCGGCTCCTCACTCCATATCTGACGCGGCGCGTGACAGTGCCGGAATAGGCATTCATCTGACCGAACCCGACCAGTAGCTCGGGCATCCGTCATTCATCAACCTGTCTCAGGAGGCACTCCCATGCGCACTGCGATCTCGTTCATCTCGCTGCTTTTCATCGTCTGCTCCTGCCTTCCTACAACAACGATCGTCCTCATGAGCGACGACTTCTCGGGAGCGGGTGTAGATACACTCCTGTGGGTGGTTCACGGCGATCAGGCGACAAGCGAGGGTGACAGCCTCGAGATCGCAGGACTTGCGGGATGGACCCAGGGCCTGTCGAGCGTCGCCGTGTTCGAGCGGCCGCCGGCC
>CAZRAD010000163.1:0-4861 GCA_964597945.1 uncultured bacterium
CGCGGCCGCGATGTACCCTCCGGCATCTACTTCTACCGGCTGACGACCCCGCTGGGGACCGCCGAGCGGAAGGCGGTCGTTCTCAGGTAGGCCGACACGTCGATCGGAACGAGGCAGGTCGCAGGCGACGGTCGGGTGCGTGGATCAGCGACTCGAACAACCGACACATATGGGAACGGGGCCCGCCGATGGCGCGCCCCGTTCGTGCTCCTGATGGCGGAGGATGAACCTGCATCCGTCCACCACAGCTGGTTCTCGTCGAGCCTACCGACTGCCGGTCGCTCTTGGTGACTCCGCCAGCTCGTGTCTTGCCGGGCCCGGAAGCGCCACGCCCGTGAAGTACGAGATGATACGGGGCAGCAGCTCCTCCATGTCCGGAGCGCCGACCAGGTAGTAGTACTGGTGTTCGAGCGGCTGCCCGCTCATGACCACCCATCCGCCGCCGAGACTGTACTCCACGAGCGTCGGATTGGAGAAATCATCCACGCAGTAGACGGTCGCTCCATCCGGCAGGTTGGAGAAGCTCTCGTGACTGGCGTAGTTGTGGTCCATGGTCGTCGGCAGCCCGGAGACGAGCGGAAGGCTCGGGTTCGGGATGTAGTTGTTCAGACAGTACTCGTAGACGGCATTGACGTTGCCGGGGAGCACGACCCCTGCATCCGCCATCGATCCGTAGTTCCAGCCGAGGTCGCATGCCTCCCAGAGCAGGGACCCGCCCATGTAGACGAAGTTGTTGAAGCGAACCTGACTGGCCGCGTAGTTGTTGTAGAACGCCTGCGGCTGGTCATTGCAGAGGATGACCAGATCGTCCCCCGGCACGAGATTGGCGGTCGCCATGTCGGACGAACTCAGGATCTCATACGTGTTCGGCCCCGTCCCAAGCGCGAAGCCGAGGCTCTCGATGATCTCGACCGTCGAGTTCAGCCCCCACGGCAGGGAGTCTCGGAAGAGCTTGATGTGCGTGGCGGTGCCGGCACCGCCCCCGACATTCACGTTGTGCGTCACGGCGCTCACCAGGCCATCCGTGTCGCGCGCCTGGAGCGTCACCGTGTAGGCGCCACCCGAGTTGTAGGCGTGCGATGCCGTCGCCGTCGTCGACCACGACGTGTCCCACGAGCCATCGCTCTTCCAGTCCCAGCGGAACTCGATATCACCGATGACATCGCTGTCGTCGGTCGTGCTCGAGGCGTCGAAATCGAAGTTGGTCCCGACGACTCCGGCCGGCGGGGCGATCGTGAAATCACACACCGGTGCCAGCAAGGTGCCGTTCTGTGTGACCGTGCCCCCCGACTGGACCACGTCGTACCCAAGGTCGACATCTGCGCCGAGCCAGTCCCAGAAGAACGGACCGGTCGCGGTCGCGGCGCCGAGAATGTCAAGATAGTAGGCGATGTGCTCAGTGATGTGAGCGGTGCCCTCAATGTAGGCCTCGCACGCGGAAGGGGCGGTCCCGTCGTGGATCCAGTCCGCGACGTCACCCGCCTCGTTCCCGAGGAGTCCGCAGAAGTGCGAGATGAACATCTCGGTGCGTCCCTGCCGCATGTCGAGCAGCAGTTCGGAGGCGTAGAGCGAAGGGATCGACATGCCGGCCGAGAGAACAGCCGCATTGACATCGGCGTCGTATCCGATCACGAGTTCGGCGATGCAGAGCGCACCCTGGGCCGTGTTGAGCGCCGTGGCCCGTCCGATCGGATCATCCCAGTCGTCGGTCTTCGTGAAGTCGTCACCCTTGTGAAGCGTGATCCCGAATGCTCCGTCGCCGAGAGCGTAGTCCGTCTGCTGCTCGGTCGTCGTGAGGGTCGGAGGCCATCCCCACGCGTACGCAGGGGCGTCATCGCCGTCCACCGTCACGGCATCGAGAAGCGTACCGTTCGTGTTGTAGATTCCCGCCACGTACCAGATCTCCCGCTCGCTGACGAAGACGATGTCCTCCCCGGCGGCGTCCTCGATGTGCGGTGGGTAGAGCGCGGGACGCGCGGCGGAACCGAGACTCGTGAATGCGGCCTCCGCGATCTCGATGGCGAGCTGGTAGGCGGTCGGGTTCGCTGCCGGGTCCAGAGCATACGTTGCGCCACTCAGATGAGCCGCGTCGAGGTTCGCAATGAGATCGGTGTACGACGCGTCCGCCTGCACCGCTGTGTGGAAGGCCGAGCGCATCGAGTGTCCGGTGTAGATCAGATGCGGCACGCCGGCAGCGAGAGCCCGGGCGGTCGTCGCCGTGCTGGCGACAACGCTCCGTGCACCCGGCTCGTACAGGCCGATGAGCACGATGTCGCCGCCGCTCTTCGTGACGACAAGGAGCCACTGATACGTGTCTGAATCGACAACGGACAGCGAGAAGGACCCGTCCGCCGCAACATCTGTCTGAGCGATGGCCGAGACGACCCTGAGATCGGTTTCGTCGACCGTCGAACCTCCCGCCGGGAGGACGACCGTGCCGGTGACGGTCGTCTCAGGCAGCCCGTTCGTCCCGCCGTTGTCGTCATCGTCGCTCGGACCTGATGTGGTACTGCTGCACGACGCCAGCGCGAACGCCGCGACGAGCACCGCGAATATCATCCACCGCTTCCCAACCATGCTTTTCCTCCTTCAGGAGTACCGCACCAGCGTCCACCGGCGCGTTGCGCATCCAGCCCACTGCGTCCAAACAGTCGCATGCTATTAAGCAAGAAGGGTGCCGCAGAGAGGAATCGCGCGGGTACTACTCGGAGAGGGAGTCGTTCCAGATCGTGAGCGCTGGTCGGGAGAACCCGTCGCCGTCGTAGAGGCCGCAGTCGCGCCAGTAGCGGATGGTCGGGGCATCGGGGTAGTACTGGAAGTCGGACTCCCAGAAGTCATCGATGTCGCGCGTGAGGAACCAGCAGACGAACGATGCTGAGAGCGCGTCGCAGTCCGCGAGGATGCGCTCGACGTACGCACGCTGTGTCGCCTCGGTCGCGGGGATGTAGACGGGGTAGGGCAGGTCGATCGGTTCGGCCGGCCAGCAGGTCTCGGCGATGCAGAAGAGCTTCCCGGGAGCGAGGTCCGCCAGATCGGTGAAGTACCCCGGCTCGAGCGCATCGACGTCGCCGACCAGACGACCGTACGGATAGCCGCTCACGGCGACGGCGTCGCTGTAGAAGAGAAGGTTGGAGATCGGGACGATCTGCGACGCCTGGTCCGCGTGGTATACGTCCGCCTGGATGGTGACGAAGACGGGTAGGAACGGGTGCTCGGTTTTGATCGAGTCGTAGACGCTTTCGGCGAGCGTGAGGAATCCATCCCAGAGTTCCGGGGAGAGGTCTGCCAGCATGTTCGCCTCGATGGCGTACGCGAAGAAGTCCGGATCGAAGATATCGATCATGGTCAGGCAGTGGTTCGTGAACGCCTCGATGACATCAGGCTCGTCAAAGGCGTACGTGTTCCAAGGTGGAGGGAGAGGCTGGTCGTTGCCGGCGTTCCGGTAGCCGGCGAGGCCGTTCCGCGTGGTTGATATGGGTGTCACGGCGAGGTAGACGGCGTGGCCGGCGGGGATGTTGTCCGCCTGGAAGTTCAGCCAGTAGGCGTACGAGGCGTCGTACGCGGTGCCGTCGAGCGCCTCTTGCCACGGGATGCCGCCGTCCTCGTGGATCGCGGCAAGGTCGCCGTCGGCGGCGATAACGTCCCACGCGTCAAGCACGGCCGAAGTCGCGTTGGCGTGCGGGTAGGGTGTAAATCCCATGAAGTATGTGCGCCCGCCAGGCCCCGTGCCCACGATGGTGCCGCAGGAGCTCAGCGTCACGGTCAGCGCTGCGAGGAGCAGCGTGATGGCGACGATTCCGAGGAGACCCTTGCGCATGAGACCTCTCCTTGCCGAGGTGGCTGCTGCAGACTACACTCATTGTCTATGACCACCATCCGAAAGGCAACATCCGTGCGTGCCGTCTTGAGAGCGTGGGCGGCTCTGGCCATCCTTGCGGGGGCTCTCGCGCTTCCCGGCATCGCTTGCGGCCCTTTCGCCGGCCGCGATGCGAGAGCCGAGGGCGGCCAGCCGCGTCTCATCGGGACCGGTGAGCCGGGTGCGGATGGCCGAAACCCCGACTACCCGTGGATCGACGGCTCGTTTCAGGGCTCCGTGGCGTCCCGTCTCCGGACTCCGTTCGGCCACAGCAGGCTCGATGTGGAGCGGGGGAGCTTCGCCGAGTGGCTTCGCGGTCTTCCGCTCGAGCCGGGACGAGGCGTCATCACCATGTATGACGGGTCGAGAGCCCGCACCCAGCGAAACCACGTCGCCGTGGTCGCCCTCGACGTGGGCGGCAGCGACCTGCAGCAGTGTGCCGATTCCATCATCCGGCTGAGGGCGGAGTACCTCCGCGTCGTCGGACGCGAGGACGAGATCGCGTTCCACTTCACCAGCGGCGACCTCGCGCGCTGGACCGACTGGCGTGACGGCATGCGGCCGACGGTTCGCGGCAACAGCGTCACGTGGTCGCGCTCCGCGTCTCCAGACGGCAGCTACGGGTCGTTCCGGCGGTATCTCGATACGGTCTTCACGTATGCCGGGACGCACTCGCTCGAGAAGGAACTTGAGGCGGTTGAGAACCCGGCGCTCGTCGAGCCGGGCGACCTCTTCATCGTCGGAGGCTTCCCGGGCCACGCGATGCTCGTCGTCGACGTGGCCGAGAACCGTGACGGGAGGCGGATGTTCATGCTGGCGCAGGGGCTCCTGCCGGCGCGTGATTTCCACGTCGTTCACGACGGTGGCTTCATCAAGGAGTACTGGCACAGGGCCAGGTCGAGCGGTCGGTTCTATGCGGGCGGATGGCCGTTCGCATATACCGACCTCAGGAGATTCCGGGACTGACCCGCGACGGAGCATGGAGTGATGATGAACACTGGAAGC
>CAZRAD010000164.1:0-4857 GCA_964597945.1 uncultured bacterium
CTGTCGCCCGTGTTCGGCGCCGTTCTGCACATGTTGGCGGCGACGTTCGTGATCCGCGCGGCGGGCAGTGCTGAACCGGCTCCGCAGACGGTTGCCAGCGTCCGGACCCCCTGCACGGTGTCACCCGCGACGTCCTCCGCGTCCTTCGCGAACTCGCGCGCCAGGTTGAACAGAAATGCGAGCGAGAGCGCCGCGAGTACGGGCGCCGCAACCGGGCGCCCCTGCGAGACCGACCCGAGATAGAGCACCGAGGCCGTCACGGCGGCCGCCACGACGTTGCCGAGCACCGGGATGCCCTTGAGGACAAGCGAGTAGGCCACGGTCAGGAGCACCCAGAGCAATACGATGTCGACTGCGACGACTCCGACGCGCGTGGCAAGCGCGATGGCCGCGGCATATGAGACCAGGGCGGTGGCGAGCGCCGCGCGGGACGAGAGTGCGCCGCTGGGCACCGGCCTTCCCGGCCGGTTGACGGCGTCGGCCCTGAGGTCGACCCAGTCGTTGAATGCGTTCGCCCCGGCCACGGCCGCGAGCACCGCGGCCGCGCCCCAGAGCGCCGGCACCGGCATGATACCGTGCGCAGCCTGGAGCCAGGCGCCGACGAGCGTTGCGCACCCGGCGATGGCGAGGTTGACGGGTCTCACGAGCGCGAACGCCGCGACCGGCCGCGACCGCGCCGTCCGGGCCTCCGTCGACCCGCTAGATGCGGAAACCGACATATCCCGTCACCTCCCAGATCGACTCGTCTGCCGGGTCGGCGCCCTCGACGCGGTAGATCCCCGCGCCGATCCCCGACTGGAACCCCCTGAGATCGTCGTACTCGAACAGGAGCTTCACGGAGTCCACGGCCCGGACGTCTCCCGATGGGAACTCGCCGTCGGGATCGTCGATCCCCCTGTAGTACGGTACCCGGAGACTCCCCTCGCCCTTGCGCGCGTGGACGTACTCAAGCCCCAGCGCGATGTGACGACGCGGGTACACGCGCGTGAGGAGAAGCAGCCGCTCGGCGTCCGGGCCGAGATCGAACCCCAGCGGGAAGCCGTCGTGCTCGAGACGGTGCTCGACATGCTTGTGCGTATAGGTCCACTTGCGAGCCTGTGAGTACTCGAGCGTCAGATCGATGTCGATCGCGCCGGAGAGGATACCCGCGAACCGGTAGCCAAAGGTGGCCGCGTACTTGTCAGGGTTGTTCGTGTCCCGATCGTACTGGAGATCGTCCGCAAGAAGCTCCGCGTACAACTCGTGTCCCGGCACCGGCCGCCAGTCGACATCGAGCGACCAGAAGATGTTGTCGTCCGCGCGCTCGTTGTGCTGTGAGACGTAGTAGGGCGCGAAAGGATTGAGGTAGATCGGATCGGGGATCGTCCCGCTGTAGACAACGGCCTCGTTGAGACCGACCGAGAGCTTCGGACCGGCGATGACCAGACGGTGTCCCGCGAGGAAGACGTGTTCGTCGATCCCGAGATCGTTCTCGGTCCCGATCCCGGTGTACTCGAGCATCGCGTTGAGCGCGGTGAACGAGAGCGGTCCGATGGACGCTCGCATCTCGATGCCGTCGAGCGTCGGCGCACTGCCCGAGAGCAGGAGCCTTCCGCGCTCCGAGCGTCCCCACGCTGCACCGCTGCGCCCCGCCGTCACGCGCCAGTGCGGGCGCTCGACCATGACGTACCCGTGGACGATGTCGGCCGTCATCCCCCGCCACGCGCGCGCGCGGTTGGAAACGCGCTCGATGCGCTCACCCTGCTGACCGTGGAACACGATGTTCGCGTCCGTGTAGAAGCCGATGTCCTCGCCGAACCCGCCCCAGACCTCGTACCGGAGCGTGGCATCGATCCCGAAGTCGTCTTCGATCGACGGGAGCGCGATGGAGTCGCCCCCGGCGGGAACCAGCGTATCACCCCGCGCACCGAGACTCTGCTCGACCCATGCACTGGGCTCCCCCGGGTCAAAGCGCTCGGTCGCCCCGACGAAGCTCCCCGTCACGGCCACACCCAGTGCCATCCCGAGCTGCGCCTCACCCTGCCGCGTATACGCGGTCGGCGCATCGACGGCCGCCCGGTCGAACTCCAGGAAGAGCTGCTCGATCAGCCACCGCTCCCGCGGTGTCAGCGAGTGCGTGGGAGCCGTCCTTCGTCCCTCGGCGTCACCGGCGCGTCCCTCGGCATCACCTACGGGTCCGTCGGGCCGCCCGGTCAGGACCGGGTCGAGCTCCAGGAGCGCATCCAGCACCTCGCGCCGCGAGACCGGGAGCGTCGTGAGATCGAGATCGATGATGCCGCGCGTCGTCAATCGACCCAGCAGCGGATACGACCAGTGGCCGAGCGGCACGATGGCGGGCGGACGCTGGATACGCGGACCCGTGTGATGAAGTGTCCCGCGCGGGCCCCGGAAGGTCATCGTGGGGATGGCCGTCTCCGGAGACCGCGCCGCCGCCGTGAACACGGCGGCGAGAAGCAGAAGCAGAACGAGCATCGAGGTGAGGATGGGCGCGAGGCTGCGCGAACCTGTCATTACGCGCTCCCCCCGGCCTTTCGGTACGCATCCGAAGCCTCGACACTCCTGCCGAGCCGGTCGAGCACGAGGCCGAGCTGATAGTGGACGGCCGGGTCCTCCGGGTCGCCTTTGACGGCGCGCCGCAGGTAGCGTTCGGCATCCTCGAGGCGGTCGAGCGACGCCAGAGCCGTTCCAATGTGGTAGGCAAGTGCCGGCGTCTCGCCACGAATTGATGCAACGCGCTGGAGCTCCGCGAGGGCCCTGCCGAATCGGCACTTGCTGATCAGCGCGACACCGAGAAGATATCTCGCATCGGCGTTCTCCGGCGAGTGCCGGACCGCAAGCTCGAGTTCGGGAAGCGCCTCCTCGTCGGATCCGCTGGATATCAGCGCGGCACCGAGGTTGAACCTCGCCTCCGCGCTCGTGGGATCGACCTCGACGGCCTTCCGGAACTCCTCGATCGCCTCGACGAGCATGCCCTTCTCGCCGTAGACGGCGCCGAGATTGAGATGGTGGTCCGCGTTGTCGCTGTCAATCTCGATGGCGCGCTTGAACTCGAGGATCGCCGCGTCGCTCTCCCCCATCGCATCGAGCGCGTATCCGAGATTCGTGTGTGCCTTCGCGCAGGCGTAGTCCGCATCGATGGCACGACGGTACCAGCGCGTGGCCTCCTCGAGCTCGTTGCGTCGCGCGTACGTCACGCCCATCCGGTAGTACGGCTCGGGGCTGTCCGGAGCCAGTTCGATGGCCAACTCGTGCTGGCGGACGGCCTCCTCGCTCCTCCCCATCATGTCGTAGACGCGCCCGAGGTTGTAGCGGGCCACCGCGCTCGCCGGCTCCGACTTGGCGGCGCGTTCGAACTCGGTCGCGGCCGCCTCGTGGAGTTCGAGCTTCCGGTAGCATGTGCCGCAGGCGAGCATCGCGGTGTGGTCGGTCGGTCGGCGCGCCAGATACTGCTGCAGCACGACGACGGCGTCCGCGAGTCGTCCGGACTCCATGTAGGATATCCAGAGATCCCTCAGAGCCACATCGTCGTTCGGGGCGGCTCTGAGCCTCTTTCTCAGCCCGAGCAGGTCTTTCTGGATCGGGTTGCGCACACGCCCTCCTCCTACACCCTTCCGCGCTTCTCGAGAACCTCTCTGATCTTCTCCTTGAGCTCCGTGAGATCGGCCGACTTCACGACATAGGCATCGGCCATCCACGAAGCGAAGTCCTGCTTGTACGTCGAGTACGCCGAATTGAGAATGACCGGCAGATCCCGTCTGCGCTCCATGATCGTCCGGAGGCAGTCGATACCGTCCATCCCCTCGAGGCGGATGTCGAGCACGACAAGGTCGGGCGGGCCGTCCTCGATGAGCTCCAGCGCCTCCTCAGCGCTCTCCGCGGTCTCCACCTCGTACCCCTCCCGCTTGAGTTCGCTCTCATACAGTCTTCGGATGTTCTTCTCGTCGTCCACTACCAGGAGCTTGATCATCACACTCCTCCACTCGATCGGTCAGTGTCGTCGCGACGGTCGGCGGCCTCCGGGGCGCCCTCCGTGTTCCCGTAGATTCGCTCGTGTGCCATCTCGGCCGTGCTCCGGATGATGGGCAATCGAACCAGGAACGACGTACCGTTTCCCTGTTCGCTCTCAGCCGTGATCTCGCCACCGTGATTCTCCACGATCCTCCTCGTGACCGCGAGGCCGAGTCCCGAACCCGACTTCCGCGTCGTGAAAAACGGCACGAACAGCTTGCTCATCACGTCGCTCGGAATCCCCGGGCCGGTGTCCGAGATCCGGACGATGATGTCGTCGCCCCGCTGCACGCTCGTGACGGTGACGGTGCCCCCGTCCTCCATCGACTGGATGGCGTTGCCGATGATGTTGAGAAACGCCTGCTTGAGCTGATTGGCGTCCCCCATCGTCACAGGAAGACCATCCTGAAGATCTCCCACGAGCTGCGTCTGCGATGATAGCAACCCATGCGAGAGGAGCTTCCGCACATCCCGCAGGATCTGGTTGATATCCAGGGGACGCATCACCGGCTGCAGATGACGTTCCAGCGTCAGCTGCTCTCTGAGGATCTGCTCGAGCCTGGTCACCTCTTCGAGGATGATCCGCGTATGCTCACGCCGCGGGTCGTCCGAATCCATGTCCTCATGAAGCTGTCTGGCGAACCCACCGACGGCGATGAGCGGGTTGCGGATCTCGTGCGCGACGCTGGCCGCCATCTGCCCGATGCCCGTCATCTGCTCGACCTCGCGAAGCTGCCGCTGCAGCTTCATGCGGTCGGTCACGTCCTTGATGTACTGAATGGCCTGAATGGTCTCACCGTCGCGGTCCTTGACCGGAAACGTGTAAACGTCAACGCCCCGACGATGGAA
>CAZRAD010000165.1:0-4809 GCA_964597945.1 uncultured bacterium
TATTCGATCTGCGCCGGGCGGCAATAGGCGTAGGCCGTGAGCATCGCCACGTCGCCGGGGCGCAGGCAGTCGATTGCCCCGTGATAGGCGTCGAAGCCGGCAAACCGCCGGTCGGACGAAACCGGCGGAGCGACAGTGAATCAGAACCTTTGACCGCACGATGACATCGTGCGATAGTACTGGCTCCGAGTTGAGAGTGCCTCATTCGGGATGGATGAAGCAACGTTCCCCAGGTGCAGGAGGACCCAATGAGCAAGTCTGTCGATTTTCTGATGGAAGCGTTCGCCGGTGAGTCTCAGGCCAACCGTCGGTACCTCGCGTTCGCCAAGAAGGCGGATGGTGAGGGTCACCCACAGGTCGCGCGCATGTTCCGGGCCGCAGCGGCCGCTGAGACGGTCCATGCCCACAGCCACCTCATGGCGGCGGGCGGCATCCACGACACGGCTCAGAACCTGAAGGAAGCCGTGGCCGGCGAGACCCACGAGTTCAAGCACATGTATCCGGAGATGATCGAGGCGGCGAAGGCAGAGGGCAACACGCAGGCTGAGCGCTCGTTCACGTTCGCCAACGAGGTCGAGAAGGTCCACGCGGCGCTCTACCAGGGGTTGCTGGACAATCTGGGCTCGGCACAGGAGGACTTCCCGTACTACGTGTGCCCCGTCTGCGGCTTCACGGCTGAGCGCGAGGCGCCGGGAATCTGTCCGGTGTGCGGTGCGAAGGGCGAGATGTTCTCGAAGATCGACTAGCTTCGGTGATGAGCCTCGATAGGGCTGCCGAAGGTCCCTTGAGGACCGATTTGACGAAGAGGCTTCGCCGTCCCGGTGAAGCCTCTTCGTTCGTGCTATACTCGCTCCATCTCAAGAGTGGTTCCGAGGCGTGGGCGAATCCCGCGCGGTGCGCAAGCCGGTCGTTGACCCATCGGCGAGGGCCTGTCTGGAGGGATACGATGCAGATGAAGAACTGGAAGTTGATACCGGCGCTTGCCGTCGGTGCGATCGCGATGTTCGCGGCCGCGTGCGGCGCCGAGGAGGTCACGTTCACATACGAGCCGGGAGACGACGACGTCACGAACGTCTCGGTTCGCGGCTCGTTCAACGGCTGGGACGAGACTCCGATGACGGAGGAGGGCGGTGTCTGGTCCGTCGTCATCGATCTCGACCCCGGCGAGTATCAGTACAAGTACTTCGTCAACGGAGAGTGGCCGGGCAACATGGAGACGGATCTGGGCGGTGGCCCGCTGGATGTCGACGCCGACGGCTACGTCGACGATGGATACGGCGGACAGAACGCCGTCCGCACCATCGGCGGCAGCCCCGCCAAACCTTCGCTCGAGCCCGCGCCGGCGCTCGCGGACGGCCACGCGCGCATCCGCTATCACCGTCCGCGCGGCGGGTACGCCGGGTGGGGGCTTCACGTCTGGGAGGACACCGAGGAGTCCGTCGAGTGGACCAGTCCGCTCGAACCGACGGGTGAGGACGACTTCGGCGCGTTCTGGGACATCAAGCTCACGGCCGAGCCCGTTCAGGTTGGATTCATCATTCATCGTGGTGACAGCAAGGATCCCGGCCCCGACATGTATCTGAACATCGGGGAGCACGGGCGGGAGGTCTGGATCGTGTCCGGACGGAACAATATCTTCAGTGAGGAGCCGGATGTCGCCGCGCTCGCGCTTGGCGATCTGACCAGGCTCCAGGCCCATTGGGTCGATGCCACGACCATCGCGTGGCGCGGGCACAAGGGCGAGAACCGGTACTTCCTCCACTCGTCCCCCGAGGCGAGGCTCGAGCTGAACGCCGACGGTGTGGTCGGCGGCGAGTCGATCGAGCTGGTACCGGCCGGCGGAGGTCTCTCCACCGAGGTCGGCGCGAGGTTCCCTCATCTCAGGGGCCTCCCGGCTCTCACCCTTCCCGGTGAGGCCGCCGGGCGGATCACCGAGCTCCTCCGCGGGCAGCTGGCGGTGTCCGCCCTTGATGCCGAGGGCAAGCTGGTCGATGCGACCGGTGTTCAGATCCCCGGCGTGCTCGACGACGTCTTCGCCTACGACGGTCCGCTCGGTCTGACGTGGGAGAACGGCGCTCCGATGTTCCGCGTCTGGGCGCCGACCGCGCGCGTCGTCAGGCTCCACATCTACGAGAGTTGCGACGCGCCCGAACCGACGCACGTCCTGGCGATGACCGACGAGAACGGTGTGTGGACCTCTCCCGGTCTCCCCGAGTGGAACGGCATGTACTACCTCTACGAGGTCGATGTCTACATGCATCAGACCGGGTCCTTCGAGAGCAACATGGTCACCGACCCGTACTCGCGCGGGCTGTCGATGAACAGCGCGCGCACGCTGATCGTGAATCTGGATGATCCGGCCACGAAGCCGGACGGGTGGGGCGCCCTTGCGAAGCCGGCGCTTGAAGCGCCCGAGGACATCGTCCTCTACGAACTCCACGTCCGCGACTTCAGCGCGTCCGACGGAACCGTGCCCGAGGAGCTCGTCGGGACCTTCAAGGCCTTCACCGCCGAATCGAACGGCGTGGCGCACCTCCGCGAACTGTCGGAGGCCGGCGTCACCCACGTACACCTCCTCCCGTCCTTCGACATCGCGACCATCAATGAGAACAAGGCGGAGTGGGAGTTCCCGGGCGACCTGTCCAGATTCGCGCCCGACTCCGAGGAGCAGCAGGCGGCGATCGCGGAGATTCGCGGCGATGATCCGTACAACTGGGGCTACGACCCGTACCACTACGGCGTGCCCGAGGGGAGCTACGCGACCGACCCGAACGGGACGGCGCGCATCATGGAGTTCCGCGAGATGGTGCAGTCGCTGTCGGGAATGGGGCTCCGCGTCGTCATGGACGTCGTTTACAACCATACGCACGCCAGCGGTCCTGATCCCAGAGCCGTGCTCGACCGCATTGTGCCCGGCTACTATCACCGTCTGAGCAACGACGGCACCGTTGAGACGAGCACGTGCTGTCAGAACACGGCCACCGAGCACACCATGATGCGTCGTCTCATGATCGACGACCTGGTCCACTGGGCTCGTGACTACAAGGTCGACGGGTTCCGGTTCGATCTGATGGGTCACCACATGAAGCGCGACATGGAGGAGGCGCGCGACGCGCTCCAGGCGCTGACGGTCGAGACCGACGGGGTCGACGGTTCCGCCATCTATCTCTACGGCGAGGGCTGGGACTTCGGCGAGGTGCAGGGCGGCAAGCGCGGCGTCAACGCGACGCAGTCCAACATGGCCGGCACCGGCATCGGGTGTTTCAACGACCGGATCCGGGACGCCGTCCGCGGCGGCAGCGCGTTCTCCGACCGTCGTGAGCAGGGCTTCGCCACGGGTCTCTTCACCGATCCGAGCGGCTACAACCGCGCCGGGAACGAGGAGAAGGGGAGACTGCTCAACTCAATGGACCGCATCCGCGTCGGGCTCGCCGGCAACCTCCGTGAGTATCCCTTCGTCGACCGCAACGGGCAGCGGACGACGGGTGGCCGGTTCGAGAGCGTCGGTTTCGCCGCCGACCCGCAGGAGGT
Source organism: uncultured bacterium (assembly GCA_964597945.1). Lineage (GTDB taxonomy): Bacteria > Joyebacterota > Joyebacteria > Joyebacterales > Joyebacteraceae > JAPEKQ01. Next base: position 3,532 of record CAZRAD010000165.1, read on the forward strand.
CATCAACTACGTCTCGGCGCACGACAACGAGACCTTCTTCGACAAGATCCAGTACTCGGCTCCGCGCGCGGCGACCGTTGACGACCGCGTCCGGATGCAGATGATGGGGCTGTCCATCGTGAGTATGTCGCAGGGCGTGCCGTTCTTCCACGCCGGCTCCGAGATCCTCAGATCGAAGTCGATGGAGGCCGACAGCTACAACGCCGGCGACTGGTTCAACAAGCTTGACTGGACGTATCAGAGCAACAACTTCGCGGTCGGTCTGCCCTCGGCGGAGAAGAACCGCGACCGTTGGAACATCATCGGTCCGATCCTGGCGCGTGAGGGTATCCGTCCGGCTGAGGAGGACATCAGGAAGACGCTGGCGCACTTCAAGGAGATGGTCACGGTCCGGTCGAGCTCGCCGCTCTTCCGATTGCGGACGGCCGAGGACGTCATTGCGCGCGTGAAGTTTCACAACACCGGTGCGGGCCAGATCCCGGGTCTCATCGTGATGAGCATCAGCGACACCGGTGCGGGGCTTGCCGACCTCGATCCGTCGGTCGACCAGATCGTCGTCGTGTTCAACGCGACGCCCGACAGGCTCTCGTACGGCGGTTCGGAGTGGGAGTATCTCGGGTTCACGCTGCATCCGATCCTCCAGGGCTCCGCCGATGACGCGGTCAAGACCGCCGCGTACGATGCCGACGGCGGGACGTTCGCGGTTCCGGCCAGGACGACGGCGGTGTTCGTGCGGTAGCGATCGGTTGGAGAGCGTCCGGTAGCAGAAACAGACGGCCGGCCCTTCAAGGGCCGGCCGTCCTCGTTTCCCCGTCGTCCGCTGCGGGCCACCGCGTGCGCTGGACCGCCTCTCCGAATCCTCCACCTCTCTGAATCGTCCACGGAGATGCGACTACCGCAGCAGGACGATCTTCGCGTGCGCCGTTCCCTCACCGGTCCGGAGCCTTGCGAAGTAGACACCTGAGGGGAGAGGCCGGCGCGCGTCATCACGGCCGTGCCACGCGTGCGAACTCGTTCCCGCCGGAAGCACCTCGTCGACCACCGTCGCCACGCGACGCCCGCGCACGTCGTAGATGGAGAGCACGGCGTGCGAAGCCACGGGGAGCGTCAGGGCGATCTCACTGCCGACGCTCATCGGATTCCGTCGCGGCGCCAGACGGAGCGAGGTGCCGACTTCAGCCGTTTCATCCGCGACCCCGGTTCCCACGCCGTTGGAGAGCACCATCAGCCCCATCGCCGGTACCGCGAGCTCGATGGAGTCGCTGAACCCGTCGTACG
>CAZRAD010000166.1:0-4747 GCA_964597945.1 uncultured bacterium
GGCTCCTTGTGCGCACCTGTGGACCGAGTCCCGGAACTCAGCAGCTACCTAACGAATCGCGTTTCAGCTGCGCCAGGCGAGTGGCACAAGCGCTGCGGGCCGAAGGCCCAATGCAGCGCGAGTGACACAGAGCCGGAGCGCCGCCGCCCTACGCATCAGCACGGGACTACCCAGGTGCAGCGGCGCGGGGCGACAGCTGCAAACGCCAGTTAGGTAGCTGCCCCAGATGGCCCACTCATATCGCAACTCACTCGCCACGTCCCCGCTCTGCATCCAGTGCTGCACGGATGTCCCGGCTCACGGTACGGTACCTCCGGATACCCCACAGAATCAGACTGAATGACAGCGCGGCAAGCGCCCAACCTGCCACTTGACTAACCCGCGACGGGAAGAAGAAGTGTAGACCCAGTCCTGAGGCCACGAGCGCGAGCGCTGTTCGAATGTACGCAAGGAACGTGCGCTCGTTCGCCAGCCTCGTCCTATCTGCTGCCAGGATGTTGCGTACCAAGCAAAGGCTCCTTGTGCGCACCTGTGGACCGAGTCCCGGAACTCAGCAGCTACCTAACGACAATTGGATAACCGAATTGGACGTGGTTCTTGTTGAACGCGAGGTGTCGGCGCATATGGCACCACCGCTGAGCCCCACATCCTGCCCCTACCAAAACGTCCGTGCGTATCTGTTGCTGCATTTGGACTGCGCGCCATGCTCGCTCCGGTGAGCGGTATGGCGACCCGAGCACTCACTCATCCTCGAGTTCGTCAAGCGGACTGCGGACGGCGAGTGCCTTCTTGTCCACGACGTGGGTGTAGCGCATCGTCACACGGACGTCGCGGTGACCAAGCAGCTTCTGAACGGTCCTGATGTCACAGCCCGATTCGAGCAGATGCGTCGCGAACGAGTGTCTGAGCGTGTGGCACGTAGCACGCTTCGTGATCCCGGATCGTCTGACCGCCTCGGTCATTGCGCGCTGCACGGCGGACGGATGCATGTGGTGCCGTCTGGGCTCACCCGTTGCATCATCCGCGAACGTCCGCGATGACGGGAACAGGAACTGCCACGCCCAGTCCCTGGCCGCACCGGGCAGCTTCCGCCTCAGCGACTCCGGGAGCGTCACGCCGAAGCCGGGGTCCTCAAGATCCGCCTCGTAGCGACGGCGAACTCGCTTCATGTGTCGCTCGAGCCCGCGTTTCGCAACGCGTGGGAGCATCACGGTTCGGTCCTTGTCGCCCTTCCCTGCTCGGACCGCGATCTGGCGACGCTCGAAGTCGACATCCTTCACCCGTAGCTGCAGACACTCGAGCAGCCGGAATCCGCATCCGTACAGCAACGTGCCGACGAGGCGGTTCGTGGCCTCGAGTTCGGCAAGCACCGCACGGACCTCGCGCTTCGAAAGCACCACGGGCAACCGCTTTGGGCCCTTCGCCCGCACGATACCGTGGACCCACCCGATGTCCTTCTCAAGTACAGCGTTGTACAGGAACAGAACGGCGCTCAGCGCCTGCTTCTGTGTCGACGCGCTCACGCCGCGGTCGTTCGCGAGATGACTCAGGAACGCACGGACGTGAGATGAGTTCATCGTCAGTGGATGGCGGTTATCGTGGTATCGGACGAACCGCTTCACCCAACCTACGTATGTCTCCTCGGTCCTTCGGCTGTAGTGCCGGGTCCGGATCGCGGACCGAACCTGATCGAGGAGCTTGGGGGAACGCGGCTCACGTGCCGGTGGGTCGCGCCGCCCCGGTCGGCGTCGGTGACCGCTGGCCACCGCGGGGTCTTTGCGCTCGGGCATGCTCGGAACCCTCCAGGGGACGCCGCAGGGGTATGCATGGCATTTCCGAAGCCCAAGTAACTATACTGCATTCTGATTGGCAAGTCAAGTTGAGGCTTCGTATTTGGGGATGTTCGTGCAGTGGTGTGGGTCGAGTCTGAAACTTGCGGGGTGCGGAGACATCGTAGGGAATGAAACGCCGGGGCGCCCGCGAGAGCGTCCCGGCGTGCCTGAACCTAGCGTACGAAGTTCACGAGCTTGCTGGCTCGGTCGACGCGCGACCGCATGTTGCTCAGTGCCTTGACGGCCTTCGCCTGAGCATGTGCCCACTCATCGACATTCTCCTGGACCTCATTGAGCTCCAGCCGGCAGGCGTTGACCTGCCCCTCGATGCCTTCCAGCTCCGCCTCGACCTCAGATGCCCGCTCGTGTCCGCGGAGCTCCGAGATCCTCACCTCGCAGCTCGAGAGTTCGCGCTCAAGCTCTTCCTTGCTCATTCTCTTCTCGTCCATTTCCTCATCCTCCGGGGATAGGATGCCTATGTTGACTCTGTCCTACCTTTAGATGCCTGAAGACTGCGAGGGTTCGCAATGAAGTGAGACTACATCAGCTTCCGTGCCTCTTCGAGCAGGCGCTCGATGAGCTCGCCCGCATTGATCTTCGCGACGACCTCACCCTTCCGGAAGAGAACGGCCTTCGTCCCTCCCCCCGCGACGCCCACATCCGCCTCCCGGGCCTCGCCCGGGCCGTTGACCGCACACCCCATGACCGCCACGACAAGGGACGTCTTCGCGCCGGCCAGCGCCTTTTCGACCTCCGCCGCCACACCCGGTACGTCGATCTCGGTCCGACCGCAGGTCGGACAGGCGATCACGGTCACCCCACCGTGGCGGAGTCCGAGCGATGAGAGGATGGCTCGGGCCACCGGGATCTCCTCCTCGGGCGGCCCGGCAAGCGAGACGCGCACCGTGTCGCCGATGCCCTCTGCGAGCAGCAGACCCATCCCGACGCCGGACCGCGCGGCGCCCGCCGCGGGCGTCCCGGCCTCGGTGATCCCGATGTGAAGCGGCACATCCGTCTGTGATGCGAAGACGCGGTTCGCCTCGACCGTCATCGCGACGTGCGACGACTTGATCGAAACGACGAGATCCGCGAACCCGAGCCCGTCCATCAGCTCGACGCCGCGCATCGCGCTCTCGGCAAGACCCGCCGCCGTCGGATGGCCGTCGCGTTCGAGGATGTCCTTCTCGAGCGATCCGGCATTGACGCCGATGCGGATGGGGATGGCGCGTTCCGCCGCGACCGCGACAACCTCGGCGGTCCGTTCCGCGCCGCCGATGTTGCCGGGGTTGATGCGCAGCGCGTGTACGCCCGCCTCAGCCGCGCCGATGGCGAGACGGTGATCGAAATGGACGTCTGCGACAACGGGGATGGGCGAGCCCGCGACGATCTCCGGGAGCGCCGACACTGCCCCGACATTCGGCACCGCGACCCGGACGATCTCGCACCCGAGACCCGCCAACCGTGTGATCTGCGCGAGCGTCGCGGCGACATCGTCAGTGCGCGTGTTCGTCATCGACTGGATGGAGATCGGTGCGCTCCCGCCGACCGGGACCGCGCCGAACTTCACCTGCCGTGTCACCCTGCGTGAATCGGCCAGACCCGCACTCATGCGTCTCTTCCCCTCCCCCTCACGCGCACATTGCCCTGGCGAAGGGTCGTCCCCTCGCGGTCGAAATACTCGAGAAGCGGGATCGCGCTCTTCCGCGTCACACCGACGAGTTCCTTGAATGCCGGCACGCCGAGCTGCGCGTCGCTCTCGAAATGCTCCTCGATGATACTCCGCACGTGCTCGATCGTCGACGGATGGAAGAACAGTGTGGTCGTCACCTTGACGATGCGTCCCTCATCAGCCAGCAGCTTGACGAGCGCATCGAACTGATCGTCCTTGAGCGTCCCTTCGAACTCGTTTCGGACGTCCTCCCGGAGATCCGAGAGCGACGGCGGGGACACATCGTCCTCATCGAGGAACCGCTCGATGAGCTCCGCCATCTTCTGCTGCGGCGGCGTGAGCTTGACCTCCGCACTCCCCCACCGCACGAGGTCCTTCCGACGCGACAGCTCACCGGCATCACCGAGTTCCGCGAGTGCGGCGTCCATCAAGGCGCGGTCGAACCCCCGGCCGATCTTCCCGCGAAGCTCCTCTGCGGACATCCCCCACTCGAGCGGCGCTCGTTGCGCGTACTCCGTGAGCTCCGAGCGGATACGCTCACCGAGTTCGGTCCAGCGGTCGCGCGTAACGTACCGCCCGGCCTTCTTCCGCACGGCCCCTTCAGTGACGAGCCGTTCGACCTCGCCCGCGACGTCGGCCTCGACGAGACCGGGCAGCTCCTTCACACGGACGCCGCCCATCCCCCCGTCACCGATGACCTTGAGCAGCACGTCCTCGCTCCCGCCGACCTCGAGCACCTCGAGCGAATCGATCACGTCTGCCTTCATCCGCTTGTGGCGCGCGGGAGTCGGGTCGATGACGCGGCCGCCCCCGATGGTGTGCATCGGTGAGTACGACCGGATGACGAAGAGGTCGTCCTTCTCCGCGACCAGAGGCTCCTCGAGGCGAAGCTGGACGAGCGCGTTCTGCGATGGACCAAGCTCCTCGCTCTCGAGCAGCACGACGCGAGCGAGCACCTCCGCCGTGGCGACATGGAGATGTACGCGGGTCCGGTTCTTCATGGGCTTGATGCCCGAGACCAGCCGGAGCCGCGCATCGATCATGTGCGTGGAATGAAGCACCTCAGAAGTCCCGACGGTGTTGCCGCGTTCGAGCTCATCCTTGTCGATGCCGTGAAGACCCAGCGCCGTCCGCTGACCCGCCACCGCGCGCTCGACCGGCTCATCGTGGACGTGCACGCTCCGGATGCGAACGGGGTTCCGCGCCGGATAGACCTCCAGATGGTCGCCCGGGCTGACATGACCCG
>CAZRAD010000167.1:0-4648 GCA_964597945.1 uncultured bacterium
AGTATCAGCTTCCCAAGCTGAGAGTCGCGGGTTCGAATCCCGTTGCCCGCTCCATATCTTGTCCGCTCGGTGCTCATGAGCGGCCCCCGCAAGGCATCCGCCCGCCAGCCGAACTATTCCACATCACCGATGGCACCGGAAAGCGGCGGGAAACGTCTCTGCGGGCGGAGGGCATTCATGAAGGTGCTCAGGATCGAAAGCGGATCCGAGGCGGCGTGCGCGGGTATCAGGATCGGCGACGACCTCGTCGAGATCGATGGGCTCGCCATTGGAGATGGCATCGACGTGGCGCACGCCATCGGTTGGACCGATCACGACGACGTTCCTGTCGTGTTCGAGCGTGACGGCGATCGTATGGAATTCGTTCTGCCGTCGGTCCACCCCGAGGATCTCGGGATCTCGCTCGAGCCGGACGCGCTCCGAACGTGCGGGAACCGCTGCATCTTCTGCTTCATCGACCAACTCCCGCGCGGTCTTCGCTCCTCGCTCTACATCAAGGACGAGGACTACCGGCTCTCGTTCACGTGCGGCAACTACGTCACGCTCACGAACATGAGTGCCGGTGACTACCAACGAATCCTCGCCCAGCGTCTCTCTCCGCTCTACGTGTCAGTGCACGCAACCGACGACGACGTCCGGCGCCGGCTCCTCGGCAATGCGGATGCACCTCCCGTCCTGCCGGCTCTCGGAAGACTGACGGGCGGAGGCATCACCGTTCATGCACAGATCGTCGTGTGTCCCGGCATCAACGACGGCGACGTGCTCGATGCTACACTCCGCGACCTCACCGCGCTCGGTGATGGTCTCGCATCGGTCGCGGTCGTGCCGGTGGGACTGACGTCACACCGCGACGGCCTACCTGCGCTGAGACCGGTGTCACCCGAATGTGCGAGAGAGACCCTCGCCATCGTCAACCGATGGCGGACGCGCGTGGTGAACGAACGACAGGAACCCATCGCGTACGCCGCGGATGAGTTCTACCTGCTGGCCGGGCTGGACCCACCACACCTCGAGGACTACGGTGACTTCCCGCAGCTCGAGAACGGCGTCGGGCTGCTTCGCCGGTTCGAGCGTGACATCGTGGACGGGGCCGCTCGGCTTCATGGCGTCGATGCAGAGGCCCGCGTGATCACGATACTGACCGGGACGCTCGCGGCCCCGTTCATCGAAACGACCGTCCGCGAGGCATTCAGCGGTGTCGAGGGACTCGACCTGCGAGTCCTTCCGGTCGTCAATCAGCTCCTGGGTGAATCGGTCACGGTCGCCGGCCTCCTCGCGGGACGCGACATCGCCGACACGATCCGCGACGCGGCGGCTTCGGATCTCTTTCTGCTGCCGGGGGAGGCGTTCAATACGGAGGGAGTCACCCTCGACGGGCTCACGCTGGAGAACGTCCGGGACCGAGCCGAGGCCAACCATGTCGAGGCGACGAGCGATCTCGTCGCCGCCATCGAGCGATCACTGCAGGAGGGATCATGAGCACCGCCCGAAGAACAGCGCTTCCGGTCGTGGCCATCGTGGGCCGTCCCAATGTCGGCAAGTCGGCCCTGTTCAACCGGCTCACGGGTACGCGGACGGCCGTCGTCGACGACCTCCCGGGCGTGACCCGCGACCGGAACTACCACGAGGCCGAGTGGTCCGGCCGGGAGTTCGTCGTCATCGACACCGGCGGACTTGTTCCCACCGAGGACGAGGGGATGCCTGTGCTCATCAGGACACAGGCCATGGTCGCTCTCGATGAGGCTGACGCCGTGCTCTTCGTGGTCGACCGAACCACCGGCCCGACACCGGTCGATCTCGAGATAGCGGCACTCCTTCGTCGCTCGTCGAAGCCGGTCATCGTGACCGTGAACAAGGTGGACTCCGAGGCCGGGGAGATGGACGTGCACGCGTTCCATGAACTGGGCATCAGTGAGCTTCACGCCATCTCGGCGCTCCACGGCCGCGGCACCGGCGACATGCTTGATGCCCTCATCGCTCTGATCCCCGAGACCTCGGCGCTGCCCGCGGAGGCCGGCATCCGCGTGGCGCTCGTGGGTCGACCGAACGTCGGGAAGTCCTCGATCACGAACCGCCTGATGGGAAGTGATGTCGCGATCGTCGACTCCGTGCCGGGCACGACGCGCGACTCGATCGACAGCGTCGTCGAGCACGATGGCAGGAGCTTCGTCCTGATCGACACGGCCGGACTCCGACGCAAGTCGCGCATCGAGCGTGGTGTCGAGTACTACAGCGCCATGCGGACGCTCAAGAGCATCGAACGCGCCGACGTCGTGATTCTCATCGCGGACGCCCCGAGCGGGATCGTCGCGCAGGACGCGCGCATCGCCGGTCTCGCTGACGACGCGGGAAAGGGCCTCATCATCGCGTTCAACAAGTGGGACCTCCTCGTCAAGGACAACAGCACGGCCGGCGAGTACGTTCATATCGCTGAGGACGAGCTCCCATTCGCGCGCTACGCCCCGGTGGTTCAGGTGTCGGCTTTGACAGGACAGCGTGTCCGCCGTCTTCTCACACTCGCGGGGGAGGTCTACGATCAGGCGGGGATGCGCATCCAGACATCCAAGGTGAACGATGTCATCCAGGCAGCCGCCGACCGTCGGCCGCCGCGCGCGGGGCGTCGAGGCAAGATCCTCTACGCGACCCAGATCGACGTCTTCCCACCGACCTTCGTCGTGTTCGTGAGTGACCCGCGGGCCGTCGACAACGCGTATCGTCGGTATCTTGCAAACCAGCTCCGCAGGGAGTATGGTTTCGTCGGAACGCCGATTCGCATTCTGGTCCGTCGCCGCAGGTAGGCGGACCAGACGTCGTTCGACGTCACAGGGAGCACCAGAGGGGACCGGCCCGAGTGGGAACCGCTCTTACAGCCATCATCGCCTTCTTCATGGGTTCGATCTCGGCGGGAGCCATCGCCGGACGAGTGGCCGGCGTGGATCTGCGCGACCACGGAAGCGGCAACCTCGGCGCGACCAACGCCTTCCGCATCCTCGGTCCCAGATACGGCGCTCCGGTTCTCATCTTCGACATCGTCAAGGGCGCGGTACCGGTGCTGTTCATAGCACCGCTCTTCGCGGCCACATCACCGCTCGGCCCGACCGGCATTCGTACGCTGGCCGCACTGGCAGCAGTCGCGGGACACATCTGGTCGCCGTTCGTCAACTTCCGCGGCGGGAAGGGGGTCGCCACTGCGGCCGGAGCGTTCCTTGCGCTCTCTCCGCTCGCGACGCTCGCCGGTATCGTCGTCTGGGCGGTGCTGGCTCTCAGTACACGCTACTTCTCGGTCGGCTCGCTCGGAGGGTCACTGGTGCTCCCGCTGACCGTCTGGATCGAAGCCAGACTTCGCGGGACCCCACAGCCGTGGGTTCTGGTCGGGACAGCCGTGATCCTGACCGTCGCCATCATAAGCAGGCACAGAAGCAACATCGCGCGTCTCAGACGCGGCGAGGAGAACCGGTTCGCAAGACCGGGGAGAGGCGGTTGACATGGCTCGCGTGACAGTCCTTGGAGCAGGGAGCTGGGGCACGACCCTCGGCCTCGTGCTCCACGGGAACGGCCACACGGTCACGATGTGGGAGTTCGACCGCGAGCAGGTGGCCGCTCTCGCTCGGGATGCCGAGAACCGGAAATTCCTGCCGGGCGTTCCGCTCCCCTCGGACCTGCGCATCAGCGGCGACCTCACCGATGCGCTGAACGGGGCCGGAGCGGTCGTTTTCGCGATCCCGTCACACACGGTGCGCGAGGTTGCCACCGCGGCGGCCGGTCTGATTCCGCACTCGATCCCGGTCACGAACGTCGCGAAGGGGATCGAGAACGGCACGCTCTTGAGGATGTCCGAGGTTCTCTCCGAGCGGCTCGACCGTCCGGACGCCGAGGGCGTCGTCTCTCTCGTCGGACCGAGCCACGCCGAGGAGGTCAGCAAGAAGCTCCCGACGACGATCGTCTCCGCCGCGCGCGCCGAGCGCGATGCGGTGCTCATCCGCGACCTCTTCATGACGGAACATCTCCGCGTCTACACGAACACGGACCTTGTCGGAGTCGAGGTAGGCGGGTCGCTCAAGAACGTCATCGCGATCGCGGCCGGCATTTGCGATGGTCTCGGCTACGGAGACAACACGAAGGGAGCGCTGCTGACCCGCGGACTCGCTGAGATCACGAGACTCGGTATCGCAATGGGTGGCCGCCCGGAGACGTTCGCCGGTCTCTCCGGGATGGGTGATCTGATAACGACCTGCATCTCGCAGCACAGTCGGAACCGCTACGTCGGCGACCAGATCGCCGCGGGCAAGACGCTGCAGGAAGTCCTGGATTCGATGGTCATGGTGGCAGAGGGCGTCAAGACGACGCGGAGCGCGGCCGAGCTCGCGAGGAAGCATGACGTCGAGATGCCCATCAGTGAACAGATGCACGAGGTGCTCTTCGAGAACAAGAGCCCGGAGAAGGCCATCAGGGAGCTCATGCTCAGAGAGCCCAAGCGGGAGACCGCAGGGGACAGCGCAGCCTGATCGAGCACATGGCGGCGCGGCGTGGTCCAGCACGGTACCGTGTCCGCACGGCCCTGAGGTCGGTCTCATTCGGTCTTGTCTACGATGGGGCCGTGTGTTAGATTAAGCCGCGTCGGGGCGTAGCGCAGTCCGGTTAGCGCACT
>CAZRAD010000168.1:0-4646 GCA_964597945.1 uncultured bacterium
AGACGCGTGATGTCCTCGTCGTCCAGATGAACGGTGCCGGCGTCCGGCGCCAAAAGACCGACGATCATCCGGATCGTCGTGGTCTTGCCCGCACCATTGGGACCCAACAGACCGACGACCTCGCCGCGGTTCAGCTCGAGGTTGACCTCGTTGACCACGCGGCGTCGTCCGTACCGCTTGACGAGTCCGGTCGCGCTCAGTCGGCGCGGCCCGTCGATGTCGCCGTTGTTCCTCGTCATTCCTCTTCCACGAGTTCACCGTCCGCCGAGCGGACGTATGCCCTGAAGTCTGCCAGGATCCTGAGATTGCCGAGATCGGGGTCCGCCTCGGCTCCCGTGCCCGTCATCACGTCACCGTCCCTGGTGACCCGAACCGGCATCTCGGTCAGGATCTTCCCGCGACGTTCATCCCACGTCAGGTGTTCGGTCTGCATCACTGTTCCGTCATTCGAGGTCACGACGACCGAACCGGAGACCTCCATGTCGTTGGTCCTACGCCTCAGAAGCCCGTTCCTCGCGGTCAGCACGCTCCGGCTCTCGCCCTCATCACTGAAGAACTCGACTCGGGGATGCGTCGTCTCGATGCGGTCCGCCTCCTCGAAGACGAGCGCGAGCTCCGCGGTGAGCGACCACACTGAACGACCGTCGTTCGTCTGCGTCAGCGTGAAACTGCTGATCTCCTGGTCCGGCACAACGCCGCCCTCGGCGGCGGGACCGGTCTCGCCCCCATCACCGCACGAACTGAGGACGCAGGCCACGCCGAGGACGAGCGCAAGGACGGCGAATCGCATCAGTATCCGGGGCGCGACGAAGCCTGCCACCACGTCTCTCCTTGGGAAGAACGTTCCACTACACCAGAACATAGCCGGACGGGTCCGGCCACTCAAGAAGTCAATTCAGACCCGAGCCTACGCAAGGTAGATTAGCAAAGGGGGTTCCGGGGGTCAACAGACGGTGAAGCGCCGGCCGAGGTGGCGATGCGGCTCAGCCCACGGCCTTCAGACAGTCGTGGATGTGGATAACGCCGGCGGGAGCCCCGCCCTCATCCAGGATAATGAGCGACGTGATGGGACTCGTTCCCAGCGTCTCCATCAACTCCAGCGCTCTGACCACGAGTTCATCAACGCGGATGGTCTTCGGATCCGTCGTCATCACATCCCCCACACGGACGGACAGAATGTCCTCGTGCCGCATCAGAATGCGCTTGAGGTCGCCGTCGGTCAGAAGGCCGACCAGGCGTCCCTCCCCGTCGACGACGGTCGTCACGCCGAGCCGCTTGTTCGCTATCTCAACGACGGCCTCGCGCATGAGGGCGTCCTCGCTGACGACCGGAAGCTCGTCGCCCGCGTGCATCACCTCGCCCACGGTCAGCCTGAGCCGCCGCCCGAGCGCGCCACCGGGATGGAGGTCGGCGAACTGCCCCGCATCGATCTCCTTCTCCTTGAGTACCGCGACGGCCAGGGCATCGCCGAGCGCCAGAGCGGCCGTCGTACTGGCGGTCGGTACGAGGTCCATCGGGCAGGCCTCACGCTCGACCGTCGCGTCGAGCACGATGTCGGCCTGGTGAGCTAGCGACGAGTCGATACGACCCGTGATAACGACCAGTGGGATTCCGAGTCGCCGAAAGGCGGGAACGAGCTGCAGCAGTTCATCGCCCTCTCCGGACTTCGAGACGGCGAGCACGACGTCGCGTGGACTCAGGCTGCCCAGATCGCCGTGGGCGGCCTCGGACGGATGCAGAAAGAACGACGGTGTGCCGGTGCTGGCCAGGGTCGCCGCGATCTTGCGACCGATGATGCCCGACTTGCCAACCCCACAAACCACCAGCGAGCCCCGAGCGTTCACGATCGCCTCGACCGCTCGAGAGAACGACTCATCGATACGGTCCGCCATGCGACCGATCGCCTCGGCTTCGACGCTGAGCACCTCTGTGGCTACCTGGCGGCGCATCCTGTCTCTGTCTTCTCGCTCGCTCACGTCTCTCTCCGGTTACGTACGCGCTGTTGCTCGGTCCCCCGGCGCGCTGCTACGCCTTCGCGATGTACTCGGCGACCACCGTGTCCCAGTCGCCGCGAGCCTTGAGGATCGCCTCGACGACCTCGCGGATCGCGCCCGAGCCGCCCTTCGCATCCGCAACGTTCGAGATCCTCGCCAGCACATCCGAGCAGGAGTCTGCTACCGCCACGCCGAATCCGACAGCCTCAAGCGGTTCGATGTCGACGATGTCGTCACCGACGTATGCGACGTTCCGGAACTCAATGCCGAGTTCCTCCGTCATCTCAGCGACGCGCTTGAGCTTCGCATGGATGCCCTGGTGGACTCTCGACACACCGAGCGTTTCGGCGCGCCGCTCCACGATCGTTGAGGTTCTCGCCGAGAGGAACGCGACCTCTATACCCGCGTGCTGCGCAAACTTGATGGCGATGCCGTCCTTGACGGAGAAGAATTTGATCTCCTCGCCGTCCCGGCCGAGCACGAGATGCGAGGTGGTGAGTACTCCGTCCACATCGAGGACGAGCAGTCGTATCGCCGATGCGAGACCGCGTTCGATGTTCAGCATGCGCCTACCTTCCGTGGTGTGTCACGACTCGTCCGTCGCCTCAGTGATCTCACCCGCGGACGGATCATCGCCGTCTGTGAACGGCCTCGACGCATCCGACACGGCGAGCGCCTGTTCGACGAGTCTCTCGAACTCCGACAACGGAACCATCGATGCAGCGTCCGAGAGCGCGTCCGCCGGTCTCGGGTGTGTCTCAATGAAGACGGCATCGCACCCGGCCGCGCACGCCGCTCGCGTCAAGACGGGCACGAACTCGGGCTGTCCCCCACTCACCCCGCCGCCCGCGCCGGGGAGCTGGATGCTGTGCGTCGCGTCGAACACGACCGGATGGCCGGTCGCCCGAAGCGTCTGGAACCCGCGCATGTCCACGACGAGGTTGTGATAGCCGAAGCTCACGCCACGCTCCGTCAGCAGCACGGCCTCGGCCCCCGCGGCGGTCGCCTTGGCGGCGACCCGAGCCATGTCCTCGGGCGCGAGGAACTGACCTTTCTTGATGTTCACGGGGCGTCCGCACGCGGCGGCCGCCTCCATCAGACGGGTCTGGCGACAGAGGAACGCCGGTATCTGGACCGCGTCGAGCACGGATGCTGCCGCCTCCACCTCGACGTCGGTGTGAACGTCGGAGATCACCGGAAGCCCCGTCTCCGCGCGTACGCGGGCGAGCATCGCGAGACCGTCTCGCGCACCGGGGCCGGCATACGATCCCGGCGACATGCGGTTGTCCTTCAGGTATGACGCCTTGAAGACAAGACCGACCTCGAGCCGCTCCGCGATGCCGGAGAGCTCGCGCGCGGTCGCCAGGAGGAGCTTCTCATCCTCGATGACACACGGACCCGCAATGAACGCAAGCCGTTCGCCTCGTCCGATCCGGACGTCACCGATCGTGACAGGGTTCTGCACCACAGGACCTCCGTGCTACGAGCGGCTGGCCGCCGCCGTCGCGTCCACGGTGCTTCCGGACGTCCTCTCACGCTCGAGCTTCCTCTGAAGCGCCGCGCGGACGAACTCCCGGAAGAGCGGATGCGCCCGACCGGGGCGCGACTTGAACTCGGGATGAAACTGGCAGGCCACGAACCAGGGGTGGTTCGGGATCTCGACGATCTCGACGAGATTCGCCGCCTCGTAAGTGCCCGAGGAGAACAACCCCGCCGCCTCCAGCTTCTCCCTGTAGTCATTGTTGTACTCGAAACGGTGGCGATGGCGCTCCCGGACACCCGAGGTCCCGTAGGCCTCGTGCGATCTCGACCCAGGATGAAGGCGGCAGTCGTACCCGCCCAGGCGCATCGTACCACCCTTGTTGACGACCGAGTGCTGCTCCGGAAGAAGGTCGATCACGGGGTGCGGCGTTCCCTCGACGAACTCCGTCGAGTGAGCGCTCTCGAGCCCGCACACGTTTCTCGCGTATTCGATGACCGCACAGTGCATGCCGAGACAGATGCCGAGGTACGGGACGTCGTTCTCACGCGCGTGCCGCACCGACATGATCTTGCCCTCAATGCCCCGCTCGCCGAAACCACCGGGAACCAGCACGCCGTCGCACGTCCCGAGGAAGCCCTCGGTGTTCCCGGCGCTCTCAACATCCTCGACGTTGACCCACTCGAGTTCGACCCTCGTGTCGTTCTCCGCCCCCGCGTGGATGAACGCCTCGCTGATGCTCTTGTAAGCGTCCTTCAGATCGATGTACTTCCCGCAGACAGCGATCCTCACGCTGTGCCCCGGTTCCCGGATGCGCTTGACCGCCGTCTCCATCGACGAGAGGTCCGGCCGGCGCTGCGGAAGGTCGAGCTTCGACACGACGATGTCGTCGAGTCCGTCGCCGTGGAACCTCAGCGGCACCTCGTAGATCGAGGAAACGTCGCGCGCATCGATGACCGCGTTGATATCAACATTGCAGAACAGCGCGATCTTCCGCTTGATATCCGCGTCGAGCGCATGCTCCGTTCTGCACAGCAGAATGTCGGGTTGGATGCCGATGTCTCGCAGCGCCCGCACGCTGTGCTGCGTCGGCTTCGTCTTGAGCTCACCCGCCGCCTTGATGTACGGAACCAGGGTGAGGTGAATGATGAGCGTGTTCTCGACACCCATGT
>CAZRAD010000169.1:0-4640 GCA_964597945.1 uncultured bacterium
AGGTCACACCGAAGAGGCCTGTGAGGGAGGCGAACTGGATCACCGCCGGGACGGCCGTACCCACGTATCCGATGTTGCCCCACGGGAACCCGAGCACCGTCAGCGATCGCAGGTACTCGAACGCCGTCCAGACGACCGGCAGCACCAGGACCCGAGGAACTCCCCCCCGTCCGATGAGCAGTCGAGAGACCCCGGCCGCCAGCCCCCAGTAGAGCGACTGGAGCAGCACGAGCATCACGAGCGGTCCGCTCATGAGGACCGGATTGTCCACCTCGTTCGAGGAGAGCTTGACCAGCCAGTAGACGAGCGGCAGGAAGAACGCGATGCCGCCGAGGAATCCGGTGCGAAATGCCGAGCGGCGCGTGGACGCAGGACGGTCTGCAGCAGGTCCCTCAGCGCCGTCCACGAGGGTGCCGTGGTCGGACTCCGAACCGCCGGGACCGGAACGCCGCCCGATCAGGTGAAACAGCGGGATCAACCCCACGAGCCCGACGGGCCACAGATTCGCGGGTGGGAACGCCAGCGCGAGCGAACCACACCCGAGCAACAACAGGATGGTCTCGTGTGACCTGCGCACGCGTCTCCCCCTACGCCCCGAACTTCGCGAGTCGGCCGGCGTGAGCGAGCATCAGCGGCATCAGATCGACCGCCCGCATCCTGCCGAGCGATCCCGTCAGACACGCGGTCTCCCCGAAAGTCGTGCTTCCGTCTCGACGGATCGCGTCACTCACCATCGCCACAGGAACCGGGTGCCAGCTGTGTGATGCCAGCGCCGACGGCGTCGAGTGGTCGCCGGTCACAAGGAGCACATCGGGGCTCACGGCGCGAACCCCCGGGACGACCGTATCGAACTCCTCGGTGGCCTTGACCTTCGCATCGAAGTTCCCATCCTCGCCCGTCGAATCGGTGTACTTGTAGTGCATGAAGAAGAAATCGTAGTCGTCCCAGTGCTCTCTGAGCATCGTCGCCATCGCCTCGGGAGAGCCGGCGATCGGAAGCACGTCCATTCCGACGAGACCCGCGACCCCCCGGTACATCGGATACCCCGCTATTGCCGCCGCGCGCAGCTTGAATCGCTCGCCGAATGTCGGGATCTTCGTGCGTTCAGCGATGCCGCGGAGCGTGATAGCGTTCGCTTTCGGCTGGTCGGTCAGCATCTCGCGCGCCTTCGCGACGAAGGTGTTGAGCAGATCGGCCGTCCGTTCCTCCTCGGGACACCGCGCCGTCACCGGCAGTGGCGGGACCCCGATCGCCTGCGGATCCGTGTCGTTGAGATCGCCCGCAAGCCCCTCACCTCGAAGCACGAGCGCGGCTCGGTGCTCCTTGACCGGGCGGAAGAACAGCTCGACACCGGGGAGCTCTATCGTGTCAAGCCGAGCCGAGAGCTCCTCGCACAGCTCGTTGGCGATGCGACCGGCGCGTCGGTCGGTGATGTTCCCTTCGGCGTCGAGGGTGGCGAAGTTGATCCTCACAGCCACATCGCCCTCGCGGAGATCGAATCCGATACCGAGCGCCTCGAGTACGCCTCGACCGATGAGATACTCCACCGGATCGTATCCGAACAGCCCCATGTGCGCCGGACCGCTCCCCGGGGTCAGCCCCGGAGCGATGGGGATATGCAGACCGGTCGCCCCCTCGGTCACGAGCGCATCCAGATTCGGCGTCCTCGCCGTCTCGAGTTCCGTCAGCCCGGTCTCCGCGTGCGGCAGTCCTCCCAGACCGTCAGCCACGAGGAGGATGATCTTCCCCCCACTCTCCGCGGTCAGCGCGTCGGGCAGCTGTCCTGTCCAGCCCATCGTGTCGCCTCCTTGTGGTAGATTCATGGCTCGGATCACTCGTCGCGCGGCCGCGACGGCCCTCTATGCACCGCCGGCGCCGGAGGTCTCCATCTCGCCCCAGCCCGCGTCGTACTTCTCATGAAAGTCACGCCGCCAGGAGGCGAACCGTCCCGCGATGATGGCCGCGCGCATCTCGCGCATCGTGTTCAGATAGAACGCCAGACTGTGAATGCTCGCGAGTCTCGGACCCAGCGCCTCGTCGGATCGGAACAGGTGGCGGATGTAGCGCCGTGAGAAGTTCCGGCATGCGTAACAGTCGCAATCCGGGTCTATCGGGCTGTCGTCACGCGCGTACCTCGCGTTCTTCACGACGAGCCGCCCGCGCGATGTGAACACTGAGCCCTTGCGCGCGTTCCGCGTCGGCATCACACAGTCGAACATATCCACGCCCTGCGCCACGGAGCCGACGATGTCCTCCGGGAACCCCTGCCCCATGAAGTAGCGGGGCCGCTCCCTCGGGAGAATCGCGACGGTAGCATCGATCATCTCGCGCATCACCGGCTTCGGCTCGCCGACGGCCAGACCGCCGATCGCGTATCCGGGGAAATCCATCTCCACGAGAGCGCGCGCGCTTGACGCCCGCAGGTCCGCGTACGTCGCCCCCTGCACGATGCCGAACAGGGACTGCTCGCGCGGGTCCGCGGACCAGGCGCGATGGCACCGTTGAGCCCATCGCAGCGTGAGTTCGGTCGACGCCTTCGCCTGAGCGTGTGTCGCAGGATACGCCACGCACTCATCGAATGCCATGATGATATCCGCACCGAGATCACGCTGGAGCTTCATATTGTCCTCGGGCGTCATGAAGAACGTCAGACCGTCGAGGTGCGACTTGAACTCGAGACCCTCCTCCTTCACGCGGTTCATGTGTCCCAGACTGAAGACCTGAAAGCCGCCGCTGTCGGTGAGAACGGCACGGTCCCACCCCATGAAGCCGTGGAGTCCGCCGGCCTCGCGGATGACGTCGGCACCCGGTCGAAGGAAGAGATGATACGCGTTGGAGAGGATGATGCGTGCGTCCAGTTCCGTGAGGTCCGAGGGCGCGAGCGTCTTGACCGTCGCCTGGGTCCCGACGGGCATGAACACCGGCGTCTCGATCGTGCCGTGCGGCGTGACGAGTTCGCCCGCGCGCGCGCCGGTCTCCCCGTCCTCTGCGATGATGCGGAACTCAAGCAACGCTGCCTCCATCAGGTCGGACTCTGTGTGGACCGCCTATGATGTCCTGCGCGGCTGATCCGCGGTGCGAGTCATTGGTGGTTTCCCGCGCGCATCACAGGATGAGCATCGCGTCCCCGTAGCTGTAGAACCCGTAGCGCTCGGCGACAGCCTCATGGTATGCGCGCATGACGTTCTCGTGGCCGCCGAAGGCACTCACGAGCATCAGAAGCGTCGATTTCGGCAGGTGGAAATTCGTGATCAGGACGTCGACAGCTCGGTAGTCGTACCCCGGCTGGATGTAGAGTCCCGTATCACCCGTCTCGGCACGAACGCGACCACCCTCGTCGGCCACCGATTCGAGGACGCGCACCGACGTGGTACCTACCGCAACGATCCTGCCGCCGCCGGCCCGAGCCTCGTTGATCATCCGCGCCGACGAGTCGGCAAGATCGTAACGCTCGATCTCCATCTCGTGCTCGTCCGGGTCCTCGGTCTTCACCGGACGGAACGTCCCGATACCCACATGCAGGATCACCGGCGCGACGTTCACGCCCCGATCGCGCAGTTCAGCGAGCATCCGCTCGGTGAAGTGCAGCCCCGCGGTCGGCGCGGCCACCGCACCCCGGACTCTCGCGTAGACGGTCTGGTACCGCTCCCGGTCCAACGGCTCCGGACTGCGGTCGATGTACGGAGGAAGCGGGATCTCGCCAAGCGACATTATCGTCGTCGCCAGATCGCCGTCCGCCGTGAGCGTGACCTGCCGCTTGCCGCCGGGGAGTGTCGGTCCGACCTCAGCCGTGAGTCTGCCGTCGCCGAATGACAACGCCATGCCCTCGCGGACACGCGCGCCCGGTTTGAGAAGGACCTCCCAGTGTGCGGGCGCGAGCTCGCGAAGGAGGAACATCTCGACCCGACCACCCGTATCGCGCTTGGTCCCGATGAACCTGGCCGCGAGCACCTGACTCTCGTTGACGACGAGAACGTCACCGGCGCAGAGATAGTCGCCTACATCCGCGAAACGCCGATGCTCGATGCGGCCGCTCTGCTTGTGCAGAACCAGCAGACGCGAGCCGCCGCGTTCCTCGCTCGGGTACTGCGCGATGAGCTCCCGCGGAAGCCGGTAATCGAAATCGCTTGTTCTCAAGCCGTGCCTCTCCGCCTCGGACGGTAGCGTTCCCACTCGCTGTAGATGCACCCGCAGTACTGCTGTCGGTAGTGGCCCATCGCCTTCGACTCCCGGACACCGTCCATGACTCGATCCCGCCAGTCGCGACTGAGAAACTCGACGCCATGCTGGATCGCCGCCGCCTCCCCCGCTCTCCGGACCGCGTCGTGGTCCTGCTGGGTGCTCACGAACATCGTGGTCGTGAACGCTTCGTACCCGCCCGCCGCTGCGACCTCAGCGGTTCGATCGAGGCGAAGCGCATAGCAGATGGGGCAACGCTCGTCCTCGCTCCCGACGCCGGCGCGAAGGAACCCCGTCAGCCCGTACTCGTCGACGAACGGCATCGGCACACCGAAGGCCTCGGTCACCTCCCGCGCCGCCTCGAGCCGCTTCTCGTACTCCCGATATGGATGGATGTTCTGGTTCAGGAACGCAGCGTCCACATCGTGGCCATCTTCACGCAGGGCGCGTATCGGTACGAT
>CAZRAD010000170.1:0-4496 GCA_964597945.1 uncultured bacterium
CTCCGACCGCGTCTGCTGCGTCTCGTCCTCGAACTTCGCCTTCGCCTTGTACCATTCGTCCTTGGCCTCGAGGATGGCGGCCTTCTTCTGGGTCTCGGCCTCGCGCTGAGCCTCGCGGACGATCTTCTCCGCGAGCTCCTCGGCGCTCATCACCTTGCTCCGATCCACGATCCGACGAGCGAACCAGCCCGCCACGAAGACAACCGCGCCGATCGCGAATGTGATTGCCACTGTCATTACCTGGTTCATATGCGCCTACCCCTCCGCTCTATCGTTATTGCGGTCCGCGTCGCGCCCCGTGGGGTCGCCCCCTGATGGATTGTGGTCGCCGACGGCCTCACCGCCCGCGGCCGCGTCCCATGCCTCAAGACGCATCCGGACCTCCCTCTCAAACTCACTTGTTCCGGGCCGATAATACTCCCTCGCCTCCGGGATATACTCCTGCCCTCTCCCCTCGGTCTCGGAGCCGGGCATCACATACCCCTCTCCGCGACCGAGCCTTCGAGCCCCCGCGTAGCTTGCATCGCGCAAGTGCTCCGGGACCTCGAAGGCGTCTCCCCGCTCGACATCCTCCATCGCCTCGGCGATGGCGTCGGCGCAGCTCCTGCTCTTCGGCGCGGTTGCCAGATAGACCGCCGCCTCAGCGAGTACGTAGCGAGCTTCGGGCATCCCCAGCATCTCGGTCGCCCTCGCGGCCGCGACCGCGAGCGGAAGCGCATGCGGGTCGGCGAGTCCGATATCCTCGGACGCCGATATCACAAGGCGCCGTGCGATGAACCTCGGGTCCTCCCCGCCGGCGATCATCCTCGCGACCCAGTGCAGCGCCGCGTTCGGCTGCGACCCGCGGATGCTCTTGATCAATGCCGAGGCTACGTCGTAGTGCGTGTCCCCGTCGCGGTCGTAGCGCACAACCCGCTTCAGGAGGCACTCGGCCGCGACCTCGAGCGTGACCCGGATCGTCCCCGTCCGGTCGGGCGGCGTGCTCAGTACCGCCAGTTCGAACGCCGCGAGCGCCTTTCTCGCGTCACCCAGCGCGTTGTCAACCAGATGGTCCAGCGCCTTCGGCGTCACATCGACCGCGTACTCTCCAAGCCCACGCTCCTCGTCCCCAAGCACGCTCGTGAGGATGCAGCGGATCTCGTCGTCCGAGAGCCGTCGGAGCTCGAACACCTGAACGCGCGATAGCAGCGCCTTGTTCAGGTAGAAGAACGGGTTCTCGACGGTCGCACCGATCATCGTGACAACGTCGTTCTCGAGCGGCGCCAGCAGAACGTCCTGCTGCGCCTTGTTGAAGCGGTGAACCTCGTCGATGAAGAGGATCGTCCGCGTGGGCTTCCTGAGCTCGGCGCCAGCCAGCGCCTTTCTGATCTCACCGACACCGTCACCGACGGCGTTGAGCGAGATCAGCGTCGAACTCGTCGTCAGCGCCACGACCTGTCCGAGCGACGTCTTGCCGATACCCGGAGGGCCGTAGAGGATCATCGAGAACAACCGGTCGGTCTCGACCGCGCGTCTGAGCAGCTTGCCCTCACCGAGAATATGTGACTGCCCGACGTACTCGTCGAGCGTTCTCGGACGCATCCGCCTGGCCAGCGGCTTCCTGGTCGGCGGTGCGCTCTGGTCAAAAAGGGTCCTGATGCCGGACTCATCGCTCAATGAGACGCTCCCTCGGTGCACGCAGCGCGCAGGCGCAGCCTCGAGGCCGGGACCAGGATGACGGGGTACGTCCATGTGGAAGGGGACCGAGATGTGGTCGGGGCGGGTGGTAGCGAGCTCTCCTCGCGTCTTCAAACGCTCAGAGCGCACTGAGATCACACGGAGCGGCTCAGTCGTCGAGTTCGGCAGACACCGTCTGCGACATCTCCTCGGCACGCTCCTGGACGCTCGCCAGGAGCTTGTTCCTGTCGTCGCGTTCGCCGAACAGTTCTCCGGCAATGTTCAGGGCGGCCAGAATGGCCACCTTCAGCGACGATCCAAGGGCTGCGTCGTCATTCACCTCACGCATCTTGCTGTCGACGTAGTGCGCGATCTCCCTGATGTAGTCGGGATCCGCGTCGCCCTTGATCCGGTATTCCGAGCCGTAGATCTCAACCTTCACGCTATTCATATTCCCGCTTATCCGGCCGGGCCTCTCCCTGCCGCCGGTCCTTTCGACCGGCTCAGCCGGTCGAAAGCTCTCAACGACCCGTAGGGAGCTCCCGACATAGAGGACTCAGGTCAGCTTCTCGCTGAGCGACTGAAGTCTCTTCTCGATACGCTTCCGCTTCCTGGAATCGACCTTCTGACCCGACATCACAGACTCGATCTGCTCCGTCAGATCATCCAGCTCCTTCCCCAACACCCGAATCCTGTTCTTGAGTTCGGAGTTCTCCGTCCGGAGACCCCGCAGCTCATCGACCGCCCTCGTCACGAGAGCATCGAGTTCGTCAAGACCGGGCAACTGCATGCGCACAACTCTCCTTCAAGTCCCCCGCTACGTCCGGAGACCGGCCGAAAATCGTTTGAGCAGATGACTGACGATATTCGCGTGCGCGGCATCGACCTCGGTATCGGTCAATGTCCGCTCGCGCGACCTGTACGTCAACGCAATACCGAGACTCCTCGTCCCGGGAGCCAGCTGCCCGCCGGAGTAGACGTCGAAGACGTCGGCCCCATGGAGCAGCTCCTCGCCCTGCGCCTCAATCTGACCGATGACATCCCCCGCGGGGACGGCCTCGTCGAGAATCAGGGCGATGTCGCGCCTGCTGGCGGGGAAACGCGGCAGTTCCGCGTACTTCCCGGTCAGGCGGGCTCCCGTCATGAGCGCGTCGGCATCGAGTTCGAGGGCGTACACGCCCTCGGGAAGCTGCCACGCACCCGCAGTCTCGGAGGAGAGCTTCCCGGCAACACCAACCGGCTCCCCGGCACGCAGAACACGCGCTGAGGCGCTCTCATCCATCATCTTGACATCGTAGCAGTCCGGTTTGAGACTGTCAACCTTGAGCGCTTCCCCCAGGCCCTCAATGATGCCTGCAAGGTCGTAGAAGTCAGCCTCACGGAGCGCACGCCCCCACGCCGGCGGCTCACCAAGACCCCACAGGGCCGCTCCGAGCGACCAGCGCTCGCGGCACTCTCCGTTCTCGCTCCAGAAGATCTTGCCGAGTTCGAACACCCGGATGGCCTTCTCTCCAACGTTGACGTTGTGACGCACGACGTCGAGGATCGCCGGCATCAGAGACGTCCGCATCAGCGGCATCTCCTTGTTGACCGGGTTGGTGAGCACAACGGGGGCGATATCGGCACCGGTCGAACCCGCGCCGGCGCCGCGCGTGTGACTCTCGGCCTGAACGCCAACGAACGACGTCGTGACGATCTCGGTCATGCCCAGACCGACCATGGCCTCGCACGCCGCGTTTCTGGCGGCGGCTCCGAGATCCGGTGACGGAGTCAGGGAGTGATACGGTACCTCGGCCACGATCAGACCGTATCCGAGCATTCGCGCCACGTCCTCGATGAGATCGGCGACCTCGCTGACGTCCCGACGGAACGACGGGATCACGATCTCGGCCTCGCGCTCGGTCGGGGTTCCCACGACTCCGTACCCCAGCCGCCGAAGCGCACCCACGACCGTCTCGACCGTCACAAGCGGCTCGCTACCCGTTGACGAGAGCATCGCGCGCACACGATCGACGGGGACGGTGATCGTCCGGGGCTCGTACCTCCCGGGTCCGTCCTCGGCTCTCCCGGGTGCGACGGATCCGCCGGCAAGCTCCGCGAGGAGCGCGCAGGCGCGGTCCGTCACATCATCCATCGCCGCCGGGTCGATACCGCGTTCGAACCGCTGCGACGCCTCCGTCCGCATCCCGAGACGCCTGGCTCCTCTCCGCACCACGGCGGGGTCGAACCACGCGCACTCGAGCATGATGTTCCTCGTGTCCTCGACGACCTCGGAGTTCTCGCCACCCATGATGCCGGCGAGTGCGACCGGCTTGTCCGCGTCGCAGATGAGCAGGTGGTCCGCATCGAGCTTCCGGAGCTCGCCGTCGAGCGTGGTGAGAACCTCCCCCGCACGCGCCCGCCGCACGACGATCGCACGGGACTCGAGCCGGTCGAGATCGAAAGCGTGGATCGGATGCCCGTACTCGAGCATGACGAAGTTCGTGATGTCGACGACGTTGTTGATCGAACGCACGCCGACGCTCTGAAGACGCTCCACCAACCACCTCGGGGACGGTCCGATCGTCACGTCTCGGATGACGCGGCCCACGTACCTGGGGCAGCCCTCGCCGTCCTCGACGGTCACGGTCGCGTCGATATCGACTCCCTGACCCGACTCGGTCAGCTCGAAGGCGGGTGTCCTCAGCTCAGTCGCCAGAGCCGCGGCCACCTCGCGCGCGATCCCGAGCACGCCCATGCAGTCCGGACGGTTGGGCTGAACGTCAACCTCCAGCACCGCCTCCCGGACACCGAGGACCTCCCGGATGTCGGTCCCGAGCGCGACGTTCTCGTCGAGCTCG
>CAZRAD010000171.1:0-4441 GCA_964597945.1 uncultured bacterium
GTCGCGGCCGTCCCAGACGACCTCGTGCTCACCCGCAGACCGCACGCCGTCGCCCAGGTCACGGACGACCCTGCCGGTCACATCATAGACCGTCAGGCGCGCCGAGACGGGTTGCGGGAGAAGGAAGCTGATGTGCGTGCTCCCGTGGAACGGGTTCGGCGTCGGCCGCGCGAGGGAGACGCGGGACACCGCCGGCTCGTCCACGCCGGTCTCGCCCAGCGGTACCGGGAAGTACTCGGGCCGCTCGACGTCGCCGTCACCATCGCCGCCCGGGGCTTGATCGTTGAGCGCTCCCGCATCACCGGTCCCGTACGCGGTCGCCGCCACGAAGATCGTGTCGGGAAGCGTCCCGTAGAGCCCCGCCACGTTGATGGCGCCCTCGAGATAGGTGCCTGACGCGTTCGCGACGTTCGCACTCGCCATCACGGCCTCGACCCCGTCGAACCAGCCGAGCCAGGCGTTGTCACCCTCCTGCGCAAGGTAGTAGTCGCGTCCCGCGACCGTCCCCGACTTCGCCCACGGTGCGCTCGCGCGCGCGGCCGGGTCATCATCGACAAGCACGAAGTGGTCGTTGCCGCCGTCCGCCGGCTGGGTGGCCATGTACAGCCACTCGCCGTCGAACGCGGCGTAGAGGTCCATCGTGCCGCTGCTCCCGACGAGTTCCGCCTCGACATCGAGCTGACCGTCCATCTCGAAGCCCGGCTCGCCGCTGCTTCCACCGGTCGCCGCCACGCTCCAGTCGCCGCCGCCGTTGCTGTCCCAGTTCCCGGCGCCGTCGTTGAAGACGAACTCGACCGACGTCGCGACGCTCGGGATGGAGTACGTGTAGCTCCACGCCTCCTCGCCTGCATCCCACGCCATGGCCGGGTCCGGGCTCAGGACATCCTGCCAGCTGCTGTGGCCGATGTGGATGTAGACCGGGTCCGTCGCCGACGGAAGGATGCCGCGGCAATCGACGTCGTAGTACACCGTCACGGTCGAGCCGGCCTCCGGCTCGACGGGCGTCCACCAGACACACGTGTCACCCGGCGCACTGCCGCCCGACCCGACCCAGACGTGCTGGATGGGCGACCGTTTGACCAGTCCGAGTCCGTCGGTCGCTTCGACGTAGTAGTCGAGGAGCACATCCTCGAATCCGATCATGTGCGCCGTGTACTGGTCGGCGATGTAGTCGGGCATCACGAAGAAGTCGAGTTCGGGGTCGTTGTAGACATTGCCCGCCGGGAATGTTCGCTGCGTCATGGCCATCGTCTGCCACGCGCCGACTCCGGCTCCACCCGCGAAGGTCTCGTTCTCGTCGTCGCTCATCGGGTTGGTCCCGTCGGCATCAACTCGGTACTTGAGGTTGACGCTCTGAAGGCCCGAGACATCGTAGACGAACGTCCAGACATGGAAGTCCTGGGTCATCACCGCACCCGCACCACCCGGGTACCCCCAGAGCGACCCGCCTCCGTAGCCGCCGGGGTTATACGGAAGCCGCTGCGGAAGCCACACGGTCGGTGCGACCGTGTCGGTCCCGCCCGCGATGACGGGGTCGGCGAAGTCGCACGCCTTGTTGCTCGCGATCGACGCCTTCACCTCGAAGTCGAGCGCGTTGCCGTAGTACATGTACCCGCTCTCGTAGCCCGCGAGCAGGAAGTGCCACGCGCGCTCAACGCTGTCGGCGCCGAGCGACGGGTTCTGTATCCTCACGGGATCCGCGGCACCACCGATGGCCTCGGCCGTCTCGACGCGGTTCTGCGCCGCGGTCAGCACGGCCCAGTTGCGCGCGTCGACCGCCCATCCGTTCTCGATGTCGAACCCGCCGCTCGCCCCGTAGAGCGGCCAGTTCCAGTTGATGAACTGCGGGCTCCCGAAATCGCCGTCGGCGTTGACCCACCCGCCGTCCTCGACGTGGACCACGTCGTTCCAGGCGATGGGGTGGTCGGCGAGGTACTCCGCGACGACGGTCGGCTCGTAGCCCTGCGCGACGGCCGCGTGCGAGAACTGCGAGACGTTCTCGTACCAGTACGAGTAGCCGCCGGACCACGCGTTGTCGCCGTCGTGCGCGAAGAGGAAGAGCATGGGATGGTCCGGGTCGTTGTACGATGCGATCGCATCGATCTCGCCGGTCCCGTAGAGGCCGTAGCCCTCGTTCCATGAGGCGGCGTTCGCGGCCGGAACCACGACGATGCGGGACTCGTCCCCGGTCTCAGGATCGACGTACCGTGCGTAGTGAGGCTGGAATCCGTACGGCGCCGGGACTCTGAGCGTCACACCGCGCGGGATGGTCTGCGAGTAGTAGTAGCCCTGCGCCGGGTTGACCTGGTCGGCGGGATTCGGCGGATCGCAGTTGTCGAGGTTGGCGCTGTACGGGTAGTCGACGCAGGCGCGAGCGATGTGCAGGTCGGGCACGACGCTCCACTCGACACCCTCTTCCTCGAGCACCGGGATGAGACGTTCGGAGAAGCACATCTCCGCCGGGAAGAACCCGACCGAGTAGTTCGCATCCCCCCACGCTCCGGGGTACGCCGCCTTCTGGATCTGGATCTCCTTACGGAACGCATTCTCGTCCATCAGCGGGTTGATTCCGTGGTGGTGACCGACGAGCACCATGTCGCACCGGCTCCTGCCCCCCGAAGTCGTCCAGCTCCTGGCCTCGCGGTACTGCGCATACCAGTTCGGCGCGTAGACCCCGCCGTTCCAGCCGTTGTCACCGAGGCTCGAGATGTTCTCGATGAGACTCCCGGCGAAGCTCACCTGCGCACCCGCGTCGGGGATGTCGAGGATGGAGTTGATGGCGTCACGTGGGTAGTACTGGTAGTCGCCGATGCGGTCGGCCTTCCCGAAGATCTCCGCCTCGTCGTTCTCGGAGTGACCGAGCACGATGGTCTCATACGCCTTCTCGTACTGCCCCGGCGTCGAGGTGGACTCCGCGGGCCAGTAGATCGGTTGGTGCATGTGCCAGAGATAGGTGGTGTGGATGGGTGCAGCGACGGCCGGGCTCGCGACGAAGACGGCGGCAGCCATGAGGCTCAGCGCAGGAAGGATGGTGCGGAGGCGGCTCGAACCAGGCATGGGATCTCTCCTCAGGATGTGCGTGTGCGCCGCTCGGTCCGGGCGATGCCGGAGACTCGTGTCTTTCTCCATTATACAACTTCGGCACTCTCGAGGCACTCATGCAGGCAGCCGGCAGCAAAATGATTGACGGTCACGCATGTATCTTGGTATCCTGTGGGGGCCGACGCGTCCGTTCCGGCTGGAGCCGCGGGGAACCATGCCCGCAGCAGAGCCGTGACGGAACAGACAAGGAGGACACCATGAGACCGAAGTTCGCGCTTCGCATCCTCGCCGCATTCCTCATCGTCGCCGCGATCCTCTCCCCTCGCACGTCGCCTGCGGCGATCGACTTCGCCGTGACCGACCTCTATCTGATCTGGGAGGACGACAGCTTCAACATCTACGCCGAACTCGTCGTGCAGAGCGCGGCCGAGAGCGACACCTACACTCCCGAGATGTCGTACTACCTCGACGGTGCGTTCGTGGGCAGCAATCCCATCCCGATCGAGGTCATCGAACAGATCGACTGTGAGCAGAGCCAGGACTGTTCGCCGGCGTGCGACCCCATCATCATCGGATACCAGATCTCGTTCGGCAGCTGTCTGGCCTTCGCGGGCGACGGCTGCGGATGTGCCTATGCATACGTGGACAACAGTGGTCCCTACCCCTACACCGGCCAGGGCACCTGCACGGCCGTCATCGACAGCGATGCGGTCTACACGGAGATGGATGAGGAGAACAACGTGCAGATGATCGAGATCAGCGGCGTCCCGGTCGAGCCGCTGTCATGGACGATGATGAAGGCGCTCTATCGCGCGGAGTGATGCCTTCCGGTACCGCGGCGGCGGACATCCGCGCGGGGGCGGCCGTCCCGCTCTCAAGCCGTACCAAACAACCAGAGGGGCCGCCTCTTTCGAGACGGCCCCTCTCTTGTGTTCTCCGCCGCCGGTCTGCCCGGGACGCGTCCCGGTCCAAACGCACGCAGGCGACCTGTGTCCACCGACGCGCGGGACGGCGCGGCTTTCTCCTAGTACATCCCCTCGCCCGGCATGGCCGGACCCTTCTTGTCGTCCTCAGGCTTGTCCGTGAGGATCGCCTCGGTCGTCAGAAGGAGGCTCGCAACACTGGCAGCGTTCTGAAGCGCGGAGCGGACGACCTTCGTCGGGTCGATGATGCCGGCCTTGACGAGGTCCTCGTACTCCTGCGATGCCGCGTTGTAGCCGAAGGTGTCGGACTTGTTCTCGCGAACACGCTCGACAACGATCGAACCCTCGACACCCGCGTTCGCCGCGATCTGACGGATCGGAGCCTCGAGAGCCTTGATGACGATGTCGATACCCGTCTGCACGTCGCGGTTCTTCTCCTTGATCTTCTTGAGCGCCTCGGTCGTGCGAAGGAGCGC
>CAZRAD010000172.1:0-4426 GCA_964597945.1 uncultured bacterium
ACGGCCATGACGCGGTCGTTCCAGATGACCGCCTCGTCGCGGCCGTCCTCGTCGACGTCCCAGAGCGAACACCCGGTCACATTGGTCGCGTAGGTCCCCATGTCCTCGGCCCAGAGCGCAGCCTCCGCGTACGGGTTGGCGTTCTTGATGTGGTTCGAGTAGCGGTGCTCCCACCCGGCGATCTCGCCGCCGTCATGCCAGCCGGTCTCGTGAAGCATCGACATCATCACGTACCAGGCCGACTCCGAGAGGCTGTTGCTGGGTCCCGCGACAACCTTGTCGTGCGCGAACTGCCACGCACCCTGGTACCCCCACTTCGGGTCGTGACCGTCGAGGTTGCTCTCGCCGGTGTAGCTCGCCCAGTTGCAGTACCAGGCATTGTTGCTCCCACCGTATCCGTACCACTCGCCCAGAAGTCCGTACGTCCCGTTCTGGAGCGTGATCGGCGTCGACGGGAAGCTCGTGATGACGTCGTCGAGCTTCCAGACGCTGATCTCGGTGTTGTAGAGGCTGCACTGCTGGAGCACGTAGATGTAGTTGTTGAGCGCGGATGGGTGGGTGATGTCGAAGCCCGCGACCTCCGCGGCGACCTCCCAGTCGTTCCCGTAGAGGATAATCTCGTCCGAGGTGCCGTTCCAGATGGTGTTCATCGCGGCACCCGCGTCGTAGCCCATCTGCCCGTTGAAGTCGTTGTCCATCGGGAGGACCTTGAGGCCGTTGTCGAGGATGTAGACGTGGTGGTCGTTGAACGCGTCGTTGAGATACCCGCAGTGGACGTAGTCATCGAGGATGACGGCGTCGACATCGTTGTCGTAGAAGTCGTCCTTGAGCGTGTTGTCGAGGACACAGGCGGACGCCGTGATGCCGTTGCCGTCGTTGTCGGGGTTCTCGAGCCAGACGCGCTCGGGTACCCACGCGACGGTCGGCCACTGACCGTAGTAGTGGTTCGTCAGCTGGCGGTGGATGTAGACGGACCAGCTGTTCATGTCATCGTAGACGAACGGCATAATGTGCTGCGCGTAGGCCGAGGTCAGCATCTGGACCCAGCCCTCGCTGATGCCGTTCTGCAGCGAGTCATTGAACTCGGGGTCGTGCCACTCGGCGCCGGTGATGAGCGTCCCGGCCATGTGGAAGTTGCCGGGCAGATCGTAGTAGTCGTGCGCGTCGAGAAGCTCGTCGAACCCGTCGTCCGGATTCGCGGGGTCGCCTGCGTGCGATGCGTTCTCGCCCTTCTCCCCCCAGTAGACCGTCGTATACGTGAGTCCCTGGTTGCCGTGCTGTGCGAACGCGACGTTGTGATTGCCGCGTCGCGACTCGTTGGTGGCGAACAGCTCGTCCATCACCACACCGTCCACGACCGATACGACCGCGTACCGGACCGGCGTCGCCTCGCGCGCAGCTACCAGCCCCGCGATCGCGCCGTACTCCGATTCGCCGTAACCGGCCGCCTCGGCGGCCGCCCTCCGAAACCCGTCAGGGAGCGCGATCTCACACTCGACGGTGTGGATCGCCGGCTCGATGACGGCCGCACGGACGAGGTCGGTCGCCCGACCGCCCTCGGCTGCGAACGAGTTCGAGACGAACTCACCCCGCCCGGCGTATCCCATCCGCACACCCGCATCCCACATGATCGGCACCCGCGCGTCCAGCCCGTCGGGCAGACTCATGGTGCCGCCGCTCTCGTAGTCGATGAGGACGTAGATCTCCGCGTTCGCGTCCTTGAACCAGTCGGTCCGTCCGTCGAGACCCCGCATCATGAACATCCCGACGCGAAGAACGAGGGCGTCCTCCTGCTGGTCGGCATAGAGCGCCATGATGTCACCTGCGTGTCCGGCGGGGTCGGCGTCGTCGTAGACGCCGTCGATAGCCTTGCAGTGGATGGCCTCGTAGTCGCTCACGTCGCCGTCCGCGCGGATGGCCGCGGATGGGGACGTGGCCGCGAGTGCGACGACGAGCCAGGCGGTCACCAGCCCGAGCGCCGATCTCGACGACATGCCTGAACATCTCATGGAGTCTCCCCTTCTCATGGTGGACCGGAGGTCCGGAGCGCTCCGGCCCCCGCCGCGGGTATCGCAGATGCCCGGGACACGCTCCGAACCGGGCGCCTCGCGGTCACATCTAAACGTATGGAGCCCCATCCATGCGGATGAAGCGGGTATACACACTCGATTGTATCATACCACAGTCTGGGCGTTTCGTCAATGAACAGGCCTGTGCGCAGGGGTTCCACAGCTTGTGCGGCATCACGAAACATCCTATAATTGTCAAGAACGCATGAAGCACACGCCTGTCTTGGAGGACACGTGAACCGACGGACCGGAGCAACAGCACTCGCCGCCGTGATGGCGGTCGCCGTGATGACTGCCGGGGCCGCGACGGCCTTCGCGGCCGGCCACGACAACAACATCGAGTGGAACGGCATCTCACACACTGGATGGCTCGACCGCGCGCCCAGGTGCCCGATCGACGGCGAGCCGTTCACGGTATCCCTCCAGACGTATGCGAACGATATCACCTCGGCCCGCGTGCGTGTCGACGATGGCGCCGTCGCCTGGATCGACGCCTCGAAGACCTCCACGCGCGGGCCGTACGACATCTGGTCGGCCGCGGTCCCTGCAACAGCTGCGGATGGTCTCTCCTACTGGTTCGAGATCACCGATGGGCTTGAGACGGACTACCTGAGCACGAGCGGGATGACAAGCTCAACTCCGAGCGACGGCGGGTTCGTCATCGATTACACAACACTCGAGCACGCGCCGGTCGGCGCGACACCGACCTCCGACGGAGGAACGGCCTTCCGTGTCTGGTCACCCACGAGGACGGTGGCGCACGTTCGCGGTGCCTTCAATGGCTGGAGCACGGCCGATCCGATGACGAAGACCGGCGAGTACTTCGCGGCTCACGTTCCGGAGGCTTCGGTCGGCCAGATGTACAAATACTACTTCCAGAACAGCACGTGGAACACCGATCCCCGCGCGCGCCGTTTGAACCCGGGCGACAACTACAACGCATTCATCCTCGATCCCGACTCATACGACTGGCAGGTCGATGACTTCGACGTACCGGACTTCGAGGAGATGGTCATCTACCAGCTCCACGTCGGAACGTTCGCGGGCCGCAACGACCCGTACGGCGCCGAATCGTTCCCGGCAGGGTTCACCGAGGTCACCGAGCGGGCCGACCATCTCGTCGATCTTGGGATCAACGTCGTGATGATCAACCCGGTCACGGAGTTCCCCTGGGACTACTCGGCGGGCTACAACCCGATCACGGCGTGGTCACCGGAGTGGATCTACGGGACCCCGGATGAGCTCAAGGAGATGGTCGATGCGCTCCACGAACGCGGCATCGCGACCATCCACGATATCGTGTGGAACCACCTCTCGTTCAGCGACAACTTTCTCTGGAACTACGACGGAACGCAGATCTATTTCGACGACCCGGCACTGGAGACCCCCTGGGGCAGTCAGGCCGACTTCGACGCCGAGGGCGTGCGCGACTACTACGTCGAGAGCGCGTTCTCGTGGCTCGAGGAGTTCCGTATGGACGGCTTCCGGATGGACGCCACGGACTACATGAACATCCCTCCGCAGGACGCGGCAGGGTGGGGTCTGATGCAGCGTCTCAACGACGAGATGGATGTGCGCGCGATCGACAAGATCTGTATCGCCGAGCAGCTTCCGGACGATTCGTGGGTCACGCGGCCGACGTCACTCTCCGGCGCCGGGTTCGACTCGCAGTATTACGATGAGTTCACCGACCGGCTCCGCGACGAGATCCTCGACGCTGCGAGCAACGATCCGGAGATGTGGAAGATCCGCAACATCATCAACGGCGGCGGACAGTACCTCGCCGGGCGGTACGCGACCAACTACCTCGAGCTCCACGACGAATGCTGGCCCTCGAGCGGCGGACAGCGGATCGTCAAGACGATCGACACGACCTCACCGCACGACGACGCGTACGCGATGGGTCGGTCGAAGCTGGCGCAGGGCCTCGTGCTCACCTCCCCCGGCATCCCGGCGATGATCATGGGGACCGAGTGGCTCGAGGACACGGACTTCGGCACCGACTCGGACAACCGGATCGACTGGTCGAAGAAGACGACCTACGCGGGGATCTTCGATTACTACAGCGACATCATCACGCTCCGCACCACGACGGCGGCGCTTCGCGCCGACGCGGGACACGACGTGTTCCATCTCAACGAAGGCGGGAACGTGCTGGCCTTCCAGCGCTGGGACGGCTCGGGCGGACTCATCGTCGTCGTCGCGAATTTCTCGAACACCGACTACTCGAGCTACCGCATCGGTCTGCCGTCAGGCGGCGACTGGACCGAGCTGGTCAACAGCCAGGACGCCGCCTACATGGGAAGCGGGACGACGAACCCGGGGGCGCTGACGGCGGAGTCCATCCCGTACGACGG
>CAZRAD010000173.1:0-4368 GCA_964597945.1 uncultured bacterium
GCTCATGCGGAACTGCATTCTGCGATCGAACATCGCCGTCTACGGCGGGGCGGTCGCCTGCACGCATCAGGCGGCGCCGACGATCGTCAACTGCCTCTTCGAGGAGAACCGCACGTTCTGGCACGGTTCGGCCGTCTACAGCGAGTACGGGTACCCGGACATCATCGCCTGCACGTTCTCGAACAACCACGTGGCGAACGGCAACCAGTACGAACGGACCGGCGTCGTTCACAACCACATCGGCAAGCCGTCGATGACCAGCTCGGTCGTATGGGGAAACACATCACCGTACTACATGCCGGGCGAGCTGGCGGAGTGCAAGCCGTTCTACACCACCTACTCGTGTATCGAGGAAGGCGGCGGGGGGACCGGCAGCATCGACACCGACCCGCTGTACACCGGATTCGGTGATGCGCCCTTCTCCCCCGTCACATGGTCGCCGTGCGTCAACGCCGGCCCCGCGGACACAACCGCTCTCAGACTCCCGGCGACCGACCTGGCCGACGGCGCGCGCGTCCTCGAGAGCCGTCTCGACATGGGCTGCTACGAACCGCAGCCGTCCACGAGTGTCAACCCGATGGAATCCGCGCTCGCGCTCTCGCCGCCGTTCCCCAATCCGACGTGCGGCCGCTGCGAGCTTGCCTTCTCACTCGCGACCGACGGGACATTCTCGATCGATGTCTATGATGTGGCCGGACGGCACATCAGGACGCTTCGTTCAGGCGATGCCTCAGCCGGAGTCCATATCGCCCGGTGGGACGGAACGAACAACACCGGCGACCGTGTGGCCGCCGGCGTCTACTTCGCCCGCCTCTCGACGGAGGGTACCGCGGAAGTGACCCGGAAGATCGTACTCGTCCGGTGAACTACTCCCCAAGCACCTCCCGCACGAGCGCCGGCAGCACCTGGCCGGCTCTCCCCTGCAGAAAGATATCCGTGTAATCGTTCGTGTAGGTCGAGGGGATCGTGTTGATCTCGATGATCGGCTTTCCGACGCGCTTGGCCGCGAGCGGCACGTGTGCCGCCGGGAGCACCTCGCCCATCGTCCCGATGACCAACGCGAGCGAGGCCGACTCGGCCGCGTCGAACGATGCCTGCGCGACATCCTCCGGGATCGCCTCGCTGAAGAACACGAAGTCCGGTTTGAGAACGCCGCCGCAGGCCCCACAACATGGGAGCGGAGCGTCCAGGTCCGCATACTTCTGCTCGTAGACGACGCCGCACTTCAAGCAGTGAAGCGTCTCCGTAGTACCGTGAAACTCAAGCACGTTCCGGCTCCCCGCCGCCTGGTGGAGCCCGTCGATGTTCTGCGTCACGACAGCCCGGACAAGTCCCGCTCCCTCGAGTTCGACGATGGCGAGGTGCGCAGGGTTCGGCTCCGCATGCAGGATCGCGTCGAAGAAGAGCTCCTTGACGATCGGCCAGCACACCTCCGGCTCTCGCTTGAAGCGGCCGAGTTCGATGAAGCTCGGGTCGTGCGACTCCCAGAGTCCGTGGGGTCCCCTGAATGGCGGCACGCCGCTCTCTACCGAGATGCCTGCGCCCGTGAAGACGAGGATGTTCCCCTTCTTCCTGATGAGGGCCGCCGCCTCCTTGAGGAGGGCCATGTCCAGCGTGTTGTCCTGCGTCATCGTCTAGCCCTTCTTCTGCGCTTTCTGAATCCTGCCCCAGGTGTCCCTCAGGCCCACGGACCGGTTGAAGACGAGCCGGTCGGGGCTCGAATCGACGGAATCGGGCGTGAAGTATCCGGTCCGGAGGAACTGGTACGGCACACCGGCGACCGCGTCGCGGAGTGCGGGTTCGACCATGCATCCGGTCAGCACGTTCAACGAGTCCGGGTTGAGCTGACTGGCGAAGTCGAACGTCCTCGACGGCGACGCGTCACCAGCGGCAACTTCCGCAGCGTCGTCATCCGGCGCCGCCACGGGCTCATCATCAACGGTCTCCTCGCGGAACAGGTAATCGAACAACCTGACTTCCGCGGGGACGGCGTGCTCGGCGGACACCCAGTGGAGCGTACCTTTGACCCTTCGTCCGTCGGGAGCATCGCCGCCGCGGGACTCCGGGTCGTACGCGCATCGAAGCTCCGTGATCTCTCCTGCGTCGTTCTTCACAACGTCGGTGCATGTGATGAGGCACGCGTGCTTGAGTCTCACCTCGCGACCGGGCGAGAGACGGAAGAACTTCTTCGGCGGGTCCTCCATGAAGTCCGCGCGCTCGATGTAGATCGTGCGCGAGAACGGAAGCATCCGCGTCCCGGCGGACTCGTCCTCCGGGTTATTGACCGCCTCGAACTCCTCGGTCTGGCCGTCGGGGTAGTTCTCGATGACGACCTTGAGCGGGTCAAGAACCGCCATGACCCGCAGCGCGCGGCGGTTGAGATCCTCCCGGAGACAGTGTTCGAGAAGCTCGACCTCGATCGTTGTCGGGGTCTTCGCCACGCCGACCCGACCCAGGAAGTCACGGATGGCCTCGGGCGTGTACCCGCGCCTCCGCATCCCCGAGATCGTTGGCATCCTCGGGTCGTCCCACCCCGAGACATGACCGCCCTCGACCAGCGTGAGGAGCTTCCGCTTCGAAAGCACCGTCCGCGTGATGTTGAGCCTCGCGAACTCGAGCTGCTGCGAGTGAAAGACGCCGAGTTCGTCGAGGAACCAGTCGTAGAGCGCCCGATGGTCCTCGAACTCGATGGAGCAGTTCGAGTGCGTCACGCGCTCGATCGAGTCTGACAGGCAATGCGTGAAGTCGTACATCGGATAGATGCACCACGTATCGCCCGTCCGGTGGTGCGTCGCGTGGAGGATCCGGTACATCACGGGATCCCGCATGTTGATGTTCGGGCTCGCCATATCGATCCTCGCGCGGAGCGTCCGGGCTCCGTCCGGGAACTCGCCGGCGCGCATGCGCGCGAAGAGATCGAGGTTCTCCTCGACCGTGCGGTTCCTGTGCGGGCCTTCGCGACCCGGTTCGGTCAGCGTTCCCCGATACTCCCGCATCTCATCCTGCGTGAGATCGCAGACGTAGGCCTTGCCGAGCTTAATGAGCTGGACGGCGAAGTCATGAAGCTGCTCGAAGTAGTCCGAGGCGTAGTAGAGCCTGTCGCCCCAATCGAAACCGAGCCACCGGATGTCGGCCTGGATCTGCTCGACATACTCCGTCTCTTCCGTGACCGGGTTCGTGTCGTCGAATCTGAGATTACACAGCCCGCCGTACTCCTCGGCGATGGAGAAGTTCAGGTTGAAGGCCTTCGCATGGCCGATGTGGAGATTGCCGTTCGGCTCCGGGGGGAAACGCGTCTGCACACGGCCGTCATACCGACCCGACGCGAGGTCCTCCTCCACCTTCGCCCGCACGAAATCCAGGCCCTTCTTCTCCTCGGGATTCGTCACTCGGTCTGCCCCATGATGTGACCCTCCTTCGTCTTCAAGCTGCTCCTTGCGCGCTGCGTCTTCGTCCGGCCTGCCGGACGAAGCGCTGACGTGCCCGAAGGGTACGCGCCGCTATGATTCGAGGCTTCCCACCGCCGCCTCAACCGCTTCGAGGATCTCGCACGACTTCACGAGAGCCTGCATCGTCGTGTGGTCGGGATAGAGCGGGCGGTCGATATCGAGGAACTCAACGTGTTTCCGGATGACGTCGTGCGCGACCGTTGTACCCTTGCCCTTCTCGAACTCACGGAAGTCCATCGCCTGCGCCGCCGCCATGAACTCGATCCCGAGAATGCCGTAGGCGTTCTCGATGATCTGATGGTTCTTGATGGCGGTGTTCATCCCCATCGAGACAAAATCTTCCTGGTCGGCGGCGGCCGGGATCGACTGGATGCTCGCCGGGACCGAGAGGATGCGCTGCTCCACGATGAGACTGTCGGCCGTGTACTGCGAGAGCATCATGCCCGACATCATCCCCGCGCCCTTCGTCAGGAACGACGGGAGACCGACCGAGAGCGCCGGGTTCGTCATCCGGTTCAGCCGGCGTTCGGACAGGACACAGACCATCGTGATGGCCGCTCCGGCCATGTCCATCGGCAGACAGACGGGCGATCCCTGGAAGTTCGCGCCCGTGAGCGTCAGCTTGAACTCGGGGAAGAAGATCGGATTGTCGCCGACGCCGTTGAGCTCGACCTCGACCTGGCTCCTGGCATACGCCACGGCATCGTGCGCAGCGCCTAT
Source organism: uncultured bacterium (assembly GCA_964597945.1). Lineage (GTDB taxonomy): Bacteria > Joyebacterota > Joyebacteria > Joyebacterales > Joyebacteraceae > JAPEKQ01. The sequence goes on from CAZRAD010000173.1 coordinate 4,170, forward strand.
GACCTGCGGGGTCGACCGCATCGAGTAGGCGTCCTGGACCTTCATCTTGAGACGGCCCTCGGCCACATCGCCGCCGGCCATGCACGTCATGAGCGCGTTCGCCGTGCGGACGGCGCCCTTGAACCCGCGGATCTTATGGAGCCTCTCGTCGTACGGCTTCGTGTTCGCCATGAGCGCTTCGAGCGACATCGAACACGCG
>CAZRAD010000174.1:0-4250 GCA_964597945.1 uncultured bacterium
TGCTCACCGCTCCGCTGACGATCCTCGGCGTGGCTCTTTACGCGGTCAGTGCGATCTTCTGGATCTCGGCACTGTCGCGGGTCGAGCTCTCCTATGCCTATCCCATGCTTGCGGCGGGCTATCTCATTGTGGGCATTGTGGCATGGAAGATGTGGGGTGAGTCGTTCGGAGTACAGCGGATCATCGGTACGCTGGTTGTGGCGGTCGGTGTGATACTGGTTGGTACCAGCCGCTGATTGCCGGCGAAGATCCACCGCATCCATCTCGACACAGTCAGCCTGACGCCATGCGATCGGAGGGTCCATGCGAGTACTCAGGACAGTCGTGCAGCTCATCTTCTTCGCTGGCGTGGTGGCGCTGATGGCGCGCGGCCTCGCGGGCGCCACGCCGAACACATGTGAGACGTACTGCCCGTTCGCCGGACTCGTCGCACTCTATCCGCTCATCAGACACCAGACCTACACATGCGCTTTGAACGAGCTTCACGTTGCGCTCTTCATCTCACTTGTCGGTCTGACGGTCATCTCGAAGAAGTCGTTCTGCTCGTGGGTCTGTCCCCTGGGGACAGTTCAGGAGTGGCTCTGGCGTCTCAACCGGAGGATCTTCGGTCGCACCGTACGGATGCCCCACGCGCTCGATCGCGCTCTCATCCCGCTCCGCTACGTGGTGCTCGCCGCCGTGCTCGGCATGACATGGACGATCTGGCAGGGAGACCTGGGATTCCGGGCGTACGATCCGTTCTACATCATCTTCACGGGCTTCCAGGGACACGAGCTGATGGCATTCAGCGTCTTCATCGCCGTCGGGATTCTCGCCGTCGCTTACTTCGTCCCGTACTTCTGGTGCCGCTACCTCTGTCCGCTCGGCGCCGTGATGGACCCGCTCTCCCGGGCCGGGTTGCTCAGGCTCCGCAGGGTGTGGAGCGTGTGCACCGATTGCGGGAAATGTGACGAGGCCTGCCCGCACGCCATCCCTGTCTCGGAAGTGACGGAGCTTACTGCGCGCAACTGCACGAACTGTCTGGAGTGCGTCGACGCCTGTCCCGAGGCGGGCGCACTCGAGCTCACGATTCTCGGGAAGTAACGACGACGGTCGGAGGAGGTATCCAATGAGCAAGGTCATCATCATCCCCGTTGCCGTTCTGCTGCTCATCCTCGTGGCCTTCGCGACGACGGACGCCTACCGTGTCCCGACGCTCGAAGTCACGTTCGTGGAGGAACGGCCGGCGACCGTCGAGACGATCGAGCACGAGGTGGCTGGTCTGACGTGTCTCGGCCAATCGATGGGGTTCGCGGACATGATCGGAGGGACGCCGGGCGTTGTTTCCCTCACGACGTACACCAGAAGGACCACGGCGATCGTGGAATACGATCCTGAGCTCATCACGCGGGACGAGGTCCGGGCGCTCCTCGAGAGCCCGTTCGTTCACGAGGAGGAGTAGTACAGCTCCTCCGAAGAGCTAGGGTGGAAGGGGCGGTAGAGAACACTGGCGCCCCGCCGGAGGCCGCGCCTGATGCATCGGGGGGGGAAGCCTGCCGCACGTGGAGGCGCCTGACGCAGATGAGTGAGCAATAGAGGAGGGGGACGGCGAGAGCCGTCCCCCTTCTTGTTGCGTCGTTCAGCGTGAGTCCACCGGTACATCGAGTCTAGCGGTACATGGCCTTGATGCTGGACCATGTTGACTCCTCAACCGGCGTGAACCCGAGCATGATGGAGCCGTCGACGTAGTGCGGCTCAGCGCCGTAGATGTCACCGAAGAGCTCCCAGTAGATCTCACCGGTGATCTCGGCGGGCGTCGTCACGTCGATGTAGATGTTGGTGCCGACCTGGTCGTAGAGTTCACCGTAGCCCTCGTCGCCGTCGTTCCACTGGGCCGTCTGGCCATCAACCAGCATGTCCCACACGAAGAGACTGGGCGTGGGGTTCGGGTTGTCGTACGCCATGCTCATTGCATCCAGGACATAGCCGTCCGGGAAGGTGAGCCAGACATCGGACACCCACTCCGTATCGAACGAGTTGTTCCAGACGTAGAACGTGAACGTGTAGGTCGTGTCCGGCATCGGGTCCGTCGGGCTGACGAGCTCGACGTACGAGCCTTCGAGGCTCCGACCGGCCATGGCCGGGATAGCGAAAGCGAGGATGCACACAGCGATGAGCAGATGCTTCATTGTCTCCTCCTGTCGAGATGAACTCGACGTTTCGGTTCAGCGACCGGCTTTCTCCCGTCCGTCCGGTTCACCCGGATGAGCGAACGTTCGGTCGCGCCAGTGGATTCCGTCGGGGCGAGGTGACTGTGCCACCCACACCTACTATTCAAGCATGCCACCTCTTGGATTTCCTGTCAAGTACCGGTCGGGGTCTCTTGACACCTCCACGGGGCCGCGGTAGATTAATTGGTAGTGCTCGGTGTTGAATGAGCATCGTACCCGAGTTCCACGAGCCGGGGCACAGGTACATCGACCAACCGGATGACTGAGAGGAGGGGGCGATCCGGTTTCGACGGGGACGAGAGAAGCGCGGATGGCGTGCCGAGGTCCCGTCACCTCGTTAAACAATGGGAAACGCTTTAACTGCCGACTATCAGCCGGCATACGTCTGCTAACTAGGTAGACGCGTTCCGCCCGGTCTTGCCCGTGGGGTCGGGATGGAGCGTCGCTTACGCGGGCTGGCCGTCACGTTGTGCCACTGGACGTGAGGGCGAGATAACACAGCGGCTGGCCGGACCATCCTCCTGCCCCTCGGTGGAAGGACCGGTGAGAGCGAGAAGAGGGGCTACGCACGTAGAAGTTCTCGTGGAGCCGTTCTCGGACGCGGGTTCGATTCCCGCCGCCTCCACCATAGAGACGAAGGCCCCGGCATCTCCGCCGGGGCCTTCGTGTTCTCTATCCGCTCACGACATCGCCTGCATGTCGCTCCGTGCGCGAACGCCGTGGTGCTTCCGGATGCAGCGTGAGCCGGAGTCCGGAGCTTAGCGGTACAGGGCCTTGATGCTGCCCCAGGTGGCTTCCTCAACAGCGGTGATCACGAAGTCGATGCAGCCACAGACCATGTGCGGCTCCGCACCGTACTCGTCGCCCCAGATCGTCCAGTAGATGCAGTCCGAGTAGAACACGTCGGGCGTGGTGCACTCGATGAAGACACGCGTGCCCTCGGTCGAGTAGATCTCGCCGTAGCCCTCGTTGTTGTCTTCCCAGATCGCCGTGTGATCGATGACCGGCACGTACGCATCCCAGCTTGGGCGGTCGGCGGTGATCATGTCGAAGCCCATCGTCGTGTCGTAGAGCGTGAAGCCGTCGGGGAAGGAGATGTGGACATCGGTGATCCACTCGGCGTCACTCGAAGCGTTCTGGACCCAGAACTCGAACAGGTAGGTCGTGCTGACGGTCATGCTGACAGGCGAGACAAGCGTCACGTTGGCGCCCTCGATCTCGCGACCGGCGAAGGCCGGCATGGCGAGAACGACGATAGCGAGCATTACTATCAGTGCTCTCATGGTGTATCCCTCCGTGTGTTGAGTCCTCGTTCGTCCCACAGCGCCCCACTCACTTGAGGGAGCGCTGACTCCGCTCTGTGAACTCGGTCGACTCCAACCCAACCCGGCCTCCCTTCCGGGCCGCCGCCGTCCGAAGCGGTGGCGTTCACGGTCCACCGGCTCGGAACTCGCCATCCATGCGCAGACTTCTCCATTTGGACGCGCTCATAATAGCAGAGCCACGGTCAGAATGCAAGATATAAAGCGAGAAACCAGCGACACAGAAACGAGGGCACGCTTTCGCGGATTGAGGCCGCGTTCAGCCATATGTCCCTGACGAACCACCGATAGATATCGCCGACATGGGCCTATCTCGTGGCCGACCGCGGACGGTGGAGTCGGGCCGACGGTGACGCCCACAATGGCCGTGACTTGTAGGAGAATGAAGCGACCGGACACCCGTGTGGGCGCCCGGTCGGGATTCACTACTGCTGTCGGGGATGTGGTGACAACTGCCGAACAGGTCTGTGACGGCGCCAACCCGAGCAGACCATCATTCACGCTAGCGATAGAGGGCCTTGATCGAGGACCACGTTCTCTCCGCAACAGGCGTCACGAGCAGCTGGATGCTACCGGTGACATAGTGCGGCTCTGCGCCGAAAACGTCTCCCCAGAGCTCCCATGTGATGATCGCGGGATCGATCGGGGATGGCGCCGTCCAGTCGACCCACACGTCACAGGACTCGGTCGAATAGATCTCGCCGTAGCCACCGTTGTT
>CAZRAD010000175.1:0-4231 GCA_964597945.1 uncultured bacterium
GGTGTTCCGCTTCGCCGCCCCCGCGCTCATGGCCATAGCCTCCCGGCTGTCGGTCCGGGATTTTCGCTTCCCCCTGTCCGCGACAAAGAACGGCATGAGGACCAGCGCTGCAACGAAGTATCGTGTGAAGGCTACGAACCCGGGATCGAGTTCCCGAACCACGTACTTCGTCGCCGTGCGGCCTGCGGGCTAGGGACAGAGGAGTCCGGCCGGCGGGTCATACGAACCGCATACAGGACGGATGCATCAAAAGAAAGAGTACGGCGCCATAAGGCGTCGGGATCTACTGAACGCGCCGGAGGGCCGGTCCAACCTCGCCCGAACGCGCACGGAGGCAACAGAAGCAGATGCCGTATTACGGAGAAGCAGCAGAAGAAGACAAGAGCCTGCAGCAGTATCTTCGCGAGATCGCGAAGACTCCGCTCCTCACTCGTGAGCAGGAGCAGGAGCTTGGCAGGAGAATCCTCGACGGTGACCAGTCCGCGCGGGACTCGCTCGTCACGGCGAACCTCAGGTTCGTTGTGAGCGTGGCGAAGCACTACGCGCGCCGTACGGGCTCGCCCATCATGGACGTGATCAACCAGGGCAACCTGGGGCTCATCGAGGCTGCGAACCGCTTCGATTCGGAGCGTGGCCGCAAGTTCATCACGTACGCCGTGTGGTGGATCCGTCACGCGATCCTCAAGGGGATGTCCGAGCAGTCGGGTGCGATGCGCCTCCCGCTCAACAAGTCCGGTGCGATTCGTCGCATGTGGCGGACCATCGAGCGGATGAGGCAGGAGATGGGCCGGGAGCCGACTGACAAGGAACTCGCCAAGGCGATGAAGCTCAAGGAAGACGCGATCATGGAACTCCGGATCCTCTCGATCGGGAGTCTCTCGCTCGACGCGCCGCTGGCGGTCGACGAGGACGCGGATCTCGGTGACATGGTTCCCGATCCCGCGGACGACCCGGCGCTCGAAATGCTCCACTACGAGTCGCTCGGTCAGGAGGTCGAGATGGCGTTCGACGTGCTGACCGCCCGTGAGTCGCTCATCCTCCAGCACTACTTCGGTCTCAATGGCGAGACGAAGAAGACGCTTGAGGAGATCGGCATCATGATCGGGCTGACGCGTGAGCGCATTCGTCAGATCAAGGAAGAGGCGCTCGGCAAGCTCCGGGCGGCGCCGCGCGCGGCCGAGCTCGTCTCGTATCTCAACTAGCATCACGGGTCGGAGCACCGACCGGCAGCACCGGAGACCCCGCTCCACAGGCCGAATCGCCTTGACGAGCGGGGTTTTCGTTGTCTAGTATCGCCGTACGGGCGACTCTCCCGAGGCGTTCCGTGCGGAGCAGAGAGGATGAAATGAGCGCTAAACCGCTTGTTTCATCGCTTGTCTAACGGAGTGAGCAGTTCGTCACTACTTCGTGGGATCACAGGGGGGCCGGAACAACCCCATATGAGAACGTACGCTACTCAGAAGACGGCCTTGCTGGCCGTGGCGATCATCGCGCTGGCGCTCGTGTGTCTTCTGAGCTGCTCGCGTGGAGAACGTCCCACCACCGTCATCCGCACGGTCCCCAACGGCGCCACCATCATCGTCCAGGAGAATCGCGGCATCCATGTCGTCTCGGTCCAGGTCTGGGTTCGTGACGGCGCGCTCTACGAGCCGCCCGACCTGGTCGGCGAGGCCATGCTTCTCCACTCGGCTCTCATCGATGGTCGTCGTGACGACGAACTGCTTCGCATGGCCGAGGAGTTCTCTGCGCTTGGCGGCAGGGTGACCGGCTATCCGAGCTACGACTTCGTGAGCTTCATAGCCACCGCACCGTCGCGTCACTTCGACAGGACGGCGCGTCTGATGCAGAAGGGACTCGTCGGCGCGCGCATCGATGAGGAAGACGTCGCGCTCGCACGCGATGCCGTATCCAAACACATCGCGTCCTACGTCAAGTCGGAGCGCGAGCACGTCTATATGGCCGGTCTCGAAGCTCTCATCCCGGAACATCCGTACAGCGTTTCCTCCTACGGGACCATGCGCCGCATTGACGGCCTGACCGCCGAGGACCTGCAGAAGCGCTACGAGCGGATGTACGTCGGTGAGAACCTCGTGATCTCCGTGGCGGGTGACGTCGATGCGACCGATGCCGCCAACCTGATGGAGTCTCTCTTCAGCGGCGTTCCGGCCGGCGAGCGTGCCGAGCCCGCGAGCACGCAGCTCCCGTGGCCCACGAATCTGCCGCGCATCGTTGTGGACGGTACGGGCGAGGCGGCGTACATGATCGTCAACTACCCGGCTCCGGCGGGCGATGGGGAGGACGTGGCCTACATGGACCTCCTTCTCATGGCGCTGGCGCGCAGCAGGGTGTCGCTTCTCAATGTCGCGCTCACCAGAGACAACGACCTCGTCAGCGATGTCGGCGGAGGATGGGGCACGCACATCCAGCCGTACCCGTTCCAGGCGTGGATGCATCTGCCGCCGGAGAACGTCAGCGCGGCCGATCAGATCACGACGGAGACGTTCGCGTCGCTGGCGGAGGAAGAGATCAGCCAGGATGAGCTCGAGCGGCTCAAGAACCTGCTTCTGACCGAGGTCGCGATGGGGCACGAGCTCGCGATGGACCAGGCGAGCTACCGAGGCTACTGGACGATCGTCGGTGGGGAGGACTTCATCGACAACTACTTCTCACGGATCGAGTCCGCAACGCCCGAGGACCTTCGCAGGACCGCCGAGAAGTACTTCGCGCCCGAGGGTCACCTGACGACAGCCCTGATGCCGCAGTAGCCCGACGCTCCAGGCAGCGCAACGCAATGGCCGGGGGAGAAGCGAGATGATCGGGGAAGCAACATAACGGCCGGTAGAGCGACACGATGATCGGGGAAGCAACGTAACGACCGGGAGAGCAGCGAGATGATCAGGAGATCGACACGCACAACGAGACACACGTGGACCACGGTTGCAGCTGTGTTCGTGCTCGCGGCGCTCGCGTGCGCCGCGTCGGCCGAGATCCAGCACGTGGTTCTCGATGACGGTCTCACGCTCGTCGTGCTGCCGAATCCGTGGAGTCAGGCTGTCGCACTCTCCGTGATGGTCGGCGCCGGGTCGAAGTACGATCCGGAGGGACTCGAGGGGCTCGCACAAATCACCAACGAGCTCTTCTTCGAGGGACTTGGCGAGATCCCGTGGAACGAGGTCTACGATGAGCTCTCCGCGCAGGGTGTCGATCTGAAATGTCTGACCTCGGAGGACACGGCCGAGATCATCCTGACCGGACACGAGGCACGGTTCGACTACATCGTCGACATGGCCGCCGCCGCGCTGAGCGAGCCGGTGTTTCTCATCGGCCGCCTGGAGCACGAGAAGAAGGTCGCTCTCGACTCCTACGAAGCCGAGATCGCAGACGCCTGGAAGTACGCCTACCGTGAGGTGACCGCGCTGCTCTACGAGGACCATCCCTACGAGGACACGCCGCTCGGAACACCGGACGGAATGGATGCCGTGACCATCGAGGACGTCGAGGGGTTCTACGAGCGGTACTACTCGCCGGCCAACACCATCGTTGTTGCCGTCGGCGATCTGATGCCCGAGCCGACGCTGGCCCGGCTTGAGAGTGCGTTCGAGCAGTACGACGGTTCGGTCGATCCGCCCGAGCCGATCCCGGTCCCCGAGCGCACATCGCAGACCGTGAAGAAGCTGTACGGTGGCGAGCGTCCGGGCTTCGTCCAGATAGGCTTCGCGGGGCCGCGCCCGTCGGAGACCGATGACCTGGCGGCGCTCAGTGTGCTCATGGCGGCTCTCGGAGCCGGGACGGAGTCCAGGCTCTACCGGATGCTTGACGAGTCGGAGGACTTGATCGTCAGTTCGGCCGGCGCCTTCGCCAGTCACCGTGCCGAACAGGCGCGGTTGATCGTCTACGCCATGGGGGCATCAGACTCCGAGGCCGTGAACGGAATGCTCGAGGAGATCGCGCGTATCAAGACCGACCCGCCCGATGAGCGCGAACTCGAGCGCGCGAAGGAGAACGTGATCGCGAGCTTCGCGCTACGGATGCAGCGGAATGCCGAGAAGGCCACGAGTATCGCGCGCGACCACTTCCTCGGTCTCCCGATCGACTGCTGCGATACTTACATCGCCGACATCGAGGCGGTCACCGCGGAGCAGCTCAGGGCAGCCGCCGAACGCTATCTTGTGAATCCCGCCATCGTGTTGCAGCGTCCCGGCGCCGCGCCGACGAAGCGCGGCATCTAGTT
>CAZRAD010000176.1:0-4219 GCA_964597945.1 uncultured bacterium
GCGGTCGCAGCGGCGGTGGCGGTCGCAGCAGTGGCGGCGGCGGTCGCAGCGGCGGTGGCGGTCGCAGCGGCGGTGGCGGTCGCAGCAGTGGCGGCGGTGGTCGCAGCGGCGGCGGCGGTCGCAGCAGTGGCGGCGGTCGCAGCAGCGGCGGCGGTCCCGCACGCAGCAGTGGTAGCAACTCAGGAGGGCGGCGCAGTAGTGGGTCGTCCGGAAGCCGTCCGGCGCCTGCAGCAAAGAAGCCGGACACCAAGCCGTCGGAGTAACAACCGACGGGAAGCTGGTGACAGAGGAACAGAGCGATGCTTGAGCCGAAAAGAAGCAAGTACAGGAAGCGCCAGAAAGGCCGCATGCGCGGGATGTCGAAGGGCGCGACGAAGCTCGACTTCGGCGAATACGGCCTGAGAGCGCTTGAGACGGGGTGGGTCACGGCGCGCCAGATCGAAGCGGCGCGTATCGCGGTCACTCGTCACATGAAGCGTCAGGGGAAGCTGTGGTTCAGGGTCTTCCCTGACAAGCCGATCACGAAGAAGCCGGCCGAGACGCGGATGGGCAAGGGCAAGGGCGCCTTCGATCACTGGGTGGCCGTCGTCAAGCCGGGCAGGATCATCTGCGAACTCGAGGGCGTGAGTGAGCAGATCGCGCGCGAGTGTCTTGAGCTCGCGAGCCACAAGCTCCCTGTGAAGACGAAGTTCACGATCAGGGAAGTCTAGGAGGGAGCTCACGTGAAGTCGAAAGATCTGAGGACACTGACATTGCCGGAGCTGGAGCAGCGCCTCCGCGAAGCTCGCGAGGAGCAGTTCAACCTGAAGTTCCAGCACAAGACGGGACAGCTCGGCAATCCCCTGAGGATTCGTGAGGTGCGCAAGGACATCGCGCGGCTCAACTCGATCCTCGCGGAGATGAAGGGCGACACCGCCGAAAGCGGCGGGAAGGCCGCAGCGAGCGGTGCGACCGCAGGAGAGCAGCCGGCCGCGGAGTAGGCGTTGCAGGTGTGCCGATGCGTCGGCGGAACGCCGCGAATCGCGGACGGGGAACGGAGTAGGAGCGTATGACCTCGAACGAGACGAGGGGACGGCGCAAGGTTCGCGTCGGAGAGGTTGTCAGCGACAAGATGGAGAAGACCGCGGTGGTCGCGGTCACCAGGCTCGTCCGCCATCCTCTGTACGGTCGCTTCGTGAAGAAGACGGCCAAGTACAAGATCCACGACGAGAAGAACGACTGCCACATTGGCGACGTCGTCCGCATTATGGAGACACGTCCGCTGAGCAGGGACAAGCGGTGGCGGCTCGTCGAGATTATGAAGAGGGCGCAGTAGGCGGCAACGCCGACCCTGGAAGAGGCAGACCATGATTCAGGAGTACACGAAACTCAAGGTGGCAGACAACTCCGGAGCCAAGGAAGTGCGGTGCTTCAAGGTGCTGGGCGGTTCCCGGAGGCGCTACGCCCGCGTTGGCGACATCGTTGTCGCGAGCGTCAGGTCCGCGATGCCGGGCGGCAACGTCAAGAAGAAGGACGTTGTCCGCTGCGTGATCGTCAGGACCAAGAAGGAGATCAGACGGAAGGACGGGTCCTACATCCGGTTCGATGACAATGCCGCCGTCATCGTGAATCCGCAGAATGAACCGGTAGGCACCCGCATCTTCGGTCCGGTAGCGAGGGAGCTGAGAGACAAGCGCTTCATGAAGATCATAGCCCTCGCGCCTGAGGTGCTGTAGTCGGGCGGCAGTGGGCCCTCCTGGTGAGGGGGAGCAGGGATGCATATCGCGAAGAACGACATTGTCGAGGTGATCGCCGGGAACGACCGAGGCAAGCGCGGGAAGGTGCTCCGCGTGAACCCGAAGGCGGACCGGGTGGTTATCGAGGGCGTCAACTTCATCCACCGGCACACCAAGCCGCGGAGCCAGAGCGAGCAGGGCGGGATCATTGAGAAGGAAGCCCCGATTCACGTCTCGAACGTGAAGCTCGTCTGCTCCAAGTGCAACAGTGGTGTGCGCGTGCGGACGAAGATTCTCGCCAACAAGAAGAAGGAGCGCATCTGCGCCGAGTGTGGCGAGATGATCGAGCGGAGGTAGCGGGGTGACCCGTCCTGCGCGAGAGGGATCTGGAGTCGAACCGATGACGCGTTTTGAGGACAAGTACAAGAGCGAGGTGATTGACGGGCTGATGAAGCGCTTCAGTTACCCCAACCGGATGATGGTTCCGAGGGTGTCGAAGATCGTCATCAACATGGGCCTCTCAGAGGCCAAGGATGACATCAAGATTCTCGACGTCGCTCGCGAAGAGCTGGCGGCCATCACCGGTCAGAAGGCGAAGATCACCCGGGCGAAGAAGTCGATCGCTAACTTCAAGCTCCGGGAGGGAACACCGATCGGCTGCAAGGTGACGCTTCGCGGCGCCCGTATGTGGGAGTTCTTTGACAGGCTCGTTACGATCGCGATCCCGCGAATCCGTGACTTCCGTGGCCTGCCGAACAACTCGTTCGACGGACGCGGGAACTACACCTTCGGCCTCGAGGAGCAGGTGGTATTCCCCGAGATCGACTACGACAACATTAGCATGATCAAGGGTATGGATATCACCATCGTGACGACCGCGCCGACGGACGAGGAGGCCTTCGAGCTCCTGAAGCTCATGAGCATCCCGTTCAAGCAGGCGTAGGAGGCTTAAGACGTGGCAAAGAAGTGCCTGATCGAGAAGCAGCAGAGAAAGCCGAAGTTCAAGGTCCGTGCGTACACCCGGTGTCACCGCTGTGGGCGGTCGAGGGCGTACATGCGGGACTTCGGACTCTGCCGTATCTGCTTCCGGGAGCTGGCGCTCAATGGTGAAATCCCGGGAGTCGTCAAGGCGAGCTGGTAGCCGCCTTCGACTGATAAGCAGCTAGCTACACACTGGAGAGCTGCCGCGCGCCGCCCCCCGGATCGGGGATGGCGTGGACGGGCTCGAGGAGACGAAGAAACATGATGACTGATCCGATCGCCGACCTGTTGACCAGAATTCGCAACGGGGCCAGGGCGAAGAAGCGCTACGTCGACATTCCGTCGTCGAACTTCAAGGTCGCCATCTCGCAGGCGCTTCTGAGAGAACGATTCATCAGGGATCTGAAGGTGATGGATGCGGGGCCGCAGGGAACCCTGAGGGTCTATCTGAAGTACACGCCGGAGGGTGAGAGCATCATCCGCGGGCTCAAGCGCATCTCAAGGCCTGGACTGCGGCGCTACGTAGGCGCCGGTGAGATACCGCGCGTGAGGAGCAACTTCGGGACTGCCATCATCTCAACGCCCAAGGGCGTTCTGTCCAGCAAGGAGTCCCGCAGGGAGCATGTCGGGGGAGAGGTCGTCTGCCACGTCTGGTAGCGCCCCCAGTATCAGGCCTCCTTCAGCGGCCGCGTCGGAGCTGGTGACCGAATCGCTGAGAATGGCCGGCTCGTCGATGACGGTGCGCCGTCGAAGACGGGTTCACGAACCAAGGAGTTCTTAGAATGTCGAGAATTGGGAAGAACCCGATTGCGCTGCCCGCCGGGGTGACACTTGCCGTTGACGGTACGACCGTCAAGGTGAAGGGTCCGAAGGGCGAGCTCGCGCTCGACGTACCGAAGACCATCAGTGTGAGTCAGGACGATTCCACGCTGACGGTCGTTCGCTCCGACGAGACGAAGGCGACGCGTTCGCTTCACGGGACGATTCGTGCTCGGATCGCGAACATGGTGACCGGTGTGTCGACGGGCTTCGAGCGGAACCTGGACATCATCGGAGTCGGCTACAGCGCCGAGCTCAGCGGGAAGAAGCTGGTGATGAAGCTCGGCTTCTCGCACCCGTGCGAGTTCATGCCTCCGGCCGGCATCGAGATCGAGGTCCCCGCTCCGACCCGTATCGTGATCAAGGGAATCGATAAGCAGCAGGTCGGGCAGATCGCCGCGGACGTTCGCGCGCATCGTCCGCCGGAGCCGTACAAGGGCAAGGGCATCAGGTATCACGACGAGTACGTACGACGCAAGGCAGGGAAGCTCGCGGTATCGTCAGGCGGGTAGACCACTCGTGTCCTTAACCGATGATAGGGTTGGTGAGACGCATGAAGGGTAGGAGCAACGCCAGAAAAGATGGCAGGGATCGGCGGAGGCGAAGCATCCGCAAGAAGGTGAGCGGAGTGTCCGCGCGTCCGAGGCTGAGCGTCTTCAGGAGTGTAAAGCATATGTACGCTCAGCTCATCGACGACACGAAGG
>CAZRAD010000177.1:0-4194 GCA_964597945.1 uncultured bacterium
GACCTTCAGGAACGTCGACGCGGAGAACCTCGCGCGCGGCGAGCTTGCGTGAGTGGGTGTCGTCGAAGGAGTCGAGAGCGACGGCCCGCGGCCATGTAGCGCCGGCAACCTGACGTCCGGCCCCGTCGTAGAGCACGGCCGTCACCTCGAACCGGGCCCGGAAGCGGCCCTCGTGGCGTATGAACGGCAGCTCGTCGTACGTCACACTGTAGCTGATCTCAACAGTGCTCCCGCCCTCAAGGGTCGGAACCGAGGCGACGTCGACAATGAAGCGCAGGTTCCCGAAACTCGAGGGAGCCGTTCCGTACGGTGTCCACTGAGCGACGCATACCGTCGCCAGCAGCGCGACGGCGGCGATGGCCAGCAGGGATATCGGGAGATCCGGTGTGCGAGACTGACGCGGGGGGCGCCGGTCGAGCGTGCGGATACGCATCCAACCCCCTTCTCGGGTGAAGCGGGGGGCGAGCCCGCGGACTACTCGTAGCGGAGAGATTCGATCGGGTCGAGACGCGCGGCCTTCGACGCGGGATAGAGACCGAAGAAGATACCGACGGTCACCGACACCCCGAGCGCGAGCACGACCGACCACAGCTCAATGACTGCCGGGATCGGCGTCACGGAGGAGATCAGCTTGGTGATGCCCATCGCTGCACCCATCCCCAGGAGCCCCCCGATCGCGGAAAGCACGGCGGATTCCACGAGGAACTGCCAGAGGACATCGCGCGAGCGTGCGCCGACCGCCTTGCGGATGCCGATCTCCCTCGTCCGCTCGGTCACCGACACCATCATGATGTTCATGATGCCGACGCCACCGACGACGAGAGCGATAGCCGACACTCCAATCATGACGATCCACGTCACGTTCGTCAAGTTCTCGTACATCTCGACGAGCTGTGACTGTGTGATGATCTCGAAGTTGTTGCGGTCATCAGCCTTGACGCCTCGACGCACTCTGAGCACGCGCTCGACCTGCTCGATCGCGTTGTCGATCTCATCCGGGCTTGTGGCCTTCACACTGAGGCGCGATGTCAGGCGTGAACCGTAGAGCTTGCTGACGGTCTTGTACGGGATGATGACGTACTCGTCCAGGCTCTGGCCGAAGAGCTCGCCCATCGGCTCCATGACGCCGACCACCCGGAACTTCCTGTTCCCGACGAACACGTCACGACCGACGGGGTCCCGGGCGCCGAACAGACGCTCCTTGATCGGGTGCCCGAGCACGATGACCTGCCGCTTCCGGTCGGCCTCAGGCCACGCGAAGAACCTCCCGTCGCCGATGTCGGCGTCGGTGACGTACTGGTACTCGGGCGTGACGCCCATCACGACGATGTCGTTCGTCGATTCGGAGCCGCGGTGGATCTTTCTGAAGACGAATGTCTGTGGCGAGACGGCGGCGACCGACGGACACTGCTCGGCGATCGCCTCGGCGTCGTCATACGTGAATTCGGGGCGGCTTCGCATCTCGAGGTAGTCCGCATACGAGACGTTCCCGGCTGGCATCTTCGAGACGGTGAACGAGTTCGTTCCCATCGACCGGAACAGGTCGAAGATGCTCTCATTGATCCCAGAGATGAGCGAGACCATCGCCACGACGTTCATCACACCGATGAGAATGCCGAGCGACGTGAGGAGCGACCGCGTGCGGTTCGCGCCGATGGCGCGGAACGCCTCGATCACGCTCGCCAGGAAGCGGTTCGGATAGACCAGCTGTCTCTTCTGCGGTGTCCTGGTCATTGCGAGCTCAGAGCCTCGATGGGGTTCAAACGTCCAGCCCGGAGTGCCGGGTAGACGCCAAAGACGATGCCGGTGATGAGAGCGAACGCGATGGCGATGCCCACGGCGGCCGGTGTCACGGCCGCGGGAAGCGGCGAGATCGAGCGCACGAGCAGGGCCAGCCCGGCGCCGGCGCTGATACCGATGGCGCCGCCAAGCCCCGTGAGGATGACGGCTTCAACGAGGAACTGGAGCGTGACGTCCTTCCGTCGAGCCCCGATCGCCTTGCGGATGCCGATCTCCCGCGTCCGTTCGGCGACGGAGACGAGCATCACGTTCATCACGCCGATCCCGCCGACAAGCAGGGCCAGTCCGACGATGCCCGTCATCGCGAAATAGAGCACCCCGGTGAGCTGGTTGTACGAAGCGAGCAGATCGTCCTGTGTGTTGATGGCGAAGTTGTCCGGCTCGTCCCGCGGGACCTTTCTCCTCACGCGGAGGAGCATCCGGATGTCCTCGATGGTTCGCTCCATCGACACACCGTCAGCGGGCTGGCAGTCGATGACCACCGAGCGCCTCGTCCCGAAGGCCTTCTGGAACGTCGTGATCGGGATGATGATGTGATCGTCCTGGCTGTCACCGAAGACGTCACCCTTCTCCTCCACCACCCCGATAACCTTGAAGCGCTTCCCGTCGACGTGGATGTCGCGACCGATGGGATCCCTCAAGCCGTAGAGCTCATCGACAACGTCCGCGCCGATGACGGCCACCTGCCGGCGACGGTCGACGTCCAGTCTCGTGATGAACCGTCCGGAGTCGACCGGGTAGTTGTCGATCGTCTCGTACTCCTCTGTCGAGCCCTGGACATGCACGCGCCGCATACTCTCGCCGCGGTACGCGAGACGACGCGACGTGTGGATGTTCGGCGCTGTCAGCCCCACGGACGGAAGCGCCGCGACCGCTTCGGCGTCCTCCATCGTGATGCGCGGACGGTTGCGATACTCGTCGTTATCGCCCGTCTGGACCCACGGGTAGAGGCTGACGGAGATGATGTCGGTCCCGATCGACTGGAACTGGACCGCTACGCTCTGGTTCAGCCCGGCGATGAGCGACATGACCGCAACGAGCGACGAACTCCCGATGACGATGCCGAGCATCGTCAATCCGGAGCGCATCTTATGCGAGCCGAGCGTTCTCAGCGCGGACAGCAGGGTCTCGCGAAACTCCATCGCGCCCCCCTAGTCCCGGTGCCGGCCATCGCCGGCCCCGCCGTCGACGGCCAGACCGCCTGCTCCGCCGTTGGCGGCTCGCGAAGGCGCGTCACTGGCGATGAGTCCATCGCGTATCCGAATGATCCGCTCGGCATGCTCGGCGATGTACTCCTCGTGCGTCACGAGAATGATGGTGTTGCCCTTGTCGTGAAGCCGCCGGAAGATCTGCATGATCTCCTCGCCGGTGGCCGAATCCAGGTTGCCGGTCGGCTCGTCCGCGAGGATGATCGATGGGTCGTTGATGAGCGCACGAGCGATCGCTACCCGCTGACGCTGACCACCCGACAGCTCGTTCGGACGGTGCATCGCGCGTTCGCGAAGCCCGACGTCGTCCATGACCTTCCACACGCGCGCGGCACGCTCGTGGCGGTCACCGCGAGCGTAGATGAGCGGGAGCTCCACGTTCTGGAAGGCCGTCATCCGCGGCAGCAGGTTGAACGTCTGGAAAACGAAGCCGATCTCCGCGCTGCGAATCTCGGCAAGCTCATCATCGTCGAGCGATGCGACCTCGACGCCCTTGAGACGGTACGAACCCGCCGTGGGAACGTCGAGACATCCGATCATGTTCATGAGCGTCGACTTGCCGGACCCGGATGGGCCCATGATGGCGACGTACTCGTTTGGCTCTATGGAGGCGGACACACCGTTGAGCGCGTGGACCTTCTGGGTGCCGACCTCGTAGACCTTCGTCACGTCGGCGAACTCGATCAGCACCTTAGTCCTCCGTCTCCTTGTTGTCGTTCTTCTCCTCGACCTTGAGATCCGCGCCGACTTTGAGAGTCCGTAGCACCCGGTACGGTCCGGACACGACGCGCTGTCCCTCGGTGAGTTCGTCCGAGATCACCTCGATGGAGAGTTCGTCCGCGATACCCGTCGTCACCGTAACGAACTCGGCCTTGTCCTCCTCACCGACGATGAACACGCCCTCGAGCTCCTCTTCCTCCTCGCGGTCGCTCCGACGCTTCGACGTCTCCTTGTCATCGTCGCTCTTCTCTTCGTCCGCACGATCCTCGACAACACGACCGTACGCAAGGTCATCATCTACAGCCGCGACGAACTCAAACAGTATGAGATGCGCCAGGCCTTCGGCAACGACAAGCGCCTGCGCTTCTTCCTCGGTGACGTCCGCGACGCCGACCGCCTCCACCGCGCCTTCGACGGCGTCGACGTCGTCGTCCACGCCGCCGCCCTCAAGCAAGTGCCCGCCGCC
>CAZRAD010000178.1:0-4189 GCA_964597945.1 uncultured bacterium
GCGCGGCGATGCACCAAGGGGGATGCGGAATGTTCAGAGTCGGTGTGATCGGGACGGGGCATCTCGGGCGCTTCCACACGCGCGTCTACTCGGAGCTGCCGAACTGTGAACTCGTCGGTGTCTTCGACACGGACTCCGACCGGGCGTCGGCGGTGGCCGGCGAGTACGGCACGCGTGCGGTCCCGGGCATGAACGAGCTCATCGGGCAGGTCGACGCCGTGAGCATCGCGGTTCCGACGACGGCTCACTGCGAGGTTGGCATGGCGTGCCTTGACGCGGGTGTCCATGTCCTCATCGAGAAGCCCATCGCTTCCACTGTCGAGCAGGCGCGCGCGCTCGTTGCGAAGGCACGCGAGAAGAATCTCCGCATGCAGGTCGGCCACATCGAGCGATTCAACCAGGCGACACGGGCGGCGCTCACGGTGCTCAGGGACCCGAAGTTCGTGGAGGCGCACCGACTCGGCGTGTTTGTCCCTCGCGGCACGGATGTCGCCGTCGTGCTCGATCTGATGATCCACGACATCGACCTGATCCTGTCGGCCGTGCGATCGCCGGTGGTCAGGATCGAGGCGGTCGGTGTCGCGGTGCTCTCCCCGAACATCGACATTGCCAACGCGAGGCTGACGTTCGAGGACGGATGCGTCGCGAACGTCACGGCGAGCCGGGTGTCGCGCGACCGGGTCCGGAAGATTCGCTTCTTCCAGGCCGACGCGTACGTCAGCGTGGACACCATGGCACCGGCCGTCGAGGTCATCCGCCGCAAGGACGTCCCACACGAGCTGCTTCTGAAGATCGCGAGCGGCGAGGTCGAGGGTGGCCTCGAGAACATCGTCGAGATGGAACGGCCCTTGATGGACGGGGCCGACGCACTGGAACTCGAGCTCTCTGCATTCGTGCGCGCCGTGGTCGACGGGGAACGTCCGGTCGTCGATGGCGAGGACGGACTGAAGGCGCTCGAGGTCGCGCTCGAGATCATGAGGCAGATCGGCCTCACGGCTGGAGAGTAGCTCCCGCCGCTCCGCTCCCAGACTCCCGGACCGGATCATGGACTGTCGTGGTTCCTCCGTACTAGTCGTCGCCGGCGAGGCGTCCGGTGACCTGCATGCGTCGAAGCTCATCTCGGAGCTCGCCGTCGTCTGCGGAGACGTCCGCGTATTCGGGGTCGGCGGCGACCGGATGCGTGGTGCCGGCGTCGAGATCCTCCATCACGCCGACGAGTTCGCGGTGACCGGTCTCGTCGAGGTCGTGGCTCACATCCCGCGGCTGCGCAATGTGATGCGCGGTCTCGTCGACGAAGCGCGGGACCGGGACGCCAGGCTGGCCATCCTCGTAGACTACCCCGGTTTCAATCTGCTTCTGGCCCGTCGGCTCAAGGCCGTCGGGATCCCCGTCTTCTACTACATCAGCCCTCAGGTTTGGGCCTGGGGCGAGCGCCGCGTCCGGGCCATCGCCCGTGATGTCGACCGAATGGCCGTCATCCTGCCGTTCGAGGAGAGGTTCTACCGCGAGCGCGGCATCGCCGTCGATTTCGTAGGGCATCCGCTGCTCGAGGAACCCGCGCTGGCGGCACCCGGGACACCGAAGGTGCTGTCTGAAGACCCCCCGGTCATTGGGATCCTCCCGGGGAGTCGTCCGAACGAACTCACCCGGCACCTTCCGGTGATGCTCAAGGCGGCGCGTCTTCTCCGGGACCGCATCCCGGGTGCGCGGTTCCGCGTCGGTCTTGCAGGTGATGCGGGGCAGCCGGAGTCCCTCCCGGATGGTATCGGCGACCGCATCGAGATCGCTCCGCCCGGTTCGGCCTACGACATCATGCGTGAGTCGACGGCGCTCATCGTCTCCTCTGGTACGGCGACGCTCGAAGCGGCGTGTTTCGGGACACCGATGGTCGTTGTCTACCGGATGCAGCCGCTGTCTTTCGCGCTCGGACGGCGGCTTGTGAGGATCCCGGACATCGGTCTTGTCAACGTCGTGGCGGGTGAGCGCATCGTGCCGGAGCTCGTTCAGGGGGATGCGACGCCGCAGCGGATCGCCGCCGAGGTGGAGTCGCTGCTCGGCGACGGCACGCGGTACGCGTCGCTCTCGACGCGTCTCCTCGAGGTATGGGGGACGCTCGGCGAGCCGGGCGCGAGCGCACGGGCGGCGAGGATCGCCGCATCGATGCTGACGGATGGTGCATCGTGACGCGGCCGACCCGGGGCACGCCGGGGCGTCCGGAGGCAACGCCCGGCTTCAGGGATCGCCTGCTGATCGGCGCCGTTGTGGCGATCGGTCCGGCGATCATTCGGATGCTCGGCTCGACGTGGCGGGTCCGCTTCATCAACAGCGAGGTGGTGGATGGAGTCCATGCCACCGGCAGGCGGATGATCTACGCATTCTGGCACTGCCACATTCTGCCGCTTGGCTTCAATTACCGCGGCCGCGGTGTCGTCGTGCTCTCTTCGTTGCATCGCGATGGGGAAATCAGCGCCCGGCTGATGCAGGCACTCGGGTTTGTTGTGGAGCGCGGCTCCACCACACGCGGGTCGGTCAGCGGTCTGGTCAGGATGGTCCGACGCGCGCGCGAGGGGCGTGACCTTGCCATCTCACCCGATGGTCCCAAGGGGCCGGCCCGCGTGGCGAAGGCCGGAATCGCTTTCCTCGCTCTCAAGGCCGGCGGCCCGATCGTTCCGCTGGGTGTCGGTGTTGATCGGTGCACGCGGCTGTCGGGGTGGGACCGTTTCGTGATACCCCATCCGTTCGCTCGCGTCGTCGTTCTTCACGGCGAGCCGTACGAGGTCGAACCGGGGTCGGACCTCAACGTGGTCGCGGAACTCCTGACGGCAGAGCTTGAACGGCTGCAGGAACAGGCACAGGTGCTCGCCGAGGACCCGTCCCGGGCCGATGCTCGACGCGGCGGCGGTTCCGGCGATGCGGGAGGCCGGGGTCATGACTGACCGGCGGAATCGGACGCCGTTCGCCTACAGTGTCTACCGGTTTGCGACGTGGGTCGTCTGGTGTCTCGCCTGGGTGGGGCTGTACGCGGCCCGGATGAAGGGCGCGGAGTGGCGCGAGCGCCTCGGGGATGTCCCGGAAGCACTGACGGGGGCCGTCTGGGTCCACGCGGCATCGGTCGGTGAGATAGGAGCCGCGCTTCCTCTCGTCCGTGAGCTGGCGGCACACGGGCAGCGCGTGTGTGTGACCGTCGTGACACCGGCGGGCGTCCGCATCGCACGAGCGACGCTGCCCGAGGAGATCCCCGTTTCCTTCGCGCCGCTCGACTTCGTGCCGGCCACGAGGCGCGTCCTGCGGACCATGCGTCCTTCGCTGATCATCCTTGTTGAGAATGAGCTCTGGCCGAATCTCCTCCACGAGGCGAGGGCCCACGGCGTTCCGGTCGCTATGGCCAACGCCCGGATGTCGGAGCGGAGCCTCTCGCGATATCGTTCGACGGGTTCGCCGCTTCGCGATGTGGCGCGGCTCGTCCGAGCGGCGGTCTGCCAGTCGGAGGAGGACGTGGCGCGATTCGTCAGACTCGGGTTCGAGCGGTCGCGTGTTCGGTCCTTCGGAAGCACGAAGTTCGATTCGCTCGCCCGACCCCTGTCCGCGCCTGAGCGGGCGAAACTGAGGAGATCATTCGGGTTCGACGAGTCAGATCGGGTGTTCGTGTTCGGTAGTGTGCGGCCGATGGAGGAAGCGGAGGTCGCGCGCGCCGTGGCGGCGTGCCTGGCGGATCTGGATGCGGCGCGTGCCATCGTAGCGCCCCGCCACCTCAAACGCGCCGAGTCGGTCGTCGCGTCTCTCGAACGCTCGGGCGTCCCGAGCGTGCGGAGGACCGGTTTCACGCGGATTCAGAACGACAATGCAGGAGGCCATGAGGTCGTCGTTCTCGACACCACCGGAGAGCTGGGAGCCGTGTACGCGATCGCCGACGCCGCATTCGTGGGCGGGACGCTTGCGGACTACGGAGGTCACAACCCGCTTGAGCCGGCGGCGCAGGGTGTGCCGGTCGTGCTCGGACCGCACACGGAGACCTGTCGTGAGAGCGCCGGGCTGCTGCTCGATGCGGAGGCGGCCGTGATGGTGTCGAACGGCGAGGAACTCGCGGAGAAGCTGCTTGCGATCGTCCAGGACGCCGGTCTTCGTCGATCGATGTCCAAGGCCGCGTTCCGAGTCATGGAGGAAGGGCGGGGAGCATCGGCCCGGGCGG
>CAZRAD010000179.1:0-4097 GCA_964597945.1 uncultured bacterium
CCTTCTCGTGTTCCTTGTCCTCGTTCACGGCTCTCCGATAATCGCCGAGGTCGTCGATTCCAATGTCACCGATGCGAACGATGACGTCGCCGGCCGTGATACCCGCGTCCGCCGACTCGCTCCCGCGCTCGACGCCCACGACCAGCACGCCGCTCCTCGCCTGGACCTCAAACTCGTCGGCGAGCGGGTCGTCGACCGACGCGACGTCCAGACCAAGCCATATCTCGTCCTCGACCGGCGTCTCGTCGGTGGCGTCATCGGTCGCAGGCCGTTCGACGAGCGTCGCCGTCTTCGTGGTGATGTCACCCGCGCGCATGATCTTCATTCTCGCGCGCTCGCCGGGCTCTATGGCGGCCACGACGCGCCGGAAGTGCGTTGCGTTATCGACCTCCACTCCGTTGAGCTCGATCACAACATCTCCCGCCTGAAGGCCTGCATCCGCCGCGGGCGTATCGCCCTCGACGCTCGCGATGAGCACGCCGCGCGTGTCGTCGAGTCCCGTCGCCTCGGCCAGATCGCGCGTGATGTCCTGCGGAACGACACCCAGGTATCCGCGAACCACGCGGCCGTCGGACATCAGGGATTCCGCCACTTCGCGCGCCAGGTTGATGGGGATGGCAAACCCGATCCCCTCCGCTGAGACGTTGGTCGCTGCGTTGACACCGATGACCTCGCCGCGGATGTTGCACAGCGGACCGCCGCTGTTGCCGAAGTTGATCGACGCGTCCGTCTGGATGAAGTCCTGGTAGACCGGCGCGCCGCCCGAGATATTCAGATTCGCGCGGCCGAGCGCGCTGACGACGCCGACGGTGACCGTGCCTTCGAGCGACAACGGGTTGCCGATGGCGATCGCCCAGCTCCCGACCTTCGTCGCGTCGGAGTCACCGAGCCGCACGTACGGGAGCTCGTCTCCCTCGATCTTGATGACCGCGATGTCCGTGCTCGGATCCTGCCCCACGATCTCGGCGGTGAACTCACGTCCGTCCGCCAGCGTGACCTCGATCTCGTCCGCACCGCGGACGACGTGATTGTTCGTAAGAATGTACCCGTCACGGTCGAAGATAAACCCGGATGCCGACCCCGGCACCTCGTACTCCTCGTACCGCGGAGTGCGCTGTCCGCGCCGGGGCGTCTCCCCGAAGAACTGCCTCCACATGTCCTCGAACGGATCGCTGCTGCGCCGGATCGTTCGCTTCGTATCCACGCTCACGACGGCGGGCATGACCTCGTCCGCAACCGCAACGAAGGGGCTCTCGCCGAACGCCGTTATCGTTTCGGCGGCAACCTCGAGCGCGCGGTCGCTTGTCTCCTGAGCCACGGAGACAGGTGAGAGGTTCGTGCTCGCCGTGATAAGGACGCCGACCACAACCCCAAGAAGGATCAGCACGATACCACCAACCAGCCAGCCAGCTGAGCTCTTCATGATGTACTACCTCCTGATCTCAGACGGTTCACTGTCGGACTATCACCCGTGCTGTTCCGACCCGAGCGCTCCCGGGCACGTCGTACGTACCCGCTGGCACTCCCCCTGACATACAACCCCGCTGCAAGCGGGTATAGCTTCCCGTCACGTTGTCTCCCGACGAGCGACGACTCTTTTCCCAGGCTGATGTGCGACGCGGAGGGCGTTTCGTTCCGTGGTGTCACAACTCCCGTGGTCTTACCGTTCGTGGTGCCGCTACTCTGTCGGTGCCACCGACTGTGACTCACCGCGCTCGGCCTTCACACGCTCGATCTCTTCCTCGAGCCTTCCGATCTCCTTGCGCAGCGAGCGAATCTCCTCAACGGCTCCCACAACATCAGCGTCCTCGGCCAGCGTCGACTCCTGTTCGTCCTCGAACAGCTGGAACACCCGATCGCCGATGCGCGTCATCGCCTGTGCGATCTTGCGGTTCGCCTTGACCACGTCGACACGGGCCTTGCC
Organism: uncultured bacterium; assembly: GCA_964597945.1. Taxonomy (GTDB): domain Bacteria; phylum Joyebacterota; class Joyebacteria; order Joyebacterales; family Joyebacteraceae; genus JAPEKQ01. The sequence goes on from CAZRAD010000179.1 coordinate 1,925, forward strand.
GATGGCCGTCAACTCCTCGGCCTTGTCCGAAGCGTACACGTAGCCGTCGACGATCGCGTTCTTCACGTCATCCCACAGCGTTGACATTCTTCCTGTCCTCCAGCGGGTCGTTCTCGGAGGCCCGCTTTCGCTTGCAGCAGCAGCCGCCTGAAGGTATATTCCCGCTCAGGACGGTTGCGACGGTCACACGAGGCCGAGCGCTTCACTGCACTCTCACGACCTCGTACCATAATGAGATGCAATCGTAGAGAAAAAGTTGCGTCCGGTCAAGCGATTTGAGGTTCATTAATGACGATTTCAGGGGCCGCGATGCCGTTTGCGGCTGTCTCGGTCCGGGAATCGACCTCCGAGATCGCGTTTCGGCGGTCTCGACGCCCCGAATCGCCCTGTTTGCGGCGGGAATCAAGCCTGCACGGTGGGACGACACGGACCTGCCCCCCGCCGGAGTGGGTCGACCCACGCATGTAAGAGCAATTATCACACCACATGTCAAGCAAAGGCGTTCTGTGACCCCACCCACCGACCGACCCGTCTACTTCCTGGCCGACGCCCACCTTGGTGGTCTCGAGGACCCGGCGGACGTCAGCAGCGAACGGGATCTCGAGGCGTTCCTCCGATCGATCGAAGGCGCCGCCGAGGCTCTCTATCTGGTCGGCGATATCTTCGACTTCTGGTTCGAGTATCGTGTCGCTTCGGCTCACGGACACGATGGAGTTCTCCGGGCGCTCGACGCGCTCTCCCACTCCGGCACGGCCGTGAAGTTCCTCGGCGGCAACCACGACTACTGGGCCGGGCAGGAGTTCGAGCGTCTCACGGGTGCCTCCGTCCATCGTGACCCGATCGTCGCGACGCACGGCGGCAAGCGCCTGTTCATCGCGCACGGTGACGGACTGCCGGCCGGTGACCGGGGCTATCGGATCCTCAAGTCCGTGCTCCGAAATCCGATCGCGATCTCGGCATTCCGGCAGCTCTCCCCCGCCATCGGCGCAAGACTCGCGGTCCGCGTCTCGAACGTCTCGGGGATCACGGACGATCGCGTTCAGGCGGCCATCCCCCCGATGCGCGAGTTCCTCATCTCAAAGCTCGACGAGGGATTCGACGCGGCCGTTGTCGGTCACGTCCACGCGCCCCGACTCTGGAAGCAGGACGGACGGGACGCCATCATCGTCGGCGACTGGATGACCAACCGGTCCGTCACGGTGCTGGACGCCTCGGGCTTCAGGATGCTTCGCTGGACCGACGGAGCGCTCGTCCCGAACGATGAGGCGTGCGGGTCCGCCGACGTTGCCGGCTAACGCACATCGGAGGCGCGCCGCCCGTCGCCGGGCACCGGCCGGTGCGGCAGCGCGGTCCGAGCAGCGATGGTCCGGACGATCAAAAGGGGTCCCCTCACGGGGACCCCTTCGTTGTTTCGGTGCTCGTCAGTCTTTACCCCGCGACCAGCAGCGAACGCCGCTTCGGTGGAAGCGAGCGCCGCTTCGCTAGAGCGCGAACCCGAGTGAGATGCGGTGCGTGTCACCGAGGTCGGAGTAGAACGGCACATACGCGTAGTCGACGCGCATGCCCTTCACCTTCGCGCCAAGACCGAACGAGATGTTCTGGTTGTCCCAGCCGCCGCGATAGCCGACCCGCAGCGCGACCATGTCGTCGTACTCGTACTCCAGTCCGAAGTGCGTCTTCGGGTCGCCATCGTTCGGCACGATGACATCACCCGTGAACAGCACGTCGCCCTTGAGCGTTTCGACCGGGGTCGCGTACGTCGCACCGCCCTTGTACTGGACGGGCAGGTCGAACTTCTCCTCGATGAAGCTCATCTGCGGCCCGAGGTTCTGGACCGACAGACCGAGCGAGAGACCGCGCACCATCGGAACCCTGTAGATGGCTCCGAGATCAACCGCCACACCCCGCGCAAGCTCGTCGTCGATCTTCTCGTGCAGATACTTCACCGATACGCCGGCGTCGAACTCGTTGGTCAGCCGCCGCGCGTATGCGCCGGTCAGCGCGAAGTCGAACACGCCGAAGTGACCGATCGGGTCCGAGGTCGGACCGTCGCGCCGTTCGAGATCATCCATGTAGAGCCCGACGAGACTCACGCCGAACGCCTGGTCCCCGAACGAGCGCACACCACCCGCGAACTCGTAGCGGATGTCCTGGAACCACTCGGCGTGCATGA
>CAZRAD010000180.1:0-4083 GCA_964597945.1 uncultured bacterium
CGAGGCGGGGGTCGAGCAGGCCGATGAGGGACTGACAGGCGTCGTCGTCGCCGCGTGTTCCCCGAAGGAGCACGAGAAGACGTTCCGGACGGCCCTCGCCGACGCGGGTGTGAACCCATACATGCTCCAGATCGCGAACATCCGTGAGCAGTGCGCGTGGGTGACCGACGATCTCGAAGAGGCCACGAGGAAGGCAAAGCGCATCATCTCCGCCGCTGTCGGGCGCGTCGCGCATCATGAGCCGCTCACCGCGACCGAGATCGACTGCAAAGCGGACGTGCTCGTTATTGGCGCCGGAGTGGCCGGGATGAGCGCAGCGCTGACGCTGGCTCAGAAGGGCCGACGGGTCTTCGTCGTGGAGAAGGAGCCCTGGGTCGGTGGGATGACGGTTCGATACGAGGACGTGTTCCCGGGACTCGAGTGCGCCAGCTGCATGCTGGAGCCGATGATCGATGAGATTCTCCACCACGAACAGATAGAGGTGCTGACCGCCAGCGAGGTCGTCGAGGTTCTCGGGGCGCGAGGCAACTACACGGCGCGTGTGAGGACGCGGGCGCGCTCGGTCGATCTCGACAGCTGCATAGGCTGTGGTGTCTGCATCGATGCCTGTCCGGCGAAGCGGCCTGATCCGCAGGTGGCGGGGTTGGGCGAGCGGTCCGCGATGCACGTCCCGTTCGCGGGGGTTCTGCCGAACGTTCCGATCATCGACCGGGAGATATGTCTGCGGTCATCGGGGAGCGATTGTGAGGCCTGCGCCACCGCGTGCGCCTTCGGCTCGGTCATTCTCGACCAGAAGGACACGGAGCGCGAGTTCGAGATCGGCGCCGTCGTTGTAGCGAACGGGTTCGAGACGTTCGATGCTCGGGTCGCAGCCCAGTATGGGCTCGGCGAGATCGGCGACGTCCGCAGTGCCCTCGAACTCGAGCGGATGCTCAGTTCGAACGGGCCGACCGGAGGGAAGGTCGTGCTTGAGTCAGGAAAGGAGCCCGACACCATCGCTCTGATCCACTGTGTCGGGTCACGCTCCGCCGAGTTCAACGATTACTGTTCCGGCGTCTGCTGCAGCTACTTGCTCAAGTTGGCGCATCTCATTCGCAAGCAGCTGCCGGAGGCGAGGATTCTCGATATCTACGCGGATCACTGCCTGCCGGGAACAAAGGGCGAACACTTGCTCACGCCGCTTCAGTCTGATGAGCGCGTTGAGTTTCTCCGGATGAAGGGACCGAACTGCGTCGGCATTGAGGCGTCAGGTTCCGGAGCCGAGGCGTCGGGAGCCGGGGTCGAGGTGACGTACGTCAGCTCCGCCGGAACGGTGGAGAAGCGGCAGTGCGACATGGTCGTGCTCGCGCCTGGAATGGAAGGTCCCCGAGACGCGGCGGATCTGGCGGGGATGCTCGAGATCGCGGCGCCGAACGAGGCGAGCGGATTCTTCGAGAGCGTCCACTCGCGGCTCGCGCCGGTCTCGACGACGAGCGACGGCGTGTTCGTCGCCGGCGCTGCGCGAGGTCCGTGCGACATCGAGACGGCGGTGGCGCAGGGCCAGGCTGCGGCGGGGAAGGTGCTCTCCGATCTGGTTCCGGGAGAGAGGCTGGTCCTCGAGCCGACGGTCGCATCGATCGAGGGCGAGCGGTGTTCGAGCTGCGGGATGTGCATCTCGGTCTGCCCGTTCAGCGCCATCCGTCGCGACGATGAGGAGGGTCACTCGGTCGTCGAGGAGACGCTCTGTCGCGGGTGCGGCACGTGCGCCGCGACCTGTCCGTCGGGAGCAGCGACAGCACGACACTTCAACGATGCTCAGGTCTACGCGGAGATACGGGGGGTGCTCAGGTGAAGGAGCGATTCGAACCGAAGGTCGTCGGCTTTCTCTGCAACTGGTGCTCCTATGAAGGAGCCGATGCTGCAGGTCGGGCCCACATACCGTGCCCCTCGAACTTCACGCCGATCCGCGTCATGTGCAGCGGTCGCATCGATCCGCAGTTCGTGCTCGATGCGTTCGCGGAAGGCGCCGATGGCGTGCTGCTGCTCGGGTGCCATCCGGGCGACTGCCACTACAAGGACGGGAATCACAGCGCCATGCGGCGCAACGTCCTTCTGAAGAAGGTGCTGGCGCAGTTCGGCATCGAGGAGGAGCGTATCCGTCTGGACTGGGTCTCCGCGAGCGAGGGCGAGCGCTACTCCCGCATCGTCACGGAGATGGTCGAGGCCGTTCGGGCGCTGGGGCCGCGGGCGGGATACGCGGCGGAGATGTCGATGACGGAAGACGAGGTCGGAGTCATCGAAGAGGCAGCCATCGACGCGCTGGTCAACGGACAGACAGCCGCGGAGCCCTCGTACGACGAGGCCGTGGCGCGGGATGATAGCGAGACGGCAAGGGATCGCGGCGAGACGCTCGACGCGGCAGGCACGAGGTGATCATGATGAGATCGAGCTGGACGATTGGAAGGCGTTTCGCGGCCATCTGGATACCGGCGGCACTTGCGCTGGGTGGGATCGCGGCGATCGAACTCGGGCGGGGCGGAGCCGGTGGTCAGACGAGCCTGGCGCTTGTCGCAGCCGGCATCGGCACGGCGGCGGTTCTCAGTATGTGGCTGATGGTGCACCGGACGGTATCGGTGCCGCTTCGTCGTATGGCGGCGTCGGCACGCGAGATCGGCCGGCCCGGCTCGGTCAGACGCGAGGTGAACGTCGGTGGAAGCCGCGAGGTCGTAGAGCTCGCCGAGGCCATGAACGTCGTTACCCGCGCAGTGAGTGAGGAGCGGGACCGTTCATCGGCAGCCGCGACGGAACTGAGAGAGTGCATCAACGAATGTCTCGCGGTCCTCGACCGCATAGAGCAGGGCGACCCGACGGCGCGCGTGGAGCGTGAGTTTGAGAGCGAACTCGCCTGCGGGCTCGTCGCGGCGGTTAACAGCGCGGCCGATGGCGTGGCATCGCTGGTCGATGACGCCCACGAGGTCGCTATCGGCCTCGCGGAGTCGTTTGGCATCATCAATATGATGATCGCCGGTGATCTCTCCATGCGGGCCTCTGAGGATTCGAAGGTCGAGATCGTGGCGAAGCTCGGGAGCGTCGTCAACAAGCTGGCCGAGCAGATGCTCGAGCTGGCGGAGCAGTCCAAGACGATCGCCGCAGGCGACCTCCGTCACCGCGTCGCCATGAGCGGCGACGTCTCAGACGCATTCAATGCGATGTCAGATGCGCTGACCTCTCTGGTGAGTCACATCCGGGGCGGTGCGACCGACGTCGCGAACGCTTCCTCGGAGATCCTTCAGGCGTCCCAGCGTGACGCGGCGGCTGCGACCGAGCAGGCGGCACAGGTTTCGCAGGTGGCTGCTGCGGGTCGGGAACTGGCGGCCACAGCGCGGCAGGTGTCCGAGCACAGCCAGGTGATCGCGGACTCATCGGTTCGGAGTCTTGAGGCGGTCAAGTCGGGCATCGACGTCTCCGAATCGGCGATGCTGGGAATGACCAGCATCCGCGGGTCGGTCAGCGAGACCGCCCGGAAGATCGAGGGGCTGGGCGAAAGCTCGCAGGCCATCACGGAGATCGTGACGCTCATCGAGGGCATTGCCGACCAGACCACGCTTCTGTCGCTCAACGCGGCCATCGAGGCGGCGCGAGCCGGCGAGGCAGGAAAGGGGTTCGCGGTCGTGGCGGAGGCCATCGGGAACCTGGCCGAGCGGACGACCCGTTCCACGCACGAGATCTCGGAACTCATCGCGGGGATTCAGCGCGAGACGGCGTCCTGTGTGATGAGCATGGAGGAGTCGACCAAGGAGACCGAACGCGGCTCCGCTCTCGTCGAGGAGGCGGGTACACGACTCAAGGAGATCGAGGGCGCCTTCAGTGAGGTCGCGTCGGCAGCGGAGGAGATCTCCCTGTCGAGTCAGCAGCAGGAGTCCGCGAGTCAGGAGATCTCGCACAGTATGGGCGGGATCGACGGCGCGGTGAAGGAATCGGTCGCGGCTGCGGCACAGGTCGCTGCTGCCGCCGAGCAGCTGTCACGTCTTGCGGGTGATCTGTCCGAGTCGGTCAAGGTGTTCCAGCTTCCGGAGCACGCCAACAGCGTGCGCGCCGGCGGTG
>CAZRAD010000181.1:0-4036 GCA_964597945.1 uncultured bacterium
CGGGGTGGAGCAGTCCGGTAGCTCGTTGGGCTCATAACCCAAAGGTCGCAGGTTCAAATCCTGCCCCCGCTACCAACTCGATGCAAACACCCGTCTCCTTGGAGGCGGGTGTTTGTTTCGTTCGTGGCACCGGTGGGCGGCCGAAGAGGTGCATCAGAACAACCCTATTGTCCGGATCAGGCTCGACTCTCTTCGCGAAGAGACGGGCAAACTCCCGCGTCTCTTTCGGCATCCCGGGAGAGAACCGACCGCTACCCGGGGCTCTCCGTCGACGGCTCCAGGATCGTGGCAGCAAGGTGTTCAGCGACCCAACGATGAGCGAGTGCCGTCCAGTGCCCGTCACCGGGAATGAGCACGACACCTCCTGCATCTGCCTGCCGTTCCTGGAAGTGCTCGAAGAGGTAGACCGTCTCGATACCCTCGCACTCCTGCTGCCACAGGTCGGCCTGGTCCGAGGTGAGGGGGAAGTCCAGCGTGACCACGAACCGAACACCGCGAGTGTGGCACTCGCGCTCCAGCTCGCGGACGAGGGCGCAGAACAGCCGGAGGGCGTGGAGCTCGTCGCGCTCCGCGCCGACTCCAGCGTCGCCGGGTGCTGACCCGGTGCCCTGTTCCCAGCGCCGTAGCCTGAATACCTGGAGGCGGTGTCGAAGGAAAAAAGCGAGTCGACTGCTGCGAGTCATGAAGACAAACAGTCGCTCGGGAACCGCGAGGGCGGGCACGGGGTAGCCCGTAAGCTCGAGCTGGCCTCTCTCATCGAACTCGAACGAGGGTTTGCTGTAGACCCCCGTGGCCTTCTTCGTCAGGATGCCCTGGAGGTCGTTGTCGCACGCTTGGTAGACCACCAGGTCGGGCTCGTAGCGGAATCCGTCACCGGCGAGATAGAGGAGGATCTGGTCGGTGCTGTACCCTCCCACTCCCGAGTTGATGACCTCGGCACGAAGCCCTGAATCCTCGAGCAGAGACTCGAGCACGGCCGTGTAGATCTCGTCCTGCTCGACTCCCGCCCCCCACGTGAACGAGTCACCAGTGCAGAGAACCCTGAACGTCCCGCTCTCCTTCGAGATACTTCGGTCCCGGTCGCGGAATCCCGCCGAGTTCTGAGAGACATCGATCGCGTACTGCGGCTTCCGGAAGCGACAGCTGATATCCGCGCGCCCTCGCCACCCCAGGTGTTCGTCATACTCAATCTGGGGGATGTTGTCGTGCGGCGCGGCAACTCTCAGGACGACCTCGAGGACAACCAAGATGAAGATCACGGATCCAGCCATCAGAAGAAGCCGCGACCTGAGCGACGCGTGTTCCTCGCGGGCTCCCGACGTATTCGAGTCGTTCTCGTTCAGCATGAAGGTCCAGCCTCACTTCGCCACAACGGGGAACCCGCAGGCAACGTCGCCAGCGGCCGCAGAGAACGCGGCTGCCGGTGACGCTTCGGTGCAGGGCCGAGCCACACTGGATCAGCGGCGCGGCGCGCGCTCGTACCAAGAACTAGAAGAGCGCGTAGATGAAGGGCGCTAGCGCGGACCCCTCGGTCAGAACGAGCAAGGCACCGACCAGACCCAAGAGGATGAGAATCGGCGCGAGCCACCACTTCCTGCGAGCGCGCATGTAGCCCCAGATCTCCTTGATCGTCGATGCCTTTCCCAACGCTCTTCCCCCTGACTTGCGGGCGCCGGCCCGTCGACCTTCCACACCCAGCCACCGGTACGAACGACCGGTTCCGTTAGAACTGACTTTCGTATCTCTCGACGCCGCGGGTGGGTTTGGGCTTCCTCTCCCAGTAGCTCGCCCGGTCGCGCTCGAAACCGAGTTTCAGGAAGCGCTTGCCGAAGAGTCTCGCGACGAGAGCGACGGACGTTACGCCCACGTAGAATAGGACGATCAGGATAACCCTCGTCATCACCCATCCCAAGACGATGGCGAACGACATCCACACTCGCTGAACGGGCTTGAGCAGAACAGGCGCCACGAGAGCAGACCCGAGAAGAACTGCCGCGACGCTGAAGAACCACACGCCGCCGCCCTTCCCTCTCCAGAGGAATATGGCCCCGAGGACGGCAAGAGCGACGGCCATCGTCACGCCGAACTTGCGCAGACTCGCCCGGTCGGTCCTGACTGCTCTGATCTCCTCCGCGATGGTCGCGAACCAGCCCTTCGTCTTCACCACCGATCTGCCCCTCTCATCGTGTGCGCCGCCCGGTCGGCCGGGAGGCTAGTCGAGTTCAAACTCCCCTCGCCAGTCGACATCTCCGTCGAGCGGCTTCTGGCTCCCCTTCTCGAGCAGGAATCTCCCGAGCACCAGATAGTCCATCTCGGTCCGCATGAAGCACATGTACGCATCGTGCGGCGAACAGACAATCGGCTCCCCTCGGACGTTGAACGACGTGTTAATGATCGTCGGACAGTCGTGCTTCTTCCGGAACGCATCGATCATCGCGTGGTAGAGCGGATTGTCGTCCCTGGCAACAGTCTGGATCCTGGCGGAGTAGTCGACGTGTGTGACGGCGGGGATGCTGGACCGCACGACGTTGAGCTTGCTCAGCCCGAACCTGCTTCGCTCCTCCTCAGTCATCTCACGCCGTATCTCCCGGCGTACGGGAGCGACGAGGAGCATGTAGGGACTGGGCCTGTCGATCTCGAAATGCTCCCCGACGTGCTCGACAAGGACACTCGGGGCGAACGGCCTGAAGCTCTCACGGTGCTTGATCTTCAGATTCATGATCGACTGCATCTGCGGTGACCGCGCGTCGCCCACGATGCTCCGCGCCCCCAGCGCTCGCGGCCCAAACTCCATGCGCCCGTTGAACCAGCCGACGACCTTGCCGTCGGCGATGAGCCCCGCGACACGATCCGGGACGTCGCTCTCGGTGAGCTCCTCGTACGGGATGCCTCCATCCTCGAGGTACATCAGGAGATCTTCGTCTCCGAAGGCCGGACCCAGGTAAGAACCCTTCTGAAAGTCGTGTCGGTCATCGGCGACTCTCTCGTTCCCGAGGTACTGGTGCCACGCGAAGAGGGCGGCCCCGAGGGCTCCACCCGCATCCCCGGCGGCCGGTTGAATCCAGATATCCTCAAAGGGTCCTTCCCGCAGGATCCGCCCGTTCGCCACGCAGTTAAGGGCGACGCCTCCGGCCAGGCAGAGGTACTTCTGGCCGGTCTCTTTGTGGACGTGCCTCGCCGTCCTGAGCATGATCTCCTCGACGACATCCTGCACCGACCGCGCGAGATCCGTGTCCCTCTGCGTGAGCTCGGACTCCGGCTTCCTCGGCGGTCCCCCGAAGAGTTTGTGGAGCTTCCCGCTCGTCATCGTGAGGCCGGCGCCGTAGTCGAAGTACTCCATGTTCATTCTGAAGGAACCGTCGTCCTTGACATCGATGAGCTCGCTCAAGATCAGATCGACGTACTTCGGCTCTCCGTACGGCGCCAGCCCCATCACCTTGTACTCACCGGAGTTCACCCTGAAGCCTGTGTAGTACGTAAAGGCCGAATAGAGGAGACCGAGGGAATGTGGAAAGCCGATCTGCGCGAGGATCTCGATCTCGTTTCCGCGACCGACTCCGTAGCTGGCCGTGGTCCACTCCCCGACGCCATCGACAGTGATGAACGCGGCCTCCCGGAACGGCGACGGGAAGAACGCGGATGCCGCGTGGGACTCGTGATGCTCCGGGAAAAGCATGGTCCCGTCGAACTCGAGCTCTCCCCGCAAGGAGTCCTTCATCCAGAGCTTCTTCCTGACCCAGAGAGGCATCGCCTTGACGAACGACGATACGCCGCGTGGCGCGTAGGCCAGGTAGGTCTCGAGGATCCTCTCGAACTTGACGAACGGCTTCTCGTAGAAGACCACGTAGTCCAGATCATTGATATCGAGGCCGGCGACGTCGAGGCAGTACTTCACGGCGTTCTTCGGGATCGCCGCGTCGTGGCGAATTTCGCCTGCCTTCGTCCCGGAACCCAGGTAGCACTCCGCTCCCGCCGTTTGTCAGTCGGTTGCTGGGCCGGACAAGAACGCCAAGGCAAACGTCAGTGCAAACAAAGC
>CAZRAD010000182.1:0-4034 GCA_964597945.1 uncultured bacterium
GATCTGGCGTTCGACGATGACGTCGAGCGCCGTCGTCGGCTCGTCGAGGATGACGACCTTCGGCTGCATCGCCAGAGCGAGCGCGATCCCGACTCTCTGACGCATGCCGCCTGAGAGCTGGTGCGCGTACGAGTCCAGACGGTCGGTCGGGATCCCGACAAGGGTCATCAGCTCCTCGGCGCGGCATCGCGCCCACTCGTTCGACCCGATGTCGTGCGCGATCATCGTATCCACGAACTGGTCGCCGACCGACATCATGGGGTTCTCCGCCGGGCCGCCGCTGTGCGTCAGAAGCTCGTCGGGGGTCTCCGCCGGGCCGCCACTGTGCGCCAGCAGCGTGTCGGCGATCTGCTCACCCACCGAGATCACCGGATTGAGCGCATCCATCGCGCTCTGGAAGACCATCGAGATCTCCCGCCACCGGATCCGCCGAAGTTCTTCGTCGTCCATCCTGCAGACGTCCTGGCCGTCGAAGATGATCTCCCCGCCGCTGATGACGGCGGGAGCCGGCAGGATGCGCATCAGCGCCTTGGCGAGCGTCGTCTTCCCGCTCCCCGACTCGCCGGCGACTCCGATGATCTCACCGCGCTCGACGATGAGGTCAAGATGATCGATGGCGCGCACCGGACCGGTGTCGGTGATGTAGTCCACGCACAGGTCGCGGATGTCCAGCAGAGACTTAGACATTGTCATCTCCCATCGCGACCACCGGGGTCGAGCGACCCGGTCTCTGATTCCGTGCGGTCAGATACGCTCGCCACGCCCGCTCGAGCCTGAGACGCGGGTTCGTGATCTCATCGAAGCCGGAGTTGAGCATGGTCAACCCGAAGCCGACCAGCGCCACGCAGAGGCCGGTCGGCGCGAAGGTCCACCACGCGCCCGTCAGAAGCGCCGAGTCGTTCTGCGCCCAGTAGAGATTCGTCCCCCAGGTCACGGCCGAGACGTCACCGAGACCGAGGAACTCGAGTCCGACCTGCGCGCCGATGGCGTAGACGGTGCCGCCGATGACCTGTGACACGAGGAGCGACGTCATGTTCGGGAGGATCTCCGCTGTGACGATGCGCCAGCCCGACTCGCCGGCGACGACCGACGCCGCGACGAAGTCACGGTTCCGAAGCGCAAGCGTCTGCGCGCGAAGCACGCGAGCGTTCCACGCCCATCCCGCGATGACCAGCACGAACCCGAGCGTGAGCGGTCCCGAGGGCAGATAGGCGGCGATGACGATCGCCAGCGGCAGCCCCGGGATGACGAGGAACACGTTGAACAGAAGCGAGAGCAGTCCGTCCACGCGTCCGCCGGCGTACCCGGCCGTCACGCCGATGAGCGCGCCGACGAGCACGACCGTCAGCCCGACGCTGAACCCGATGAGAAGCGACGTCCTCGTGCCCACGACGAGCTGCGCAAACACATCCTGCCCCTGTCCCGTCGTTCCGAGCAGATGCTGGGCGGACGGCGGCTGGAGCGGAACACCGACGAGGTCGTTCGGATCACCCACGAGGAGCGGACCGAAGAGCGCCAGCAGGATGAAGAACACGATGATCCCCGCACCGACGGCCGCGCGCTTATCGTGCCGAACGGCATCGATCCAGGCTGAGAGTCCCGATATCGTCCCCGGTCTCTTCGCGGTCATGATGTCGTCTCCCGGATGCGGGGGTCGAGCCAGAGCGACACGAGGTCCACGATGAAGTTCGCGCCGAGCACGGCGAGCGTGATGATCAGGAAGATGCCCTGCATGAGCGCGTAGTCCTGGCTCCGCACGGCCTGCACGAGCAGATACCCCTGCCCCGGATACGAGAAGACGATCTCCGTCAGAAGCGAGCCGCCGAGCACGAAGCCGAGCGCCATCCCGAACCCGGTGACGCTCGGGATCAGCGCGTTGCGCGCGGCGTAGCGGAGCGCGACCCGCGACGGCGAGAGCCCTTTGGCGCGTGCGAGGTTGACGTAGTCCATCCCGAGCACCATGACCATCGTGTTGCGCATCGTCAGCAGCCATCCGCCGATGGTGGCGATGACCACGGTCCCGACAGGCAGCACGGCGTGCCTCGCCACATCCGCGATGAACGCGGCGTTGAACCCCGGCGTCACGGCATCACTGTAGGCGTGACCGAGCGGGAACCAGCCGAACTTGAACCCGAAGATGTAGAGCGCCACCATCGCCAGCCAGAAGTACGGGAACGCACCGAGCAGCGCGCTCAGAGGCGGCGCGAGCGAATCGATCCGTCCGAACCGCCACCACGCGGCGGCGACTCCGAGGAGCGAGCCGATGACGAAGCTGATAATGAGGGCCGACCCCGCGAGCAGGACCGTCCACACGAGCCCGCCCTGGATGACATCGAGCACGGGCGACGGGAAGTACGCCACCGAGATGCCGAGATCGCCCTGGAGGACATGGCCGAGGTACGTGAAGTACTGCATGATCAGAGGTGCATCGGTCAGACCGAACGTCTCGCGGAGCGCATCGAGCGCCTCGGGTCCGAGCATCCCTCGGAACCGCGCGAAGAGCGCGGTCGCCGGGTCACCCGGCATTAACCGCGGGAGGAAGAAGTTGAGCGTCAGCGCCACCCAGCCTGCGAGCAGATAGAAGCCCAGTCTCTTGAGAATGTATCGCACGAACGCCTCCTGCTACTGCTCTTCGGCCTGACTCCCGTCATCCGCGCTGCCGTCCGCGGCCTGGCCGCGCGGCACGAGATTCGTCAGCACGAGCAGACACTCGCCGCGGTCGAACTTATTGGGCGACGGGTCGGCATACGGATTCTCCGCGGTCGGGAATCCGTCGAACCGTCCGATGTTGAACTCCGCCCACGATGGATTCGGATAGAGCGGGATGGCCGGAGCCTCGGTGACGAACGCCCACTGGAGCTCGGCGGCCAGCTCGCGCTGCCCCTCAGGGTCCGCCTCACCCTCGAAGGCCTCGAGGACGCGATCGGCCTCGGGGCTTGCGTACCGATGCCAGTTCCCCGGAGCGATCTCCCCCACCGGCTCCACCGTATCCGACGCCATCAACCACCGGTAGAAGGTGTACGGGGTCGGTCCTTCGTAGGACCACCCGAGACTCATATCGAAATTCCCCTCCTGGACACGCTGGAACCACGACCCGAAGTCACCCGTGCGAACGGACGCCTCGATCCCGACATCGGCGAGTCCTCTCGTGATGACCTGCGCGGCGCGGACCCAGTCGGACCACCCGGAGACCGTGAGGATCTCGAAGTCGAGCCGTTTGCCCTCGCCGTCGACACGGAACCCGTCCTCGCCCCACGCGTATCCCGCTTCATCGAGAAGCGCGTTCGCGCGGTCGACGTCGAAGCTCACCCAGTCGCCGGCCGCCACCGCGCCCGGATCCCGCCACGACGCGAACGCATCGCACAGTGCCGTCGGGTCGGATGGCCGTGAGTACCGGAAGAGCGCGACATCGACGAGAAGCTCGCGGTCGATGGAGAGGCTCACCGCCTTACGAACGCGCACGTCGTCAAACGGTTCGCGCTTCGTGTTGGCATAGAGAAAGATGGTGCTCCCGGTCAGCGGGAACCAGTATGCATGCGCATCCGGATCGCGGTCGACGAACACGCGGTCGATGGCCGGGACGAAGTTGCCGGCCCAGTCGATCTCGTCGAAGACGAGCGCGAGGTTCGCGCGGTCGTTGGACGGAAGCGCCGGCATCCTCAGCGCCTCCACGGCCGGCTTGCCCTCCTGCCAGTAGTAGGGATTCCTGCCGAGTTCGAAGACCTGGTTTCTGAACAGGCGCACCTCGGTGAACGGCCCCGTCGCCACCGGCTCCTCGTTGGAGAAGGTGACGGGGTCCTCCACGTCCTTCCAGATGTGCTCGGGAACGATCTGCTGTGCGGCGATCTCACCGAACCCGGGCACGTACAGTCTCTCGAAGTGAAACTCGACGGTGTTGTCGTTGACCAGACGGACGTCGTCGAGGAAGCTCCATGAGCCCCGACGGTCGAGCGCCGGGAACTCCCGCATCAGTTCGAACGTGAAGGCGACGTCGCCGGCGGTGAAGGGTCGTCCGTCGGACCAGCGCACGCCCT
>CAZRAD010000183.1:0-3998 GCA_964597945.1 uncultured bacterium
GGGTGAACCGCCCTCGAGAAGATGGAAGACCACGAGTCTGTCGACGGAGAGACCGTCTGCGATCTCGGCAGCGATCCGGTGCAGGTCGTCCGGGACCGGCTCGGTGGTCTCGAGGAACCGGTAGCCCTCGGCGATGAGCGCATAGCGCCCGCGCCGGGCCACGCCGGCGTCCGCCAGCGCGACGTCGAGCTCACGGAGCGCGGCGTCGATCTCGGCGAGCCCCGTGGCGTCGTGCGCAGCCTCGAACTTCAGCCGTGCGCTCTCGAACCAGCGGCGCGCCCGGTCCGGCTGCCCGCCGATCTTCAGCGCCTTGGCCCGTTCGAGTTCACACCGCGCCACCCAGTCCGAGAGCCCAAGCCGCGAGAATTGAGCCGCTGCTGAGGACAGCCTGGCCTCGATGATATCGACGGGGATCTCCTCGCCAACGGAGGCCTCGCGCAGACCGACCCCATCGGTCAGCTGCGTCCGCGCGAGTTCGAACGACTCGCCCATCCGCCTGAGGATCTCCTCGGCGCGGTTGATGAGCACCTCGGCCGCCGCCTTCTCGCCCTTCGCGTAGCATATGCTCGCGAGAACCCTGAGGGTCGCACCCTCTTCCAGACTGTCGCCGATCTCGCGGGTGAGCTTGAGACCGTCGGAGCAGTCGCGCTCCGCCTCGTCCAGACGTCCGAGCATCTGGAAGGTCTCCGCGCGTCGGCGGAGAACCTCGCTGACGACGTCACTGTTCGACGCCAGTCGGTAGGCGCATCCGAGCGCGCGACTGAGGGTGCGGAGCGCATGCTCAGCGTGCCCCTGGTCCATATCGAGATGACCCAGGAACTCCAGCGCGAGCGCTTCGGCCCTGAGGTATCCGTTCTCCTGGCTGGTCGCCAGCGCCCGCTCAAACACATCGCGCGCCTCACCCCACTCACGGCGGATCCGGTAGATGTTGCCGAGCGCGGTCTCCGCGGCCACGAGTCCTCGGGTCGCGCCGATGCGTGTGTAGAGCTCGCGGGCCTCATTGAGCCGCTCTTCGGCCTCCGACCAGCGGGAGAGTTTGTAGAGGATGATGCCGAGGTTGGTCAGCCTGTCGGCGATCGCCATCGAGCCGCCGTGCTTCTGGTCGAGTTCCAGCGCGCGCTCTATGTACTCAAGGGCGCCGTGAAGATCACCGGAGCGCTTGGCGAGGACGCCGAGGTTGTTGTACGCCGAGGCAAGACCCGGCTCGTTGTCGAGCCGCTTCTGCGTGACGAGGTAGTCCGTGAAGTAGTCGCGTGCCGCGGCGATATTGCCGAGCTCGGCGTTGGCGATGCCAAGCGCCTTGCCCGCTTCGGCAAGCACCGGGCTCTCTGGGAGCGACCTGAGCACATCGTAGGCCTTCTGCGCGGCGCGCAGGGCCTCGTTGTAACGACCACTTTCGATCTCGACGCGCGCGAGTACCACGTTGGCTTCCGCCCACGAGTTGTTATCGTCACCAGCGAGGTCGAGATCATCGAGCTTCTCGCAGTACCGCCTCGCGGCGTTGTAATCGCCGAGTCCGAGGTGACACTTCGCGATGCTCACGAAGAGAGCCGCGGCCTGAGGGTCGGTGAGCTCCGTGCGGAACTCACCGACCTCGGCCTGCTTCAGATAGCTCAGCGCGTCCGAGTAGCTATCGGACTCGAGGTAGACACCGCCGAGGCGCACCGCTGCGACTGCGGCCTCATGACCGCTTCTCGCTTCGATGGCCCGCTCGAACGCCTTCAGCGCCTCGCGTTCCGGCTTCTTGTCGTACCTCTCATCGCTCATGGTCCTGCCCCGCGCTAAGCCAGGGGTTCGGGTGAGCCCTGAGGATCAGAACCTGATCAGCAGCCTGCTGATGAGAATCCGAGCCTGCAAGCTCCACAGTTCACCAGGGGTGAACATCATCATGGCTCCGTTCGGAACCTCACCGGGAACAGCATTGCCCAGGTCGGGACCAACGCCTTCCTCGGTGGGAACCGGAGGACTCGTGTCGCCCCAGCGGTCGTCGTCCCCGCCGATCTCACCGCCACCGTCCTTCACGACGACACCGCCCGGTACCGTGCCCGATGCATCAGGAGCCACTGTCCGAACCGCTGAGCCCGCGATCCCCGAGAGGAGCAACGAACTCAACGCGAGGACCACAAGCAACACGAGAAACCGCTTCGTCTGCATGGTTCCTCCTCCTTGTGGTTTCTGAGGGGTAGCCTAACATCCTGCCAGCAAAATCCGTCGCCGGAGGATACGCGTCGGTATGCCCCGCCGGCGGCGGGATGACGCTGCATAAGGGGGATGTCCGGTCGACCCCGCGAAGGGTCTACATTCATTATAAGCTTGGAGCGTCCCAACTGTCAAGGTCAAACCGCCCGGGAAAGGCCCGGCAGCAGGGCTCTAGAGAAGGAAATCCTCGATATCGTCCTGCTTCCGCTCCGGCTTCGGGACCACCGGGCGCAACGATGGTTCGATGAGCGCTGTTCCGTCGAGCCAGGACCCCAGAAGCGCGAGAAGCGAGCGGATCCTGTCGTCTTCCGACGCCCGGTTCGCCTCATAGTAGACCCATCGGCCCTGCTTTTCCTCGACCGCGAGTCCAACGTCCTTGAGTCGCTTGAGATGATAGGACACCTGTGGCTGGGCGAGACCGAGTTCCGTGACGATCTGTGTGACGTTCTTCCGTCCGGCGAGAACGGCTCGAAGCACGCGGAGCCTCGTCGGATCTCCGAGTTCGTGAAGTACGTCCTGTGGTGTCGCCATCCTGTCTCCCCGGAGTCCTGCCCGAGCCCTGCCGGGCAATGAGCCACATGAGCCCGACCGTTGCTCGATCGCTTCGCCCGCTCGCGCAACAGCTTGCATCAACGACGGTGCATTCGTCAAGACAGAGCTTCGCTCTCCCCTCACACCCGCCGGCCGTGTAGAATGGTGCATCGACACGGAACCCAGGGAGTCCTAGATGCCGACAGACAGACACACGTCGCCGGAGAGTCGCGGGAGGAAGACGTCGCCGGGTCGCGGAGGAATGCCGCTCCCCGATCTGAAGGGTATGACGCTCCCCGATCTCGAGGCCTTCTTCGCCGAACTCGGCGAGCCACGCTACCGGGCCGACCAGGTCGCCTCGTGGCTCTTCGCACGTGGTGTGGCCGGCTTCGATGAAATGACCAACCTGTCCAAGTCGCTCAGGGAGCGGCTTGCGCAGGCCGCGCGGGTCACGTCCTCCACGACGGTCGTCCACGAGCGTTCGGGTATCGATGGTACGGAGAAGCTCCTCCTCGAGTTCGAAGGCACGGGGGACCGGATCGAGGCGGTCGTCCTCCGGGACGAGGACCGCACGACCGGCTGCATCTCGAGCCAGGTCGGCTGTCGGTTCGGGTGCCGCTTCTGCGCCACCGGCGCTATGGGGCTGACCCGCTCACTGACGGCGGGCGAGATCGTCGAACAGATCCAGGCGCTCAGACGAGCCGTCGCCCCTGACCGGCTCAACAATCTCGTCTATATGGGGATGGGCGAGCCGCTCGACAACTACGATGAGGTGATGCGCTCTATCCGCATCGCGAATGCCCGGTGGGGTCTTGGGATCGGTGCGCGCCGGATGACCATCTCGACGTCCGGAATCGTACCCGGCATACGTCGTCTCGCCGCCGAGGGTCTCCAGATCAACCTCGCCGTGTCACTCAACGCCCCGGTCCAGGAGCTTCGCGCGCATCTCATGCCGGTCGCAGCGAGGTACCCGCTGGACATGCTGATGGACGCCCTCCGCGGGTACATCAGCTCGGTCGGGCGCCTCATCACACTCGAGTACGTCCTCCTCCGAGGTATCAACGATTCTCCGGAGATGGCCTGTTTACTGGGCGATATCGCGGCTGAACTCTTTTGCAGGGTGAACCTCATCTGCTACAATGAGGTATCGGATGTAGCGTACGCTCCTCCAACCGATGAGACTGTCAGCCGCTTCATGACGGCGCTGAGACGGCGCTGCCCGACGGTGGTCCGAAGGATCAGCCGCGGGAGCGACATCTCGGCGGCCT
>CAZRAD010000184.1:0-3989 GCA_964597945.1 uncultured bacterium
GTGTTGTCGCCGGGTCGCTCGTGCTCGCGGTCTGCGCGGTGCTTGAGTGGGGCGTTCTGTTCGCCAAGGCTCCGCCCGCGCTCTCGCCCGGGCTTGCCCTCGACCTCACCTGGAACGTCCTGCTCTACGCGGTCATCGGCGGCATCGTCGGGTTTCTCGCCGGCGCTCTCGTCACGGCCGTCACTCGTTCCCGGGGTGCGGCCATGTTTCGGCATGCGCCGTGGGCGCTCGTGATGGCCGGAGTACTCGCGGTGTACTGGATCTTCGCGGTCAATCGGCTGTATCCCGGGAGCTCGCGTGAACCTGTCGCGCTGGCGTTGAGTGCGGGGGCGGTGCTGGCAGCCGGGATCGTCGGTCTCATCCTGCTCGTCCGGGGCGGACGGTGGAGAAGCCTGGTCGTCCCGAGTCTTTTCATGATCTCGGTCCTCTGGCTACCGCTCTACATCCTCTCCGCGGAACCTGCGATGGAGCGAACGCGTCGGGGCACCGATCGACTCGTCGAGACTGCGGCGCGTGAGGGCGCCCCGAATGTCATCCTCGTCATGCTCGACACGACGCGTGCCGACTGTCTCGGATGCTATGGATCGACTGAGTGTCCGACGCCGCGCCTCGATGCGCTGGCGCGTGAATCCGCGCTCTTCGAGCAGTGCGTGTCTCTGCAACCGCTCACGCGTCCGATGGCGTGCACGCTCCTGACGGGATTCCATCCCCGGAGACACGGTGTCGACACGAACACGAAGTCGCTCGATCCGGGATTCGATACGCTGGCCGAGTCGTTCGTCCGCGCCGGATACACCACCGCCGCCTTCACGGCGGCGAGCGTTCTGAGCGGGTACTACGGGACGGCCCAGGGCTTCGAGCTCTACAGCGAGCCGTCCGAACCGTGGTGGTACCTGCGATCCGATCTCGCCATTCGAAGGCTCTACATATCACTGACGCAGTGGGGAAACTGGTGGGTCGAGATCCGCGCGGACGAGGTCTCGGATCGCGCCGGTCGCTGGATCGGTTCGCGCGCTCGCGGTGACCGCCCCTTCTTCGCGTTCGTTCACTACTTCGACCCGCACGCTCCGTACGATCCGCCGGCGCGATTTGACCTCGCGGCGCAGGACGGAGTACATGGTGTGGCCGTTCCCTACGAGTACGAGAGCCAGCGTTTCGAGGACGGATTCGAGATGCCGCAGGCGTTCGTTCGCCAGGAGTGGCGGCGCTATCAGGGCGAGATCGCTTTCATGGATGAGCAGGTCGGCCGTTTGCTCGACGCGCTCGACGACGCCGGGGTGGCTGAGGAGACGATCGTGATCGTCGTCGGTGATCATGGGGAGAGCTTCGAGCACGATTTCTACTTCGCGCACGAGTTCCGTCTGTACGACGCGCTCGTCCACGTGCCGCTCCTGGTCCGTTGGCCGGGGCGAATCTCCCCTTCGCGCATCGCGAGCCAGGTGACGCTGGCCGACATCGCACCGACGCTCCTCTCCCTCGCGAGCGTTCCGGTGTCGCCGGAGGCTCAGGCCGCCCCCCTGCCGGACGGCGTCGTGCTGACGTCCCTCCTGGTGTCCGGGAACGGCTCCTCGCGGGGGGCGCCGGCCTTCTGCCAGACGAACTCCGAGGAGGGCCGGCCGTTCTACGGCTGGGCTTCGCATGCCGTTCGTGACTATCCGTGGAAGTACATCGATTCCCCCGAGGTTGACCTCAGGGAGCTCTACGATCTCGAGGGCGACCCGCAGGAGCTCCGGAACCTCATCGGCGACGAGCCGCAGCAGGCGCGAGAGATGTCGACGATGCTGTCCGACTGGCTTGAGCAGACGGAGCGTTTCGAGGTCGAGCCGGAGGAACTCTCGCCACGGAGGATCGAGGAACTCAAGTCACTCGGGTACCTGCAGTAGAGGGCTACCGCACCTGGGCGGTAGCCATGCGCCAGTCCGACACGATCGCTTCGGCCGTCGCCGCGATACCCAACGCACCCACGTCCAGCCACACGACCTCGTCCAGCGAGCGGAACCACGTCATCTGCCGGCGCGCGTAGCGGCGGGTGCTGGTCTTGATGTCCTCCGCCGCTGCGCTCAGATGTTCGGGGTCTCCCCCGCCCGCCAGTGCCTCGATGACCTCGCGGTACCCGACGGCGTCCGCGGCCGCAAATCCGGGCCGAAGACGTCGCGAGATGAGCAGGTCGCGAATCTCCTCGACGAGCCCGGCCTCAAACATCCGGTCGACGCGGATCGCGATGCGTTCATGGAGCATCTTGCGGTCGAGCGTGAGCGCGTAGTAGGCCGGTCGGTAGCGCGGCTGTCTCGATGGTCCGCGCTGCCACTCCGAGAGCGGGATCCCCGTGAGCGTGAGTACCTCGAGAGCGCGCACGATGCGCGTCGAGTCGTTCGCGTGGATGCGCTCTGCTCCGGCCGGGTCGGCCTCTGCGAGTTCGGCGTGGAGCGCCGGAGCTCCGTCGGCGATGACCCGCTCCTCGAGCGCGCGTCGTATCCCGTCGTCCCGGCCCGGTCCCTTGAACAGCCCATCGAACAGGGAGCGCACGTAGAGTCCCGTCCCACCTACAACGAGCGGTTCGACGCCGCGCTCGATGAGCGTCGCGATAGCGTCCTCCGCGTCGTCGGCGTAGCGTGACGCGTCATAGCGTTCCGAGGGCTCCAGAATGTCGATGAGGTGGTGCCGTGCGCGGGAGCGCTCGGCGTCCGTCGGCTTGGCCGTCCCGATGTCCATATGGCGGTAGATCTGCCTCGAGTCGGCGGAGACGATCTCGCCACCGACCGCCGCCGCGACATCGAGAGCGACGGAGGTCTTGCCCGATGCGGTCGGCCCGACGATCGTGATAATGCGGTGCTCCATGGGTGTTCCTAGGTGCGACCGAACTTCCGGTCGAACTCGCTGAGGGTCATGCGCATGAACGTCGGACGACCGTGGGGGCATGAGAAGGGGAGCTCGGTCGCGAACAGACGATCGACGAGCCCTCGCATCTCGTCCTCGTTGAGCCTTTGGCCGGCCTTGATCGCGGTCTTGCAGGCGAACGTCGTGGCCATGCTCTCGATGAGATCCCGCATCGCGGAGCTGCTCGTCGGGATCTCGGCGAGAACCTCCTGGAGGATCCTCTCCTGCGGCCACTTCTGAAATGCACCCGGCACCGCCTCGAGCATGACGGTGCGTCCACTCATCGGGCGCACCGAGAACCCGAGACGCTCCAGGAGTGTGTCGATGTGACCGAAGGTCTCCCACTCGGCGGGCGAGAGCTCGACGGCGATCGGGAACAGCAGCTGCTGACTCGGTCCCGCGTCGGCGACGCCGGAGAGTCGCTCGCGCGCCTCCTCGTAGAGGATGCGCTCGTGCGCCGCGTGCTGATCGACGACCAGGACGCCCTCGCGGGTCTGAATGAAGATGTACAAGCCGTGCAGCTGCCAGAATTTGGCGGCCTCACGGGCTGTCTCACCTGTCTCAGATGCGTTCAGCGATTCCCCGGTCTCGCGGAGCGTGTCCGTCTCGCCGGCGGTTGCCGACGGCGAGGCGGCGGTTCCCCAGACGCCGACCTGCTGCGTCGCACGCGCGTCGGTCGCCCGTGCATCAGGAAGCTCGAGCTGGGCTCCCCCATCCGTGTCCGGGTCGCGCGTCGTGTTGCGCCACGCCTCGGAGGCGGGACCGGCGAGGCTCGGTGCGATGTCATGCGCAAGCAGCGTCTCTCGAACGGCTCTCTCCACGAGCGCGAAGATGCGGCGGTCCTCACTGAAACGGACCTCGCGCTTCGTCGGGTGGACGTTCGCATCGACGAGGCGCGTGTCCGCATCGATGAGTATGGCGAAGACCGGATGACGCGATCTCGGGAGAAGCTCGCCGTACCCGTTCCTGACGGCCGCGGTGACCAGTCTGCTGCGCACGGGCCTGCCGTTGACGGCGAGGATCTGGAGTGCTCCGCGCGTACGCGCCGAGGAGGGGCTCCCGATGAGTCCGCGGACCGTGTAGGGTCCGTCCTCTGACTCAAACTCCATGGT
>CAZRAD010000185.1:0-3963 GCA_964597945.1 uncultured bacterium
TCTGCTGAGCGTCCATGACGGCTTGGCGCGTAGTCTGGAACAACTGACATTGGCCTACTCCCACGTCAACGAGAACACCGGGGGCTGCGGTGCCCTGGCCGGCACGGGCTGGCCGGTGGATCGCGACATGGTGACTGAGTTACTGGGGTTCCATCGGACCGTGGACCTCGCCTATGACTGCGAACCAGGTCAGGATCATGCCATGACCGTGCTCTATGCGCTCAACTCCATCATGACTCTGATGAGCCGCGCGGCCATGTGGAACTGGCCATCGCGCTGGTCGAACTCGGCAGACTGCCCGAGGCGCTCTCTCATCTCGACCGCTGCCCTGCGCTCCTCGACGAGACACCCGACGACCTGTGGCTCGAGCGCTATCACATCGCGGTCGGCCGCTACAGCGAGGCCCGCGGCGAGCGCGAGCTGGCGGTTTCGGCCTACGAGGCGGCACTCGAGGCGAATCCGGTCTCGGATGAGGCCAGGAGACGGCTCGCGGGCCTCGGCGCGCATTGAAGCGCTCATCGAGGGCGTGCTACGATGGAGACTGACACCACGCACTGCGCTGGACATCCGTGCTTCGCGCGGGCGACACGCCTTCATACCTGGGAGACACCATGAGGAAACACTTCTTCAGCGGCATCCAGCCGAGCGGACGGCTCCACATCGGCAACTACCTCGGGGCGATCAAACAATGGATCGGGCTCCAGGATCAGTACGCGCCCATCTTCGGAATCGTCGACTACCACGCCATCACCGTCCCGTATGAGGCCGGGCAGATGCCGATGCGCGTGCTTGACGCGGCGGCCGCGTATCTCGCCGCCGGGGTCGATCCGGAGAAGAGCATCCTCATGGTGCAGTCACACGTGCCCGAGCACACGGAACTCGCATGGATCCTCAACTGCCTCACGCCGATGGGGCGTCTTTCGCGTATCCCGACATTCAAGGACAAGGTCCGTCAGAGTCCGGGGCAGGTGAGCATGGGTCTCTTCGACTACCCGGTCCTGATGGCGGCCGACATCCTTATCTACAAGTCAGAGATCGTGCCGGTCGGAGAGGACCAGGTGCCGCACCTGGAGTTCACTCGCGAGATCGCGCGGAAGTTCAACACGACCTTCGGCGACACGTTCCCCGAGCCTGCCGAGGTACTCGGCAAGGGTGCGAAGCTGCTCGGTCTCGACGGTGAGTTCAAGATGAGTAAGAGCCTCGACAACTGCATCTACCTCGATGACACCGATGAGGATCTCAAGAAGAAGATCGCCACGGCGAAGACCGACCCGGCCCGCAAACGCCGTGACGACCCGGGCGATCCCGACATCTGCAATATCTTCAGCTACCACAGGATCTTCTCAACAACGGAGGAACAGGAGCACTGCGCGCAGGGGTGCCGCTCCGCGGGGATCGGCTGCGTGGAGTGCAAGCGCATCCTCCTGGAACGGATGATCGGGATGATCGCACCGCTTCGAGAGAGGCGTGAGGAGTTTCTGGCGGAGCCGGAACGCATCACGGAGGTGCTCGCCGATGGCGCCGACCGCGCGCGCGCCATCGCACGCGAGACGATGGGCGAAGTGCGCGAAGTGATGGGACTTGCCCCGCGCGGGCGGTAGGCGTGGGGAACATTCCCACGATCGGTTGATAGAGCAATCGGCTGGAGGTCGGTCATGGCAGAGGAACGCGACGAGCGATGGATGTACATCGCGCTCGGTCTCATTATCGCTGGCTACCTCGTCTACCATAACTGGGACACTATTGCCGACAACGTCAACCTCCGGCATCTTGGTCGGGCGGGCTCTTCGCTCGCCTACATAATCGCACCGATCGTGGCCGCGGCCACGGCGCTCGCCCGACGCCGGAAGATGGAGGCGGTGCTGAAACAGTGGGAGAAGACCGCGCTGACCGAGGGCGTCATTCGCGAGGAGCGAGGTGTCCCGGCGAAGATCGAGGGTGACAAGAAGACATTTAAGGCCGATATCCGGCTCACACGGAACGCCTTCTATGTGCTGGATATGACCGGTCGCCGGGAACACATGCGCATCATGATCCACCTCGACTCGGTCAACGACCTCGGCCTCTTCGACGCCGAGTACTCTCCGTCCGCGAGCGGCGGCGCAGGCTCTTTCACGGTCCGCGTTGTCGGCCGGTCGACCTTCGGTATCCGGTTCACGAGTCCGCAGGCGTTGGCGTGGTGGACGGATATCAGAAAGGCGCTCGGACTCCGCGCGGACCCGCGGCCCACCGGAGACGATGGGTCGCCGGATGCACGGCACGGAGCGGGCGAACGCGAATAGAAACCCGTCGGATCACAGACGGCGGAACTGAACAGTGACACTGAAGTCGAACACGAGACCACGGCCGTCGCTCGAACGTGCGGCGGCCGCTCTTACCTGAGGGGGACACGATGCACGGCTACATCTTCCGCGAGTACGACATACGAGGAGTTGTGGAACGCGATCTGACCGAGGAGGTCGTGCGCGACATCGGTCGCGGGTTTGGTACGTATGTCCTCCGGCACGGCGGGAAGATCGTGTCTCTCGGCGGGGACGTCAGGCTCTCGACACCGCGGTTCCGTGAACTCATCACGGAGGGACTCACCTCGGTCGGCGCCGATGTCGTCGATGTGGGGACGGTGCCGACGCCGGCGCTCTACTTCACGCTGTTCGAGCTTCCGGTCGACGCCTCGGTGATGATCACCGGGAGCCACAACCCGCCAGACATGAACGGCTTCAAGCTCAACCTCGGTCCGGCGAGCGTCTATGGACAGGAGATCCAGAGGATCCGCGAGATCATCGAGGCCGGCGACTATGAAACGGGGCAGGGGTCGCGCTCGACCGCCGAGATCCTTGAGCCGTACAAGGCCGCCATCCGCGAGCGCATACACCTTGAGCGGCCGATGAAGGTCGTCGCGGACTGCGGGAACGGATGCGGCGCGCTCGTCGTCGAGGACCTGCTCAAGAGCATCGGGTGCGAGGTCATCCCGCTCTACTGCGAGCCGGACGGCACGTTCCCCAATCATCATCCCGACCCGACCGTGCTCGAGTACATCACCGATCTCATCGCGGCGGTCAAGGAGCACGGCGCCGACGTCGGCATCGGCTACGACGGTGACGCGGACCGGGTCGGCACGGTTGATGAGAACGGCGACTTCGTCTTCGCCGACAAGATGCTGGCGCTTCTAGCACGCGAGATCCTCGCGAAGGGTCCGGCCGAGGTCATCTTCGATGTGAAATGCTCGCAGGCGCTGGTCGAGGACATCGAGGCGCACGGTGGGAAGCCGACCATGTGGAAGACCGGTCATTCGCTGCTCAAGGAGAAGATCCGCGAGACCGGCGCCCCGATCGGAGGGGAGATGAGCGGCCACATGGTGCTCGCCGATGACTTCCACATCGTTGACGACGCCATCTATGCGTCGTGCCGGATCATCCAGATGCTCTCCAGGACGGACGAGACCCTCTCGGAGATGGTCGCGACCATCCCGTTCTACCACGCGACGCCCGAGATCCGCGGAGAGACGAAGGACGACGCCACCAAGTTCCGGATGGTCGCTGCCGCCGTCGAGTACTTCAAGGCGAACTACGACGTGATCGACGTCGACGGCGTCAGAATCCTCTTCGGGGACGGCTGGGGTCTTGTGAGAGCCTCGAACACCCAGCCGGTCATCGTTCTGCGGTTCGAGGCGAGGACCGAGGAGCGACTGGCCGAGATTCAGAAGCTCGTGACCGATAAGTTGCGTGAATACGGGGAGATAGAGCTCTAGAGCCATCCGGCGACACAGCGGTGCTGATTGGTTGAGCGTTCGGTCAATGCGGACGCTCCGAGCCCCCCAGCGGCCCGGGAACAGGGGCCGAACCGGCGTGAATAGACCAGGGGGCGTTCCGTCTAAGGATGCTGCGAGGGACCATGGCTGAGCGCGATCCAAGGGAAATCGACCTTGAGAAGGTCCGTGCCAGTCAGGCCGGGGACCGTGAGGCG
>CAZRAD010000186.1:0-3958 GCA_964597945.1 uncultured bacterium
GGGGACGAACAGCTCGGGGATGATGCCTACGAACACAACTTCTGGACCTACATCACGACGGTGACCGAGGGACATCCTTCGCTCCCGGACGGGACGCCTCTCACGCCTGCGAACCTGGGGTACTCGGCCGGTGACGCCATCCAGCTCAAGGTCAGCGTCTACTACAAGGACGACTGGTTCAACTACACGGAGACACGCTACCTCAGGGTCCGCGTGGCGCCCGCGGACTACCCGTGGCCCGACGGCTGGTACGGCGGTGACACGCACTATCACACGCTCTACACGAACAACATCGCCGAGTACGGCGCACCGGTCCCGGCCGTGGCGATGACGGGCGAGGCCATGGGGCTGTCGTGGCTCACAACGACCGATCACTCCTGCGATCTCGACGAGACGGGCGATGGCTCGTTCTCGTATGCAACCACGCACTGGGAGTACACGATCCAGAACGAGGGCGGCACGCAGACGACCTATCGCGACAACACGTCGTTCGGCTCATCCTGGAACGCTCTCGGCGACGATGTCGCTCAGGCGAGCTCGCCGGAGTTCCGGATGTATCGCGGAGTCGAGATCAACCTCGCCTCGATCGACGGTGACAGCTACAACAAGACGCTTCACTGCCTCTTCTACAACGACGCCTACATCAGTTCCCCACTCTCGGGCGCGCTCGGAGAGCGGCCCGTGAGCCCGACCCTGCCGGTCGGACTGGACGCGCTCGCCGGCGAGGGGTTCGCGTACGCCGCGCACCCGCTGTCGGACCTCGGCGCCGAGTGGGGCGGCATCGACTGGACGGTCAACGGCGCCCTGTGGGGCGATGAGGATCTCGACCACGCCGTCGGACACGCGAGATTCAGCGGGATCGAGGCATTCAACACGCGCCCTACGAGGTTCTCGAGCGACCAGATGAACCCGTGGGCCGACTTCGACGCGGGCGTCACGCCGGACGGTGCGTACCCGCAGGAGCTTCTTGAGGGCATCGCCGTCTGGAACGGACTCATCGCCACAAACCTCGACCCGCTCGAGAAGACGTTCCTCGCCGGAGGGAGCGACGCACACGGCGACTTCAACTACACACCTATGCTCTCGCTCGACAGCTACGCGACCGACAACGCCATCGGCAAGGTGCAGACGGTGGCATACGTGCCGGGGCCCTACGGTTCCGGTTCGCTCCCGCCGATGAGCGAGATTCTCTCAGCCTATCGCGCTGGACACACGATCGTCACGGACGGCCCGTTCGTCACGCTCGGCGTGGACGCCACGGGCGACTACGACCTCGACGACCCGGACGATCTCATCGTCGGAGAGGACGGGACCTGGGACGCGAACTTCCCGATGCCGCTCATACTCACGTGGGCCTCCACAGCGGAGTTCGGACGGCTCGCCGAAGTGAAGCTCCTCGGCATCGATGCCGGAGGAGCGAGCACGCTGGCCCAGTTCGACCCGCGCGCGACGAGCCAGGGCTTCGGTGGCACGAGCGTCATCGAGTTTCCCGCCGGGAGCTTCAGCGGGATGCGCGCGTTCCGAGTCGAGTGCTCGACCGGCACGACCGGCGACGACTACCGCGCCTATGCGAATCCCGTTTGGGTTGAGTTCGATGCAACAAGCGTTGCACAGGGCGATGAAGCCACATTGCTGGCGCTCGCGACCCGCTCGAACCCCTCACGCGCTTCCGCGAGCCTGAGCTTCACGATCCCGGCAGCCGGGCTTGTCGAACTCAGTCTCTACGATGTCCGAGGGCGCTTGGTGAGAACGCTGCTCCGTGGAGAACTCGCGGGCGGCGCGCACGAGACGGTCTGGGACGGTATTGATGAGGCCGGGACGGTAGTAGCATCCGGCGTCTACTTCGCCGCGCTCCGACACGATGGCGAGACCGCCACGGCGAAGCTCATCCTGCTGCGCTAGGACCGTACGTCGGAGATCACGCGCCAGGGACATCGGAACAGGCGCGGACAGAGTACATCAGAACCGCCCCCGGGACCCTTCCCGGGGGCGGTGTTATCTGAGTCTTGGGGCAATGCGGAGTCGCGCCGGCGACTCCCTAGCCGCTGCCTTGGGCATGCATCCTTACTTCAGAAGCACCATCTTCACGGCGTCATCGAAGCTCTCGGACTGCATCCGACAGAAGTAGACGCCGGAGGCGGTGCGTCTGCCGTGGTCGTCCGTCCCGTCCCACACCGCGGACATCACACCGGGTGCCTGCTCGGCATTGACGAGGGTCGCGACACGTCGACCGGCCACATCGTAGACCTCGATGAGAACGTGCGCCCGCTCGGGCACCGCGTAGCTGATGACGGTGACCGGATTGAACGGGTTCGGAACGTTCTGCGAGAGCGCGAACCGCGCCGGGAGTCCCACCGGCTCATCGACGGCAGTCCCGACGCCACCGGTACTCGTCAGCGCGATATCGTCGACGTACCATCCCTCCTCCGTCACGTATCCATCCGAGACGAAGCGGAACCGGATGCCCATCGACTCACCGACGTATGCCGAGAGGTCGAACGTCACCTGCGTCCAGTCAATGGACCCGGACCAGCAGGGCGTCCCCTCCGGAAGCGGATTCGCCGTGTTGTCGTTCTTCAGATGGCTGTACCCGCCGTCGGGTACGAGCGTCTGCCAGGTCACGCCACTGTCGATGGAGTACTCGACGAGACAGCAGTCCCATGCGTAGGTCGCGTCCTCTTCCTCGGCCGCCAGCCAGTGCCAGAAGCTGAGCTCGGCGTCGGAACCGACACAGACCGTCGGCATCGTCAGAACGCCGTCGGCGGAGTTGCCGTAGACGGTCGAACCGGGACCACCGAACTTCCAGCTGTTGCCCGCCGAGTGGTAGCGGTACGAGTCGATATGCCATTGGTCGACGAATCCCGCGGTCACATTGTCGTGGGTCCAGCTGCCCTCGCCGCTCTCAATGTCGTCGGCGAAGTTCCCGCCGCCGGTCATGATCGTGAACTGCTCCTGAGTCAGATAGCCCCACGCGGCGGTCACATCAAGGTCGAACTCTATCTCGTGGTACTCGGGGCAGTCCGGGAGAATGGTCACGACGTATCCGCTCCCAAGCGGCGCGTGCGTGCCGACATTCAGGAACGGCAGCCCCGCGCTTGCCTCGTAGACAACGGCGTATGGGTCGCTCGTGCTCAGCGTCGCCCCGATGAGCGAGGAGCGCACGCTTCCCGAGTTCTCGAGTTCGAGCGTGATACCAACCGTCTCACCGGCCTCGAGGCAGCCGTTGCCGTTGCCCCCACCCGGCGCATCATCCGTTTCCACGTCGTACACCGAGAGGACCGGAGCCACCACGTCGATCGTGAAGTAGCTCTGCCACGCATCCACACCGTCGTCGGCCTCGATCTCAAGACCGATCTCGGTGCCGTCCGGACAGTCGCCGGAGATGCTCACGACATAGTCGAGCTGGCTCGGAGCACTCGCCCCTTCGGGGATGTCGCCGTAGCCGCTGAGACTGTCGGTCACCGTCGCATAGACGCTCTGGCTCCGCAGCACGGCGTTCACACTGTAAGCGGTGTCGACACCCACGTTCTCGAGATGAACCACGAGTTCGAGCGTCTCACCGGCACCGGCCAGACCGTCCTCGTTGCCGTTGCTGCCGCCGTCGGCGTCATCGTCGAGGTCCGCGCTCTCGTGAATGCAGTACGCTCCCGCGGGCGGGATGATGGGCACGTCGGCCGAGTAGCGGTAGTGGTTCGTCTTCGTCACCGTCACCCGCATGGTTCCCGGCACGGTCGCCGGCTCGAGCGGAACGCTGACCGGTGAACCGGTCCCGTACGCGGTGCCGATGATCTCTCCGTCGACCGTCAACGCGATCACCGAACCATCGTCCGCTGTTACCGTGAAGCTCGGAACACCGATCATCATCGAGGCGTCGTGGCTCACCGTGAGCGCCTGCGGCACCTCGGAGAACAGCGTTGTGAACGCGTCGCCGTGCATATGGAAGAGGTAGTGGGTCACC
>CAZRAD010000187.1:0-3952 GCA_964597945.1 uncultured bacterium
GCAACGCCCGTGATCGTGGACGTGGACCCCGAGACCATCTGCGTGACCCCTGAGATCCTCGAAGCCGCGCTCACGGACCGCACGCGGTTGCTCATGCCCGTTCACTTCGCGGGTCGCCCGTGCGACATGGACGGCATCATGGAACTGGCGCGCGCCCGAGGTGTCAAGGTGCTCGGTGACGCCGCGCACGCCATAGGCGCGGACATCGGCGGTCGCAGGATCGGCAGCATGGCTGATGTCACCTCGTTCAGCTTCTACGTCACCAAGGGGATCACGACCGGCGAGGGCGGCGCGGTCACTTCGACCGATCCGGACCTCACCGCGCGCATAGCGCTGCTCGGGCTCCACGGAATGAGCAGCGACGCGTGGAAGCGCTACAGCGACCGGGGACCCTGGTACTACGAGGTGCTCGACGCGGGCTACAAGTACAACATGAGTGACATGCAGGCGGCTCTCGGCCTGTCGCAGATCGACCGCGTCGACACGTTCCGTGAACGACGCCGCGAGATCGCCGATGCGTTCACGGAGGCCTTCACGCCGAACCCCTGCGTGACGCCACCTGCCGCGTATGCCGACGGTCACCATGCCTGGCACCTCTATCCGATCCAGATCGATGTCGACGCGCTCACGATAGACCGCGACCAGTTCATCAGACATCTGCTCGAGGAGGGGATCGGTGTGAGCGTGCATTTCATCCCGCTCCACTACCATCCGTACTACCGCAGACTCCTCGGTCACGGCCCCGGGAGCTTCCCCGTGGCCGAGCGCTACTTCGAGCGCGCTGTCTCGCTCCCCATCTATCCATCGATGAACCGGAGCGACGTGAACGACGTCATCGATGCGGTTGACACGTTGACCTCATACTACGGGAGGTAGCCGTCGTGGAGTACACGGTCACCTCCGACATCGCCCCGAAGTCATGGGATGACCTCGTCGCCGGGGACCGCTCCGCGAGCTTCTTCCAGACGCGAGTCTGGTCCGACCTGCTCTCGGGCACACTTCCGGACCATGAGCCGCTCTTCACGGCTGCGCGGCTCGAAGAAGCGCTCGTCGCCGGTCTGCCCGTGATCCGGCGGAACCGTGGTCCCCTGACCTTCGTGGAGTCGATGCCGTTCGGAACCTATGGCGGCGTGCTCGCCACCGACCGGGCGCCGTCCGAGGCGCCGCGGGAGCTGGTCCGAACCCTGGTCGACGCGGTCGCGGGGCCCACGCTCGGGCAGATCCGCATCGTGGACTCCGTCGGCCGGCTGGAGCGAGCCTGCGAGGGCTTCACGCCGATCGCGAGTGAGGCCCAGGTGATCGACCTCGACCGCCCGTATGAGGAGATCTGGGGCGGGTTCCGCCCCTCAGTGCGCAACAAGGTCCGCAAGGCCGAGAAAGCCGGCGTGACGGTCCGTGAGGCCCGGGGGACGGACGATTTCCTCGCATATCATGGACTGCTCGAGGAGTGTTCCGAGCGCTGGGGGACATCCAACCCGTTCGGCGAGGCGTTCTTCACCGCGCTCGCCGAGACCGGCAACGGAGCGATCCAGATGTGGCTCGCCGCCCACGAGGGGACGATCATCGGCGGGGATCTCAACTTCCTCTCGGCGACCACGGTCTTCAACTGGGGCAACGTCTCGCACCGGGAGTCGGTCAGTCTCGGAACGGTCCCGTTGCTGCACGCTCATGCCTTGGAGGACGGCTGCCGCCGGGGACTTGTGACCTACAATCTGGGAGGCAGCGGCGGGATCGACGCGGTCGCACGGTTCAAGTCCGCCTTCGGGACCAGACCCGTTCCGTACACCGAGTACGTGCTTGAGAAGGGCTGGATGCGACTTGGCAAGCGCCTGCAAGGTCGAGGGAGAGGAGACACATCGTGAGCAGTCGTGCCAGAGCGCTCCTCGTCGTCGCGATCGTCGTCCATGCGGTCATGCTGTTCTCGCTCATCCATCCGAGTCACTTCCTCAATCCGCTCTTCCCGGAGGCCGTACACACGATCGCGATCGTATACGAGGGCGGCGAGGCGGCCGGCGCGCTCGAGGGCGGCGGTCTCGGTGCGGACTTCTTCGCGTTCTACCAGGCCGGCAGGTACGTTCTCGACGGCGACGACATCTACCGTCGACCGATGGACGACCCGGACCGCATCGTTCCGTATGGATACTTCTATCGCTATCTGCCGTTCGTCGCGTACACGCTCGGCGTTGCATCGAACGCGGTCTCCCCGTGGACTGCGTACTGGCTGTGGGTGTTCATCGTCGAGCTGGTGCTTCTCTGGTGCGTTCTCATGACCTACCGGGCCGTGCGGGACGGCTGGCTGTTCGCGCTGCTCGCCACGATGTGGCTCGTCTTCACGCCGTTCTACATGGAACAGTACATGGGGCAGCTCTCGTTCGTCATGGGGGCGCTCATCTTCGCTATGGTCCTTGCCCACGGACGCGGTCGGACGACGCGCTTCGACTGGCTCTGGATCGCGAGCGTCGTCATCAAGCACATGACCGTCCTCTTCATCCCGATCATGCTCCGACTCAAACGGTTGCGGACCGTGGTACTCGCCGGGCTGCTGCTCGGACTGACGACGGTGCCGTACCTGATGCTCCGCGAGAGCGGGGTCGGCGAATTCACACATGACAACTTCAATCTGACGCTCTACCCGTACTCCGGGAACATGGGCGCGCTCGCGCTCGTGATGGTGCTCAAGGCCCGTCTCTTCCCGATGGCATCGGAGATCGGCTTCCAGCTGGGACCGCTCCGGATGACGATCACGCGGTGCCTCATACTCGGGACGATGGCCGTTCCGACGCTGGCCGCCCTGTGGGCTACATTTCGGAGGAGGCCTTTTGACATCGTGGAGTCGGTGAGCCTCTGGACGATGGTCTACTTCTTCGTGTTCCGTGAGATCTGGGAGTACCACTACGTGCTGCTGATGCCGATCTTCGTTCTGCTGTACATGAAGACGCGCGCGCGTGTTCTCTGGTGGATCTACGCGCTCGCGGCTCTACCGACGATGTTCGTGTTCTACGACGTCCCGACGGCCAGGAGCCCCGAGGTACACTGGAGCACGTGGGAACACATCCTCAATCACGGGATGAAGGTCGTACCGCTGGTCTGGTTGTTCGTGTGGGTCGCGTGGGGCTTCTATCGGCGACACGTCACCAAGGCTGAGCGGGGAGCGACCAACGACCTCGCGGTCGTCCTCTAAGATGTCGCTCGGGCGCCTTCGAGGGCGTCCGACGCCGTGATCGGAGACACCTGATGCGGATCGCCTATCTCTCAATCGGGGGACACATCCACACCGAGAGGTGGCTGAGACACTTCGTCGGGGCCGGGCACGATGTCCATTTGCTGACGGTGCAGCCCGCTCCGATAGCGGGGGTGACCGTCCACGACATCCGGACGGGGATCCCCCTCAAACCACTCCACTACGCGGTCGCGCTGGCGAAGGTCAAACGGATCCTCCGGACGATCAAGCCCGACCTGCTCCACACACACTTCCTGACGGGCTACGGATACTGGGGAGCCTTCTCGGGGTTCCATCCGTTCATCATGACCGTGTGGGGTGATGACGTATACGTCACCCCGCACGAGACGAGACTCAAGGGCTCGCTGGCGAGGACCGTCCTCGATCGTGCCGACCTCATCACCGGCGACTCCGAGGATATCCTGACCCACGTTGTGGGGATGGGGGCGAACCCCGACATCTGCCATGTGGTCCAGTGGGGCGTCGATCTCGACCGCTTCAGACCCGACGCTGACGGCAACGTCAGGAGAGAGCTCGACATCCCCGGGGACGCGCCGGTCGTCATCAGCATCAGGAGCTTCACCCAGGCGTACTACAACATCGACACGATCGTCCGCACGGTTCCCGGGGTCCTCGCAGTGCGGCCCGACACGCACTACATCATCGCGGGGAACGAGGGAGACGACTCCGAACTGAGGGCGCTCGCCGACTCCCTCGGTCTCGACGACCGCG
>CAZRAD010000188.1:0-3947 GCA_964597945.1 uncultured bacterium
CCCCCGTCAGACGAACAGGGGGAATGCCTACGATGGCAGCTGATAAGGTCACCATCCATGTGATGGGAAAGGCGTACGAGGTCCCCTCGGATCTCACCATCATGAAGGCGATGGAGTACGCCGGCTACCAGTTCATCAGAGGGTGCGGATGTCGGGGGGCGTTCTGCGGGGCCTGCGGCACGGTCTATCGCACGAAGGACGACTACCGCCTGAAGGTCGGCCTCGCGTGTCAGGAGATGGTGCAGGACGAAATGTACCTCGCGGAGATTCCGTTCTTCCCGGGGAACAAGGCCACGTACGACGTCGAGAAGCTCAAGCCGACCTCTGAGACGATCCTCAAGCACTACCCGGAGGTCTTCCGTTGTCTCTCGTGCAACGCGTGCACGAAGGCGTGTCCTCAGGACATCGAGGTCATGGAGTACGTGCAGGCGTCACTCCGCGGCGATATCGCCAAGGCGGCAGATCTTTCGTTCGACTGCCTCCTCTGCGGGCTCTGCGCGTCGCGCTGTCCCGCGGAGATCGTGCAGTACAATGTCGCTCTTCTCTGCCGCCGGCTCTACTCGAGCAAGGTTGCGCCGCGCGCCGAGCATCTCGCAAAGAGAATGCGCGAGGTCAAGAAGGGCACGTTTGACAAGGAAATGGCGAAGCTCAAGAAGATGAAGAAGCCCCAGCTCGCGAAGCTCTACGCTGAGCGCGAGATTGAGCCGGCTGAGTAGGAGGAGGGCGCGTGTACACCGGAAAAATGCTTGAATCGATGAAGCGCGTGGAGGCCACCCGCAAGGAGCGGATTGGCCAGGAGATACCACTTCTCTCTCCCGACGCCCGGCAGGAGCTGCTCGAGGGGTTCCATCCGGACTTCAAGGACGATGTCTTCCGCACGCTCAAGGTGGGACCGTCCAAGGGTGAGAGGGCGCCGAAGGAGTTCGTCGACGCGTTCGAGGCATACAGTGCCATCGACCCGGCGAAGTTCGACCTTTCGAACGTCGAGGTGGACGTCGACGTGCTGGTCGTCGGCGGGGGCGGCGCGGGCGCCGCGGCCGCGCTGGTCGCGGACGAGCAGGGTGCCAGCGTGTTGCTGGCCACCAAGCTCAGGCTCGGCGACTCGAACACCGTGATGGCGCAGGGCGGTATCCAGGGCGCCGACAAGGCGAACGATTCACCTGCCATCCATTACCTCGATGTCATGGGCGGCGGTCGCTACTTCAACGACCCCGATCTCGTCGAGGCGCTTGTCGGCGACGCGCCCGAGGTTCTCTCGTGGCTCGAGAGGCTCGGAGTGATGTTCGACAAGACGGCCGAAGGCACGATGATCACGACCCACGGCGGCGGCACGTCGCGCAAGCGGATGCACGCTGCACGCGACTACACCGGCGCCGAGATCATGAAGACCCTGAAGGACGAGGTGCTTAACCGCGAGATCCCGATCGCCGAGTTCGCGGCAGTGTACGAGCTTCTGACCGACGGCAAGAAGGTCACCGGCGCGATCCTCTACAACATGGAGACCGAGCAGTACATGGTCGTCCGCGCCAAGACCGTCATCCTTGCCACCGGCGGCAGCGGCAGGCTGCACGTCATGGGTTTCCCGACGAGCAACCACTACGGCGCGACGGCCGACGGTCTCGTGCTGGGTTACCGTGCCGGCGCACCACTGACCTTCATGGACACCATCCAGTACCACCCGACGGGCGCGGCGTTCCCCGAGCAGATCCTCGGGCTTCTTGTGACCGAGAAGGTCCGCAGCATCGGCGGGCAGATCACCAACGTCGAAGGCAACCGCTTCATCTACGAGCTCGAGACGCGGGACGTGGAGGCGGCGGCGCTCATCCGCGAGTGTCTCGGTCGGAAGAAGGGCATCACGACGCCCTCCGGCCAGCCGGCGGTCTGGCTCGACTCACCGATCATCGACGCGATGCACGGCGAGGGGACCATCAAGTCCCGGGTCCCGGCGATGTACCGTCAGTACGAGCGGTTCGGAATCGACATGAGCAAGGTCCCGATCCTGATCTACCCGACACAGCACTACCAGAACGGCGGACTCAAGATCGACGAGACCGGCGAGACCAAGATCAAGAATCTCTTCGCGGCCGGCGAGGTGGCGGGCGGCATCCACGGGCGGAACCGTCTGATGGGTAACTCGCTCCTCGATGTCGTCGTCTTCGGGCGCCGCGCGGGCGAGGCTGCAGCCGAACGCGCTGCGGGAATCAAGAAGAACGGGAAGCTGTCTCTCAAGCATCTCGATTCGTTTCACAAGGAACTCAAGAGTGCGCGCGTCGGCAAGGGCAGGATCGCACCGGTCCTGCTGCCGGAGTACCGTCGTGCGGAGACCGTCGATCACCGG
The DNA here is from genome assembly GCA_964597945.1 of uncultured bacterium. GTDB lineage: Bacteria > Joyebacterota > Joyebacteria > Joyebacterales > Joyebacteraceae > JAPEKQ01. Next base: position 2,339 of record CAZRAD010000188.1, read on the forward strand.
ATCGACGCTCTCGACTAGAGCGCACTGCTGTTTCGGTCGTCTCGGGCGCGGCGGCCTCGCCGCGACCGGGACGGCTGCGATGATCTTGCGCTGATGTGTTTTCACGCGGGTTGGATGAAGCCGGCCGTGAGCGATCGGGCCGGCTCGAGGGGGCGAGGCAGGGATGAAGACACTGATTCTGGGACTTGGTGATCCCGGGTTCGCCGGCGAGCGGGTCGGTCTCGAGGTGGCGAGGGAGCTTCACGCCACGCTCGACGACCCGGAGATCGACATCATCGAGATCCCGGCCATGGGCGTCGATCTCTTCGAGGTCGTGGCCGGCTACCGCAAGGTGGTCATCGTCGACTGTGTCCGCGCTGGCCAGGGCGGATTCGGCGAACTCTGCAGGCTGGGGCTCGAGGACCTCGAGCTCGTTCCTAAGAACGTGACCGACCATGGTGTTGAGTACCGGGCGAAGTTCGCGCTCGACGGGGTCAATGATGCCGTGATGCCGGGCGAGATCTCGGTCTACGCGATCGAAGTGACGGACGATATCGCTCGGAATGAGGACCTGGAACCTGTCGCGCGCGACGCGGTCTTGCGGCTCGTTGACGAGATCGCCCGCGAGGAGTTCGGCGGCAGGATGCGAGAAAGCGGGTGGCATTAGGGTAAACGGCTGTTTCACCAGAACGGAGGGCTTTCCCTTGGCAGAGGAGAAAAGGCTCACTCAGGAAGAACTGATCAAGAAGGCCGAGAAGCCGAGTCATGACGCGATGGTGCTCCACCCGTTTTACGGTGGAAAGTACCAGATCGTCCCGAAGTGCTGCATCCGCAGCGTGGACGATTTCGCGATCTGGTACACCCCCGGAGTTGCTGCACCCTGCAAGGACATCCACGCTCACCCGGAGACCGTCTACGAGCACACGAACAAGAAGAACACGGTCGCGGTCGTCACCGACGGCACGCGTGTTCTGGGCCTCGGCGATATCGGTCCGCACGCCAGCCTGCCGGTCATGGAAGGCAAGGCGCTGCTCTTCAAGTACCTCGGCGGCGTCGACGCCGTTCCCATCGCGGTCAACACCAAGGACCCCGACGTTCTCATCGAGACGACGAAGCTCATCAGCCCGGGCTTTGGCGGGATCAACCTCGAGGATATCTCGCAGCCGAAGTGCTTCCGTGTCCTTGAAGAGGTGAGGGCGGGGCTCGACATCCCGGTCTGGCACGACGACCAGCAGGGCACGGCAGCTGTCACGGTCGCCGGCGCCATCAACGCGGTCAAGGTCGTAGGCAAGGAGTTTGGGAAGGTCCGCATCGCCATGATCGGCGCCGGAGCGTCGAACGTCCGTATCGCGCATCTGCTTATCAGCGCAGGCGCCGACCCCGCGAAGATCATCATGTGCGACAGCCGCGGCACACTCCACGAGGGGCGGAAGGACGACTTCCTCCCGGACTACAAGGAGAAGTGGGAGCTCGCGCAGCTGACGAACGAGGCGAATCTCGTTGGTGACCCGGGTGACGCCTGTAAGGGCGCCGACATGCTCATCGCGCTCTCGAAGCCCGGTCCCGACACCGTCAAGAAGGAGTGGATCGAGGCCATGGCGAAGGACGCCATCGTCTTCGTCTGCGCCAA
>CAZRAD010000189.1:0-3925 GCA_964597945.1 uncultured bacterium
GGCCGCGGCATCGATGAAGGCTGCGCCAACTCGATCCTCATCAAGCTCAACCAGATCGGCACGCTGACCGAGACGCTCGACACCATCGAGATCGCGCACAGAAACGGCTACACGTCGGTCATCTCACATCGTTCCGGTGAGACCGAGGACACGACGATCGCCGATTTCGCGGTCGCGACGAACGCCGGCCAGATCAAGACCGGCTCGGCGTCGCGCACCGACCGTCTCTGCAAGTACAACCAGCTCCTCCGCATCGAGGAGGAGCTTGGCGGCGCCGCGCAGTTCCCGGGCGCGTCGGTGTTCGGCATCGAAAGCGAGTAACATGCCTGGTCTGAATGCAGCGAATCGCAGGAAGCAGCGCGGCGTCGACGAGCAGCCTGTCCTGAGGAAGCTCTTCCGCGGCGGGTACGGCGCGGGCGCGTCCGCGAAGGTGCTCCGCATTCTCGGATGGGGCATCGCGCTGTGGTTCGTCGCGGCCGTTCTCCTCGGCGACAGCGGGTTGTTCTCGATCGTCGGGATGCGCGGCATCCGCTCCAACCTCGAGGGCGAGATCGCCGTCCTCGAGGAGGTCAAGGCGGAGACGACGGAGCGGCGCGACGACCTCGAGAGCGATCCGTGGACCATCGAGAAGGTCGCGCGCGAGGACTGCGGCATGATCAAGGATGGAGAGATCGTCTATCTCCTCGATGACGATGAGGAGTACGAGCCCGAGTAGTCCGTCTGGCGATGAGTAGTTTGACCGACGATGAACAGTCCGACCGACCCAGACACGTGGGTTCCCCGACACCAGGAGCAGGCCTTGAGACCGACGATCCCACACGAGATCATCGCAGTCGTCGCGGTATCTGCGCTTCTCGTCGCCGCGATGCTGTTCGGCGCACTTCCCGTGTTCGCCGACAGCGCGACACGCGACCAGATCCCACCGCTTCTCGACGACATCGCGACGAGCGCGCCTCTGCCGTTCACGGACATCATCATACAGGCCGACATCACCGACAGCCTCCCTCCCGGAGCGCCGGATGATGCGTCGGTCTTCTGTTCGACAGATGCGCAGGCCACCTGGACGAACATCGCGATGGGAACCGTCGCGGGAAGCCCCGGCACCTGGGGGGCGCTCTGCTCGATGCCCGACGGCGAGCTCATCTACTATCTGATGTCGCACAGCGACTCGTCGGCAGCATTCACCGGCCCGAAGAACTCGGCCGACGCGTTCCCGCCTCCGGCCAGTGTCATGGTCGACCCGGCCGACGAACTCGCGGGTGACGCGGTGAGCATATACACGCAGGCATGTGACCTCACCGGCGCGCGCTTCGGCTACTCGGACACGTACTACTACGCGACGCTCTCCAACGTGAGCGGGAGCTGGCCGACGTCGGGCGGCATCCTCGGCCCGTGGTATGTCTACTCGGCCGTCATCGGAAACCCCGATGCGGCGGAGGACAGCGTCGGCCTGGCCATGGTCTATGCCAACGTCCCGATACTGGCGCAGACCGGCCTCTACTGGGTCGATGCGCGGGACACGAGCTACGTACGGGTCGGCGACATCGACGCGACCATCACAGGTGGCGAGCTCCACATGCGGTGCGCGAGAGCGGACCTTGAGGCGCACCCGGACTTCGGCCCGGACAACCCGAGCGGCTATTACGGCGTCGGCGCGGGAACAGCCACATCGACGATCACGACGGACCAGTGGGCCAACGATATGACCAATGTCTACTCGTTCTCCATGCGCACCGACTCGGTCACGCCTGGTGTGAACGCCGCGCCGGACCTCACTGACGCGGCGGCGGAGCCCGCAGGCGGCGGTGCGCCCGACACGCTCATCCGCTTCTCGGTGACCTACACCGACGCCGACGGACACCTGGCCGCCGTCCGAAGCCTCCTCGTGGACAGCGATGTCTACCCGATGGAGTGCCCGGGACCGGACCGTGACTATGCCGCCGGCGTCGGGTTCACGCTCGACGTTCCGCTCACGCCCGGCGGGCACATGTACGCCTTCTCGTTCAGCGACGGTGATCTCCAGGCGGCGACACTCCCGGCCGCGCTGAACGTCGCGACCGGTGTCTCCGATGATGAGATCGGCACGGCGCTCGCGTTCCGGTCGCTGTGGCCTCAGCCGTGCAGCTCGGAACTCCGACTCTCGTTCTCGCTCGGCGTGCGACCACGGGGACGAGTGAGCATCTACAACACGTCGGGTCGGTTGGTCCGCACGCTCTGGGCCGGCGGGGCCGGTGAACACGAGACTCTCTGGGACATGAAGGACGACACCGGCGCGAGTGTCGCCTCCGGCGTTTACTTCGCGGTGCTGACCGCCGGAGCGGAGCGGGCGCAGCGGAAGGTCGTCGTGCTCAGATAGTGTCGAGCGCACGTCCATGCCGGCAGCCCGCGTGGCAGCTGCCGGCACACCACGGCATATGAACACGGGAGGAACTGTGGATCCTGAAGTGATGCTCCAGGCCGATGCGATGAGACTCTCCCTCGCGCATTCGTTCGTCTGGGCGGCGATGTGGTGCTACACGCTCGCGTTCCTCGCGTATGTTGCACACCTATTCGCGCCGAAGGTCCGCGCCGTACGAGGCATCGCCTCGACCGGGCTCATCCTGGGAGCCGTGGCACAGACGGTCGCCATCGTGCTCCGTGGTGTCACGGTCGGACGGCCGCCGTTTCAGACGCTCTACGAGAGTCTTGCGTTCTTTGCGTGGACGGCCGTCCTCGCGTATCTCATCACGGAGTGGCGCAGACGCGTGCGTCTCCCCGGGCTCTTCGTCGCGCTCGTATCCGGCGCCGCCCTCGCCTATGCGCTCCTCGGACAGAACCCCGAGGTCAAGCCGCTCTTCCCGGCGCTCCAGAGTACGTGGTTCGTCTGGCACGTCGCCATCGCGTTCGGGTCGTACGCGATCTTCACGGTGGCCTTCGCCGTCGAGCTCTCCTACCTCATCCAGGTCTGGTTCTGGAAGCTGGGTGTCACGAAGGACTACGGCATCGCGCGCGAGACGCTGTCGCGATTCCATCGTTCGGTGCACCAGCTCGTGCTCTTCGGATTCCCGATGCTGACATTCGGCATCATGTCGGGCGCGGCGTGGGCGAACGAGGCGTGGGGCGTCTACTGGCAGTGGGATCCGAAGGAGACGTGGTCACTCATCACGTGGGTCGCGTTCGCGCTCTACCTCCACACGCGGGTCCGTCCGACGTGGAAGGGCGCGCCGTCGACGGTGATCATGGTGCTCGCGTTCCTCTGCATGATAACGACATTTGTCGGCGTGTCCTGGCTGGCGAAGCTCTTCGGCATTCCCAGTCTGCACGTCTACGGCTAGCGGGAGGTGACCATGAACGGAACGACAGAGAAGAAGCGTCGGTCCCGGGTCAACCCGCTGGGCTGGCTCATCCGGGAGTTCACACGCATCAGGCTGACGGTCTGGCTGCTCATCGTCATGGGCATCACGATGATCGTCGGCTCCATCTTCCCTCAGGGGTACGGCGCAGAGACCTACATCTCGTCGTGGGGCGAGGCGCGCTATCTCATGTACGCGAAGCTCGGGCTCCTGAACCTGTTCCATTCAAAGTACTTCCTGGCGCTCGGAATCATCCTGCTTCTCAACCTCGTCTTCTGCAGTGTCGTGCGGCTCTCCGGACGGCGAGCCGGAACGCACTCGGGCGAGGCTCCCGACTACGCGCGGAAGCTCAGGATCGGCGGGTCGGGAAGCCGCGCCGACCGGGCGTGCAACGTGCTCACATCGCGCGGATACAGGATCCTCTCCGACTCGGGCGGCACGATCACAGCACGGCGCGGACCGTGGCCCGAGGGCGTGAGTCTGCTCTATCACATCGCCATGGCCATCGCGATCGTGGGGTTCATCATCTCCGCGCTCTTCTCGTTCGAGGGCGATGTGACGCTCTGGCCGGGTGAGCCGGTCGAGGTGGCGAC
>CAZRAD010000190.1:0-3888 GCA_964597945.1 uncultured bacterium
CAAACCCGAGATGATCAAGCTCCTGGGCCGGCTCAGGTACCGGACGAGCTACGGCCAGAACGTGCTTCAGCACTCCAAGGAGGTCGCCTTCCTCTGCGGTCTCATGGCAAGCGAACTCGGGTTCGACGTGACGGTCGCGCGCCGCGCGGGACTGCTGCACGACATCGGCAAGGCGGTCGACCACACCATGGAGGGGACGCACGCCGGACTCGGAGCCGAACTCGCGCGCCGGTACGGTGAGGACGACATCGTCGTCAACGCCATCGAATCACACCACGAGGACGTGGAGCCTCAGAGCCTCATCGCCGTGCTGGTCCAGGCGGGCGACGCGGTGTCCGGCGCAAGGCCGGGAGCGCGGCGCGAGACGCTCGAGACCTATATCAAGCGGCTCGAGAAGCTGGAAGCCATCGCCGGTTCTTTCCAGGGTGTTGAGAAGTCGTTCGCCATCCAGGCGGGACGGGAGATCCGGATCGTGGTCCAGCACAAGAAGATCGACGACGCGCGCGCCGAGGCGCTCGCCTCGGCCGTCGCCAGGAAGATCGAGGCCGAGCTCAAGTACCCGGGGCAGATCAAGGTGGTCGTGCTTCGGGAGACCCGCGCGGTCGACTACGCCAAGTAGACGGAAGGAGAGCGCGTGCGCATCCTGTTCGTAGGCGATGTCATCGGCCGTCCGGGGCGGCGGGCGCTGGCGAAGATCCTCCCCAGGGTCGTCAGGCAGCACAACGTTGAGGTGACGATCGCCAACGGCGAGAATGTCGCGGGCGGTATCGGTATCACCGAGTCGACGGCGGGCGAGCTCTTCGGCTGCGGCGTCGACATCCTCACAGGCGGCAATCACATCTGGGACAAGCGCGACAGCGTTGCTTTCGTCTCGTCCTGCGATCGGCTCGTGAGACCCGCCAACTACCCGCCCGGAACGCCGGGCGTCGGACACGGGCTCTTCACGACCCGCATGGGGAACACACTGGGTGTGGTGAACCTCCAGGGACGTGTCTTCATGCAGGCTGTTGACTGTCCGTTCCGCGTCGGCGCGACGCTTGTCGAGAAGCTCCTCGAGTCGACGAAGGTCGTTCTGGTCGACATCCACGCCGAGGCGAGCGCGGAGAAGCTGGCGCTCGGCTGGCATCTGGCGGGCTGTGCCTCCGCCGTCGTCGGCACCCATACGCACGTCCAGACCGCCGACGAACGCATCCTCGAGGGACACACGGCCTACATCACCGACGTAGGGATGACGGGTCCGGACCGGTCCGTTATAGGCGTGAAGACCGAGTTGTCGCTGGCGCGGTTTCTGACGCAGCGTCCGCACAGGTTCGAGGTCGCCGACGGGCCGTGCACGATGAACGCCGTTCTTCTCGATATCAATGAGGAGACGGGCGCCGCCGCGGAGATTGAGCGGATCAACGTACAGGTGTTCGAGAACTGACGGGAGCGAACGTGGAAACGCGAATCCTCAAAGGGAAGCCGCTGGCGGCGACCATGCGCGAGGAGGTCTCCGCACGCGCGGCCGAGCTTCGCGACGCCGGTATCGTTCCGACCCTGGCCGTCGTGCTCGTTGGCGATGATCCCGCCTCACGCATCTACTCGTCGAGCATTCAGAAGGCCGGAGCGAAGCTCGGAGTTGAGGTTCGACTCGTCGAGATCGATGCCGCGAACGGCGCGGGCGAGATCGCTTCGCGGCTCGCCGAGCTTGGGGCCGATCCACACGTTCACGGTATCATCGTGCAGCAGCCCCTCCCGAAAGGTGTCCCGGGGAGCGTCGTCGACGCTGTCCCGTTCGCGAAGGACGTGGACGGCTCGACCGCGGAGAGCCTGGGGCGCGTCCTCTCGGGACGAGAGGCGTTCGCGCCGGCGACCGCGCAGGCGGTCGTTGAGGTTCTCGGTCGCGCCGGCATCGAGGTGGCCGGGCGACACGTCGTGATCGTCGGCCGCTCGACGGTCGTGGGGAAGCCGTTGGCGTGTCTGCTCCTCCGGAAGGATGCCGTCGGCAACGCCACGGTGACCGTCTGTCACACGGGTACGCGCGACCTCGCCGCGATGACGCGGACGGCCGACATTCTGGTGGCCGCGATGGGGGTGCCTGAGGCGATCCGCGGGTCCATGCTGGCGCCGGGCGTGGTCGCGATCGACGTCGGGGTCAACCGCGTGGACGACCCCGACAGCGAGAAGGGCTATCGTGTCACCGGCGACATCGCGGCCGAGGAAGCGCTCGGCCTGGCCGCGGCGCTGACCCCGGTGCCAGGCGGCGTCGGGACGCTGACGACGACTATCATTCTCGGCAATGCGGTCACCGTCGCCGCCCGTCAGCTGTCGCCACAAGCGTCGCTCTAGCTGACGGTGCGGCCGAGCGACGGGGCGATCGGCCGGCCCGTCCCCCGAGAGGTCGTGACCGATGGATTCCCCGAAATGAGGAGAACCACCGTGGCGCATGAACCACGCGAGGAGGAAGCGCGCCAGGTCCGCACCGTCAGTGAGGTGACGGGGCTGGTGAAGTCCGTCCTCGAGACATCGCTGCCGTCTCTCTGGGTCGAGGGGGAGATCTCCAACTTCAAGCACCATTCCTCAGGTCACATGTACTTCACCCTCAAGGACGATTCGAGCGCGCTGCCGTCACTGATGTTCCGCTTCGCCAACGAGAAGCTCGCGTTCAAGCCCGGCAACGGGATGCGCGTCGTGGCGCAGGGACGGATCAAGGTCTACGAGCCGCAGGGACGCTATCAGCTCTACGTCGAGCGGATGCGTCCGTCCGGTATCGGGGCACTGGCGCAGGCGTTCGAGGAACTCAAGAAGCGGCTGGCGGAGGAGGGGCTCTTCGACCCCGAGCGCCGCAAGCCGCTCCCCGAATTCCCCAGGACCGTCGCCGTCGTGACGTCACCGACCGGTGCGGCGGTCCGTGATGTGATCCGCGTGATCCGGGCGCGCGCGCCGATGACGGACATCGTGGTGGTCCCGACGGTCGTGCAGGGTGCCGACGCGGCGCCATCCATCGCCGATGCGATCCGGGCGATCGATGCGTGGGGCGGGGCGGATGTTGCAATCGTCGGTCGCGGTGGGGGCTCGCTCGAGGATCTCTGGGCGTTCAACGAGGAGATCGTCGCTCGGGCCATCTCCGGCGCGGTGACCCCCATCATCTCGGCCGTCGGCCACGAGGTCGATGTGACCATCGCGGACTTCGTGGCGGACGCGCGGGCGGCGACCCCATCGAACGGCGCGGAGCTCGCGGTCCGCGACGGTGCGGACGTCTCGCGGCGCGTCGAGTCGCTCGAACGCCGAGTGCTGGGCGCGATGCGCTCGACGCTTTCCGGACTCGAGGATCAGGTCGCACGGCTGCATACGGCATACGCATTCAAGCTGCCTCGCGAGATCATCGACCGGTCGGCACAGCGGGTCGACGAGCTCTCTCGTCGCGCCGGCTCATCGGTCGCTCAGCTGGTGGCGGCCGCTCGAGCTGAGGTCACACGGCACGAGACGGCGCTGAGACTGTCGGATCCACGAGGCATCATGGCGCGCGGTTACGCCGCCGTCTCGGTGCTCCCTGAGGCAACCCCCCTCAGGTCGATCGATGACGTGCAGCCGGGCGCGGCGGTACGCGTGACCGTCACTGACGGCCGGCTCGACTGTGAAGTGGAGAAGATCGCGGGCACCCATGGGAGGAAGTCGTGAGCAAGAAGAAACTGAGCTTCGAGGAGGAACTGGAGCGGTTGGAGGATCTCGTGGAGCGTCTGGAGAGCGGTGAACTCGGGTTGGAGGAGTCGCTCACGACGTTCGAAGAGGGAACGAAGATCGCTCGGGAGCTCGTGGCGTTGCTGGAGAAGGCGCAGGGGCGCGTCGCGAAGCTCACGGAGAGCGACGAAGGGGACTTCGTGCTCGAACCGTTCGAACCGGTTGAGG
>CAZRAD010000191.1:0-3862 GCA_964597945.1 uncultured bacterium
GATGACGATGGTGTTGTCGAGATAGCCGTGCTCATCGAGCGCGGTCAGGAGCCTTCCGACCTCGCGATCGGTGTATGCGATCTCCTGGTCGTACCGTTCGATGTCACTATCGCCAAAGCTGTTCCACTCATCATGCGACAGATATTCGAAATGTGGATCAAAGTAGTGGACCCACATGAAGAACGGCGGCTCGAGTGCGTCCAAGTCGGAGATGGCGAGGTTCGTCAATCGATCCGCAGTCGAGACATCGTGCGGATGGCCGACCTGGAGCACCGAGTAATCGTACTTCCTGAACCCCTTGTTGAAGCCGTAGGTCGGAGTAAGAAGCATGTGGCTGACGAACGCTCTCGTGTCGTAGCCTGCAGCTCTGAGGATGGACGCAAGCGTGGGCAGGTTGCTGTCGATCGTGCGGTGGAAGTCGGTGGCTCCCGTGTCGCTGGGGTAGTGCCCCGTCAGCATGGTCGCCATCGAGGGCATCGTCCAGCCGGACTGGCTGTAGGCCACCGGGAAGATCAGACCGCGCTCCGCGAGGGCATCGATGTTGGGGGAGACGGGCCGCTGACAGCCGCCGAACCCGACGTGATCGTGCCTGAGCGTGTCGACGCAGATGAGGAGTACATTTGGCTGAGAGCTCCCGAGCGGGCCCAGCCAGAGGAAGACGCCGGCGGCGACGAGGACAAGGACTGCAAGAGTGATGAGACGCGTTCGCATGGACGCTCTCCGTTCAACAGAATGAAACGCCGACCCGTCGTGTGCATCTGATGATACCGCGACGCGGACTCAGATAGAAGGTTCAAGCTGCAATCTCTCAACTACTGGTGATCCAGCTCATCCGAGATGCAGCAGGCAGCGCCCTGGAGGCCCCCCTCGAGGGCGTTGCGGTATTCGGGAGCCGCGCGTTGGCGCGATTGCAGGGTCCGCGCGGGGCGTGGTAAGGTCATACGACTGCCATTCCTCGCAATCCAGGAGTATCGAGTGGCCCGGAAAGACCCGCGCAGCATGGACAGCAGGCACGGAGAGGCCTCCACCCGGCATCCGCTCGCGAGCGGCACGGCCATCCTGCTCTATCTCGCGCTGGCGAAGCTCATCATCCATCTGCTCACCAACGGCGGCTACGGCTACCACCGCGACGAGCTCTACTACATCGCGTGCGGCAACCATCTCGCGTGGGGGTTCGTGGACCACCCGCCGCTGACTCCGCTCATTGCGCGGCTCGTGACCTCGTCGATCGGGACGTCGCTCGCGGCGATTCGATTGCTCCCGGCGCTCGCGGGTGCGGCGACCGTGTTCGTCGCCGGTCGCATTGCGAAGGAGGCGGGTGGCGGGATCTTCGCGATGTTCCTCACGGGATTCGCCGTCATCATCGGCGCGAACTACCTCTTCTTCGGAACCATACTCACGACGAACGTCTTCGACCAGCTCTTCTGGGCGGTCGCGCTCTATCTGTTCGTCGTCATTCTCAGACGTGGCGAACCCAGGCACTGGATCTGGCTCGGGGTCGTTCTCGGGCTGGGACTGCTGAACAAGCACACGATGGTCTTCCTCGGAGCCGGACTCGGGGGTGGACTGCTTCTGACCGCCGAGCGCAAGCGGCTCAAGGACCGCTGGCCGTGGATCGCCGCCGCCATCGCGTTCGTGATCTTCCTCCCGAATCTGGTTTGGGAGATTCAGAACGGCTGGCCGACCATTGAGTTCCTCCGACGCGCCGAGATCAACCGGATGCCCACGCTCTCACCGGGGCTGTTCTTCGCCGGCCAGGCGATGGGACTCCACGCGCTCCTCGTCCCGGTATGGCTCATCGGGCTCTGGCGCGCGTTCCGGTCGAAGAACGCGTCCTGGATGCGGCCGGTCGGCGTCGCATACGTGCTGCTCTTCGTCTACTTCATGCTGACGCGAGCGAAGCACTACTACCTCATCCCGTTCTACCCGGCACTTCTGGCGTTCGGTGCCGTCTGGATCGAGCGCTGGATCCGCGAGCGCGGACTGTGTCTGGTGAGGGCCGTCATCATCATCCTGCTGCTGGCGGGCGGAGTTCTTATGGCGCCGCTCTCGCTCCCCATGCTCGACCCCGAAGAGGCCATCGAGTATGCGGACCGGATCAACCCCGGGACGCGCGTCGTCCCTGCGGGAGAGTCCAGAATGCCCGCGGCGTTCCAGGACATGTTCGGGTGGGAGGAGATGGTGGCCGCGGTGGCCGAGGCGTACCACGCGCTTCCGCACGAGGACCGCGCGGTCGCTGCGGTCTCCGCGAACAACTACGGACAGGCGGCGGCCATCGACTTCTTCGGTGAGGACTACGGGCTGCCGAAGGCCGTCTCCACGCACAATGCGTACTGGTACTGGGGTCCGCGCCACTACACCGGCGAGGTGTTCCTCACCGTCGGCGTCCGGCCGCAGGCTCTCCAGAGCGCGTTCGAGTCGGGCGTGCACGTCGGGACGATCGAGCACCCGTACGTCGTCTGGTACGAGACCAACCAGCCCATCATCCTCTGGCGTGACATGAAGATCCCGCTCCGGGATGCGTGGCCGCGGATGAAGCTCTTCTACTGATATCGGAATCGAGGTGTATGTGAGGACAAGGCAGATGGTGACTCCAGAAGGCTCGGAACCACCGGCAACCGGCAGGCTGATGCACGGGCTGTCGGCAAGGCTGGTGCCTGCGCTCCTGGCGGCGCTGCTCGGGCTGGCGTTGCTGCTCGCCGGCTGCTCGGGTGACGACGCGCCGAAGCGGACGGCGGAGGAAGAGGCGTACTGGGCGGACGAGGTGGGGCGGTGGCACGAGGGTGGATGGCGCGAGGTCTCAGCTGAGGACGAGGAGGCTCTCACCCGCGAGCAGTTCCGTGAGATCCAGCGGCTCGCTTCCATCGGATACCTCACCGGTTCGACCCCGCCTGCGCTGAGCGCCGGCATCACGGTCTACGACCGCGCGCTGACCTACGAGGGACTCAACTTCTTCACGTCGGGTCACATGCCCGGCGCCATCTTGATGGATATGTCGGGGCGGACGCTCCACGAGTGGCGGTATCGGTTCATCGATGCGTGGGACGAGTATCCGGGCGAGGAGCTTCCGCCGCACAACAAGGCGATCGGGTACTGGCGCCGCGCCTATCCGTTCCCCAACGGCGACGTTCTCGCCATCTTCGAGGGCGTCGGCATCATCAAGGTCGACAGGGACTCCAACCTCCTCTGGGCGAACTTCAACGCGGCGCACCACGACCTCGAGGTCATGCCCGACGGCACCATCTACACGCTGACACGCACGGCGCACATGCTCCCGCGCATCAGCGAGGAGAAGCCCATCCTTGAGGACTTCATCACGGTGATGGACGAGGATGGCAATGAACTTCGCAGCTTCTCGCTGCTCGAGGCGTTCGAGAACTCGCGGTTCGCCGGGGTCCTCGAGGGGATGAAACCGGACGGCGACATCTTCCATACGAACACGATCGAGATCCTCGACGGTACGCTCGACGGGAAGGTCACCGGGTTCCGGACGGGCAACGCGCTTGTCAGCATGCGGGAGCTTGGCGTGCTCGCCGTCGTCGACATGACGACCGAGAAGGTCGTCTGGGCGCTTCGGGGCAACTGGGTCGCACAGCACCAGCCGACCGTCCTTCCGGACGGAAACATGATGCTGTTCGACAACCGGGGGAATCGCGGTGGCTCACGCGTCGTCGTGTTCGACCCGGCCACGCGGCAGACGATGTGGACCTACGCGCCGGCCGAACAGAGTGAGTTCTTCTCCAACGAGTGCGGTTCGAGTGCCATTCTACCGAACGGGAACGTGCTCATCACCGAGTCCGACCGCGGCAAGGCGTTCGAGGTCACGCAGGACAAGACCATCGTCTGGAAGTACATCAACCCG
>CAZRAD010000192.1:0-3772 GCA_964597945.1 uncultured bacterium
GCGCTGCCCGACGGTGGTCCGAAGGATCAGCCGCGGGGGCGACATCTCCGCGGCGTGCGGGCAGCTTCACACGCGGTCGTGAGGGGCGTATTCACAAACCCGGACCACTACACAGACCGGACCACGATGAGAAGACTGATCCTGGCCATCGCCGCGCTCGCTCTGGCCGCATCAACCACGAGCGCGCAGGCAGGCACCATCACCGATGTCGGCGGGACGACACTCGACGAACTCGTCAGCCGGCTCGAAGAGACCATCCCCGAGACGTGGCGTGTCGTCGAGGCCGACTCGGCCCGGACTCCCATCGGCTGGACCGGACCCGAGCAGGGCCTCTACGTCATGCTCGAGGATACCCGCACGCGGTTCTTCCACCCGAACGGCTTCCACTACTTCTCCTTCTATCGCGTCTGGCTCCTTCCGACCGACTGGGAGGGTGAGATGCGGATGACCCCGTACGTCACCGACAGCGTTCCGGCCTACCTCCTCGGTGCAAACGACTCGTACTCCGCGTTCTTCCACACCGCCGGCGGAAACGTCTGGGAGGAGGGACCGAAAACACTCTGCGGCGCGCTCGGACTCGATAGCATCTGCTTCACGGACCTCACACGGCGCGTCGTCGACCTCAACTTCGAGGAGCGGCTCAGGGCGAGTCTGACCGCGGTGCAGGAGGATGATGAGACGCTCGTCCTGAGTCCTCAGCGCATCATCGGCCTCTCCGGCGCCGGCTCGAGCCTCTACCTGGAGTACATCTTCACAGGTGATTCCGAAGAGGAGGACGAGACGACTCCCGAGCTGGCATCCCTCACAGAGAGCCTCGCTGCGAACGTGTTCGTCGCGTTCCCGGAGGTCGAGTCGCTCTACCTTCGCCGTTGCAGGAGCGACACCTTCACTGATACCATCGTCGCCAGAGACTGACGGACCTCTTTCTGAGTAACGACCGCCGCGCCCTGTGCCACCGGCGGGGTGTCGTCACGCCCGGAGACACATATGCTCTCATCTGGATCGAACACATACCTGACGCGCCTCGCCGGCGCGATGACACTCCTGACGATTCTCGCGGCACTCGTCCCCTCCGCGGCGCCCGCAAGCACCCACGAAGCCTTCCTCACCGCGGACACCTCCGACTTCATCCCGTGGGATGAGGATGAGGGATTCCGACCCGCCGTGGAGATGCACTACAACCGCGTCGACGGACTGATGTTCATGGGCGGCGTCGAGTACACACGGAACTCGAGCATGCACCCCCGCCTTCTGGCCCTCCGCGGATGGCCTTCCGCCCGTGCGGACAACTACTACGCGATCACGGTGGAACAGCCGCTCTTCTCCTCCGACGGCTTCTCGCTCGGCGTGTCGTTCTACGACCGCCCGGCCTGGAACCGCGAGGACGCGCGCATGATCACGGACGAGGAGAACGCGCTGCTTGCGCTCTTCTTCCGCGAGGAGTTCCGCAACTACTATCGGCGCGATGGCTTCAGCATTGTCGCGCATCATCGCTTCAATGACCGCGCATTCGTCCGCATGGAGTACTCGAACGACGAGCTCTCCTCGATGGAAGCGCAGCAGCACGTCTGGACGGCCTTCCGCCGTGGTGTCGACTGGGCTGAGAACCCGCCACTCAAGCGAGGCGCGCTCGAGGGCGCCGAGGAGTTCGAGGGAAACAACATCGGGACCGTCACGGAGTTCAGCTACGACGGCACGGACGAAATGACGGGTGCCGGATGGCGCTTCGGCCTCGTCACCGAGTTCGCCGGCGCGAGCTTCGGCGGCGACTACGAGTATCGGAAGCACCGCATCGATGCATCGCACCTGTCGATCATCTCCCCTTCTCAGACGTTCTATGTCAAGGGCGCGTGGGGCATCGCGAGCGGGACCGACTTCCCGTCGCACAAGCTCTTCCATCTCGGAGGCATCTCGAACCTCCGCGGCTACGACTACAACCAGTTCGACGGCAAGAACCTGCTCTTCTTCTCGCTCGAGTACGCTGTCTGGGTGTCCGAGGAACTGGCGACGATCTACTTCCTCGACGGCGGCCAGACCTGGTACGGCACGAGCGGGTTCGACAACGAGGAGATGAAGTACGATATCGGTATCGGTTTCCGGCTGGACGCGCCGGGTGCCGGTGATATCAGGATCGACGTGGCCAGACCGACGACCACGGAGGAGGCCGACATCAAGACCATCCTTCGGATCGAGACGGAGTTCTAGGCCGGCGCTCCGGGGAACGGGGTCCATCAGGGACTCCGGGAGCGTTGCAGTCTTCGCGGCCCACCTTCGCGAAGACGGCGTCAGGGGTCTGACCGGGTGCGCGCTCACGCGGCAGCGAGCACCACAGCGAATTCAACAGCGCGGGTACAAAGGAGGGTGTCATGCGCACTCTGGTTCTGGGATTGTGTCTTGTCGCGATGCTCGCGACAGCGGCAAGCGCGAACTTTCTGTCTGATGGATGGATCCGCGGCGCAAGTTCGGTCGCGCTCAACGACGATGCGACGGCCGTGCTGGTCAACCCGGCGGGCCTGGGTATGTACGTCGGTGAATCGGGCTACTACGCGTCGATCGTGTCTTCCGGCGAGGAGGAGTCGAGTTACACGATCGCTCTCAAGGGAGGCCCGATCGGCTTCGCGTACGACAGATCCTACGCCTGGGAGCTCAACGGCAGCGGGAAGCTCGTCCCCGGCGACGACGCCTTCGACACGTACACGCTGAGCATGGCGCTCGGCGAGCCGCGGAAGTTCTCGCTCGGGTTCGACTACAGGTGGTTCCGCCCGCAGTTCGGCGACGATGTAAGAACCGGAACCTGGGACATCGGCGCCGTCTATCGGCCGACGAACTGGCTCTCGCTCGGCGCCACCGCGATGAACCTGTCCGAACCGGATGTCTTCGACGATGGCATGGCGCTGCCCATCACATACACCGCGGGCCTGGCGGTCCGCCCCATCGGCACCCGCCTCACGCTCATGGCGGACATGAGCTTCCCGGAAGAGGCCGAGGACGAGGATGATGTCATCTTCATGGCCGGCATCGAGACCGAACCACTCGATGGACTCGTGCTCCGCGGTTCCTTCCGAAGCGCGCCCGGCGGCGACGACCGGCAGGAGGAGGCGAGTCTCGGCCTCTACTTCACCGCACTTCACACCGGTGTGGGAGGAGCCTTCCGCTCGTTCGAGGACGCGGCCGAGGAGCCGTTCACACTCTGGCTGTCCTCCAGTGAGCAGCGGAGGCGCACATCGATCGAGCCGTCCGGACAGGTCGCCGAGATCAAGATCGCTGGACCGCTCGCGGATGAGAACTCCAAGTGGAGTCTGTTCGGCACGCCGCGCAAGGGGACACGGGAGATCATCCGAGAGATCGAACGTGCGGCCGAGAGCGGCGCGATCGACGTCGTGCTGCTCCGGATCGAGCCGCTCAGCTCGAGTTTCCTCGGTGCGCCATCTGCGCTCGTCCAGGAGATGCGCGAGGCCGTCATCAAGGCGAAGGAAGAGGACGGGGTACAGTTCGTCGCCTACATGAACGGGACAGCCGGGACACCCGAGTACTACCTCGCGACCGCGTGCGACCGGATCGTCATGCCGCGCATCGGCGCCATCGACGGGCTCGGTCAGTTTCTCAACGTCATGCGATACACCGGCTCGGTCGAGAAGCTCGGCATCGAATTCGACTACCTGACGGCCGGTGACTACAAGAGCTCGTTCCACTCGCTCGGGGCCGGACCGCTGACCGATGAGCAGCGCGTGGAGATCCAGGCGATCGTCGACGAGAACTACGAGGAGACCGT
>CAZRAD010000193.1:0-3691 GCA_964597945.1 uncultured bacterium
GGCGGTCGTCACTCCCGCCTTGACGAGCTGGCCCGCCAGGTCGAGTGATCCCGCCACGAGCCGTCCGCTCTCACGCAGCAGCCCGATCTCGTCGCTGGTCCGTATGCTGATCATTCGTTCTCTCGAGCTTCACACCCGCCATCGAGGATCTCGTCGATCTCCGACTGGATCTCCTCGCTGGTCCTGGTGGTGTCCACCGCGCGAAGGATGCCCCTCGATCGGTAGTAGTCCGTCAGCGGCTTCGTCGCGGCATGATACTCCGTGAAGCGCCGCTCGATCGCCTCGGGCTCGTCGTCCGAGCGTCTCGTCAGCTCGCCCCCACAGGCGTCGCAGACGCCGTCGGTCGCAGGCGGCTTCCAGAGCAGATTGTAGACCGCTCCGCAGCTCGAACACGAGACCCGGCTCGAAAGCCGGCGGATCGCCTCGTCGACCGTGATGTCGATGAAGACGACGCAGTCGACGGCCATTCCGCGCTTCGAAAGCAGCGCGTCCAGACCCTCGGCCTGAGGGACCGTTCTCGGAAAGCCGTCAAGGATGATATCGGCACTGGTGCCGGCCTCGAACAACTCCTCGACCAGCCCCAGCACGACCGCATCCGGGACGAGCCTGCCGCCCTTCATGAATTCATCCGCCTGGCGCCCCAGCTTCGTTCCGCGGGAGACGGCGTCACGCAGGAGGTCACCTGTCGACACGTGGCTGAAACCACGCTTCTCGACCAGCCTCTTGGCCTGCGTCCCCTTCCCCGCTCCTGGTGCTCCAAGCAGTACGATGATCACGTCAGTCTCTCCCAAGTGAGCCTGCGAAAACGAAGTTTCGCCAAGCGGCGCGCTAGCGCCGCCGACCGCGCAGCTTGCCCTTCTTCATGAACCCGTCGTAGTGCCGCATCAGCAGATGCGACTCGATCTGAGACAGCGTGTCCAGACCGACACCGACGACGATCAGCAGACCCGTGCCGCCGAAGACGAACGGGGCGTTGAGCTGCTGCTGCATGAAGTACGGCAGGACCGCGATGAAGGCCAGGAACAGCGCGCCCGGCAGCGTAATACGCGTCAGGACGCTGTCGATGTACTCGGCCGTCTTCTTCCCCGGACGCTTCCCAGGCACGAAGCCGCCGTACTTCTTCATGTTATCCGCGAGGTCCACCGGGTTG
The DNA here is from genome assembly GCA_964597945.1 of uncultured bacterium. Taxonomy (GTDB): domain Bacteria; phylum Joyebacterota; class Joyebacteria; order Joyebacterales; family Joyebacteraceae; genus JAPEKQ01. The sequence goes on from CAZRAD010000193.1 coordinate 1,151, forward strand.
AACACGATGGCCGTGTAGAAATACGCGAAGAACACGATGATAACGACGTAGAGTGTCGTGTAGAGCCAGCTACCCGGTGAGAGCATCGCCGCAACGTTCTCCATGAACACGTTCCCCGAGAGGAACCCGGCGATCGTCGCAGGGAACATGATGATCGCCTGCGCGAAGATGACCGGGATAACACCCGCCGTGTTCAACTTGAGCGGGATGTGCGTGCTCTGACCGCCGTAGACTTTCCTGCCGACGACTCGTTTCGCATACTGCACCGGGATTCGCCGCTGTGCCTGTGTCATCAGCACGACCGCCGCCACGATACCGACCATCATCACGGTGAGGATCACCACACCGAAGATGCTGACCGATCCCATCTGCAGAGCGCGAATCGTGTTGAGCCAGTCTGTCGGATAGCGGGCGACGATACCGATGAAGATGATCAGCGATATGCCGTTACCGATACCCCGATCGGTGATCTGCTCGCCGAGCCACATGATGAAGACCGTACCGGCCGTCATCGTGAGCATCGTCAGGAGCGTGAATCCGAGACCCGGGTTCGGAACGATCGGCAGGCCGTCGACGGCGCCGAGGTTCTGCAGATACATGCTCATCGCGAACGACTGTACGAGCGACAGCAGCACTGTCCCGTACCGAGTGTACTGCGTGATCTTCTTGCGGCCTTCCTCGCCCATCTTGTTCAGCTTCTCAAAGTACGGAATGACCGCCGTGAACAGCTGAAGGATGATTGACGCACTGATGTACGGCATGATGCCGAGGGCGAAGATCGTCGCGTTCGCGAACGCGCCGCCCACGAACATGTCGTACAGGCCAAGCAGTGAGCCCCGCTGCGCCTCGAAGTAGGCCGCAAGCGCCTGCCCGTTCACGCCTGCCGTCGGCACGTGTCCGCCGATCCGGTAGACCACAAGGATCATCAGAGTGAAGAGCACACGCCTCTTCAGCTCGGGGATCTTGAAGATACTCTGAAGGCTCGTAAACACATTGGCCATGGTTCGTGCCTCTCTCCCCTTACTTGATCAGCTCGATCGTGCCGCCGGCCGCCTCGACCTTCTCGCGCGCCTTCGCACTGACCGCATTCACCTTAAGCGTGATTGCCCGGGTGATCTCCCCGTTCGCGAGCACCTTGACCTTGCCGCGCGTTCCCCTCACCACACCGCTCGCCCTGAGAACATCCACCGTCACTTCACCTTCGAGGCCGGAGCGCTCGAGATCGCATACATTGATGACCTCAAACGTCTTTCGCGACATGCTCGTGAATCCCTTCATCGGGAGTCGCCGAGCAAGCGGCATCTGGCCGCCCTCGAACCAGGCGGGAATCGACCCGCCCGAGCGGGACTTCTGTCCCTTGTGCCCGCGGCCGCTTGTCTTGCCTGAGCCGGAGCCCGGGCCGCGACCGATGCGACGCTTCTTTCTGCGCGCGCCCTCGGCGGGCTTGAGTTCGTTCAGCTTCATTGCCGGTACCTTCCCTGTTGCTCCGTCGCCACAGTCTGGCCGCGGCGTCCGTTCTACGCGTCGACCTCTTCAACATCGAGCAGGTGACGCACCTTCGTGATCATGCCGCGAATCTGGGGCGTATCGTCGTGGACAACGGTCTGATGCATCTTCCTGATACCGAGTGCCCGCACCGTCTTCTTCTGGCTGACGTGTCGCCCGATAGCGCTTCTGACCTGGGTGATCTTAAGCTTCTGTGACATCACCCGCCTCCGTCATAGTGCCAAAGAGCTCCTTCACGCCCATCCCCCGCTCCTTCGCCACATCCGCCGCCGAGCGCATCTCCTTCAGGGCCTCCATCGCAGCCTTCACAACGTTGTGAGGGTTGTTGGAGCCCAGCGACTTCGCGAGGACGTCCTTGACGCCCGCGCACTCCATGATCGCGCGAACCGCGCCGCCGGCAACGATACCGGTACCGGGGCTCGCCGGCTTGACGAGAACCCTGCCTGCGCCGAACCGACCCAGCACCTCGTAGGGCAACGTGCCGCCCTGCATCGGTACCGTGATCATGTCCTTCTTCGCCACCTCGGTGCCCTTCCGGATCGCTTCCGCGACCTCGTTGGCCTTCCCGAGACCGACGCCGACCCTGCCCTTCGCATCTCCGACCGCGACAAGTGCGTTGAACCCGAAGCGGCGGCCGCCCTTGACGACCTTCGCGACGCGGTTGATATGAATCACGCGCTCTTCGAACTCGGGGACGCGAGGCTCACGGTCCCTGCCTCGGTTGCTCCTGCCTCTTGGCTGCCTCATAGCCATCGAGTGTTCACTCCCTCCCGGGGGCAACTAGAACTCCAGGCCGCCTTCTCTCGCCGCGTCGGCGAGCGCCCGAACTCTCCCGTGATACAGGTAGCCGCCCCTGTCGAAACTAACCTTCTTGATCCCCTTCTCCAGAGCACGGCGCGCCAGCACCGCACCAACGATCTTGCTCTCGTCGGTCCGTGTGTGATCGCCGTTGCCCAACTCTTTCTGCACGTCTTCACTCAACGTCGAAGCTGAGACGAGGGTGATGCCCTTCGTGTCGTCGATGAGCTGAGCGTA
>CAZRAD010000194.1:0-3658 GCA_964597945.1 uncultured bacterium
GCCAGTACGCGCAGTTGCACTGCCCCCGCCAGAGATCGTCCCGCGCTTCAGCAAGCACGGCGCTCTCGAGCCTCTCCGGATGGGCCGACTCCAAGCCGGCCGCCGCGACCATTCCGCTGACACGTCGCATCTTGCTGACCATGAAGTTCGTCTCTTCATACTTCGCAACGAATCCGCGCCACGTCCCCCCGCTGACCATCGTCGACCAGGCGTCGTAGGTGCCGTCGTGCTTGAGTCGCTCTATGAAGCGCTCGTACTCGCGACGGGCCGGCGTGGGCAGAGCCCACTCCATCATCTCCGGGTACGATGCGGTCGGCAGATATGCCCTCCCCGCGGGGGGAGCTCCCGACACCGCTTCGGCGAACGTCACCGTCGAGAGCCAATCACTGTTCGCCGCGATCGCATCGAGGAAGCGGTCGATCCAGTGGTTCGTGTAGACGTGCTGGTGGGTGCCCGGCCAGACGCCGAACTTCTCCCCGTCATCGCCGAAGACGGCGACGGCACCGGGACAACGGTCGGCGAGTTTCTTCAGGTGCGAGATCGTCTCCGCGGGCTCCGCGAACGGGATGAGGTACCGCAGCTTCTGACTGATCGGGAAGACCTTCAGCGGGACACCCTGGTCCTCCGTGATGAAGTAGCTCGTCAGGTCCGCGTCGGCCAGACCTGCCAGCTTGAACTCGTAATCGTCCAGCAGGACGTACTTCACACCGGACTCCGCAAGAACCCTGGCCAGCCCCGGCTCCCACACGCGCTCCGCCACCCACATCCCTCTCGCCTCGACGTGGAAGCGCCCGGAGAGATACTCGGTCATTCTGGCGATCTGTCCTCGCGCGTCGCGCTCCGGTATCACAGGAAGAATGGGCTCGTAGAACGCGCCGGTCAGCAGTTCCACACGCCCCTCTGATATGAGAGCGCCGAGGCGGTCGAGATACGCGGGCTCATGGTCCTCGAACCACTCCAGCAGAGGACCGGTGTTGTGAACCACGAACTTCACCGAGCGATGCCGTTCCATCGCTTCCAGGAACGGCAGATAGGATGCCCGGTAGGCGTGCTCGAAAACGCCCCCGAGATTCCCGACCGGTTGATGATTGTGAATGCAGAGTACGAGGGACACGTGGCTCACGGTCGCGCTGCTCCTTCCGACGTCGGGGCGGCCTCTCAGCCGGTCGGTTCGTTGAGAAGTGGTAGCAGATCGACCGGGTCGGCCTGCGGCACATCACGCGCCTCCAGCGCCACTCCCCCGGCAGCGATGGCAAGAAGCTCGCAACGGTCGTCTTCATCGACATAGACGTACGGCAGCACTTCGCGCTTGCCCTCGGAGTGATGCATCCCTCCGATATTGACACTCCTCACATCGAGACCGTGCTCCAGCAGAAGCCGCGCCTCGCGCGGCGACCCGACGACCACGATCACCTTCTCAGACCGCCATGCTCCGCCCGCGAGTTCGTCGCCGAATCCCTCGACATCAAGCACACTGATGGCCGCACCCATGGCGTCCGCCTCAGCGTACAGCGCTCTCTTCCATTTCGTGTGCGCGACATCATCGTTGACGAGCACGATCCGATCGATACAGAGAGAACTCCCCCACGCGACTGCGACCTGCCCGTGGATGAGCCGGTCATCGATTCTGACGAGAGCGATCGGCATGGCTCCCCCTTGCCTCCGCAGCTCTACTGCACGCGGACGGCGTCCCTGGCACGCTCCTGCATCATCGTGATGAGCTCTCCGAGCTCCGCACGATCGCGTTTCACGAAGAACTCAAGGAGCATCATCAGGTTCACGCCACTGATCATCCTCAGCTCCGGCCTCTCGCCGAGGTACGCCTGACAGACGTGGTGGCAGCTCCCGCCCGGCATGTCTGTTACGAGAAGCGCCGCGTGCGTCTTCTCGATCTCTTCAACGGCACCGCGCACGGCATCCGTCAGCTCCGGCAGGCCCAGTCCCGTATTCGACACGGCAATGCACCCTGTCTGTGTCCCGAGAATTCCCTGCACGGCGTTCATCAGACACTCGCCCACGTTCCCGTGGGCGACTATCACACACCCGATCCTGACTCTGGTGTCGCTCATTCGATCTCACCCCGGAGGATCTTGCGCTTCCGTGCCTTCTCCGACGCGAGGTCTCTCAACCGTCGGTCGAAGTCCCGTGCAGGATGCACCCCATGGAGCTTCAGCAGGTGGTTCAATGCGATGACCTCGGCGATAACCGTGATGTTCTTGCCCGGCACGAGCGGAAGATGCACGAACGGCGTCTCCACGCCGAGGATCTCCGTGTACCTCTCGTCCAGTCCGAGACGCTCGTAGTCGTCGAGATCGGACCAATGAACAAGTTTCACTTCAAGCTCGATGCGTTTGCTGGCACGTATGGCGCGAATACCGTAGATCGCGCTGACATCGATGATGCCGACGCCGCGGATCTCCATGCAGTGTTTGAGCAGCTCACTGCCGCTCCCGATCAGATGCCCCTGTGGGTTCACCGTAACGGTGACCGCATCGTCGGCGACCAGACGGTGACCGTTCTCCACAAGATCCAGACCGCACTCGCTCTTCCCGATCCCGCTGTCGCCGGTGAAGAGCAGACCGATGCCATAGACGTCGACCAGCGTGCCGTGGATGGTCGTGTGCGGAGCCAGAAGCTCGTCGATAGCCGTGGTCAACTGGCTGGCCAGATGAGTCGAACCCATGTCACAGCAGAGCACCGGCACGCCGTTCGCTTCCGCGACCTCGACGAGCTCAGTCGGGGCCGTTCTTCCGTCAGAGACGATCACGCATGGAACGTCGGTACGCACCAGTCTGCTGAGCGCCTCGCGACGATCAGTCTCGTCGAGCGCGTCAAGGAAGGTCATCTCCGCCCCGCCGAGTATCTGGATCCTGCTGGGGTCGAACCCCTCCTCGTACCCCGCAAGGAACAGCCCGGGCTTCGACAGGTCCGCGCCGCCGATCGCGGCCGGCGTACCACTGCCGGGCGATACGAGCACCAGCCCGGACTCCTCACCATATTCCTTCAGCAACCTGTGAACCGTCAGAGGCTCCATGATCTCCCCGTCGCCGCACGGGCGATTACTCGCGCGGTGCAACAAGTCCGTAGTCACCGTCGTCACGGCGGTAGACCACGTTGACCTTCTCGGTTTCGGTGTTCCAGAACACGAGGAAGCGCGCGCCGAGTTCGGCAAGCTGTCGGTAAGCCTCATCGGGGCTCATTCGTGATGCAGCCAGCTCCTCGGGAAGAACGCCGACCTCTTCGGGTGCGATCCCGCCCGCAGCCTCCGCCACCTCGGCCGTCGCGCTCCTGCCCTTGCGGCTTCGAACCCGCTCCTTATGGCGGCGGATCTGACGCTCCACCTTCTCCACAGCCCTGTCGAACGCCGAGCGGAAGTCGTCCGCCTCCTGCTCGCTTGAGACCACGACTCGTGATGCGTGCACCGTCAGATCGGCGATCCTTCGATGGCCCTCCTGCTCGAACACGACATGGGCCTCATCGACGCGGTCAAAGTAGTGCGCGAGGTGCTCCACCTTCGATTCCACGTGTTCTCTGAGACCCGGGTCGAGGTCGAAGTGTCTGGCCGTGATCCTGATCTGCATGCGTTCTCCTTTCACCGCCCCTCACTCAGACGCCGGCTGCGACGCCGAGTTCCTCAACCACCTTCTCCGCCTCGTAC
>CAZRAD010000195.1:0-3594 GCA_964597945.1 uncultured bacterium
GACCCGGTAGTGGTACGTCGTGTTCTCCTCAAGCCCCGAAAGGTCGAGCGCATGGCTCGTCAGATAGGCGCCGTCGAACACCTCGAGCCCGTATTGGTCCGTCAGACCGTACTCCACTTGCGATGAGGCAGGGAGATTCGACATCCAGCCGATGATGGCTTCATCCGTGCCGATGTGCTTCGGCAGGATCTTGTAGAGTTCGAGATGGTCCTCGCTCGGGTGCTTCGTCCGGAACACGTGGTCGTCGGAGCTGACGATGTCGCCGGTGGCGTCCTCGCAGCGGATTCGGAAGTGGTGGTCAGTCTCCTGCTCGAGGTCGGTGACCACGGCATAGTGATCCGTACAGTACGGTTCGTCGACCTCGAGGACCAGCCCGTAGGCTTCGGTCTCGCCGTACTCGATCGACGAGACCGCATCGACCGCCGTCTTCCAACGGATCGTCGCCGTCACCGACGTCGTGTCGACCACGGCCACATCGGTGATCTCGAGGTTCGACATCAGCGTGGTCGCCAGCATCTCGGTAGAGATCGCAACCTGCCCCTCGGGATCGGTACTCCACGCGCGCATGTGGTAGGTCGCGCCAGGCGTGAGACCATCTATGAGAACGGAGTGTTCGTCGACGAGTTCAGGATCGAGCGGTGTTGCGTTTCCGCACAACTCGTCGAGACCGTAGACGGCGCGCGAGTCAGACAGCTTGTTCGTCGTCCACGCGAGGGTCAGACAGTGCGCCTTCAGCTCCTCGATTCGGATGTTGCTGATCCGGAGGTGGGGAGGGTCAGTGACGAATATCTCGTCGCGCGAACGCGAGGTGTTCCCGAAGGCGTCGGTCGACGTGACACGAAAGTGATAGAACGTCTCAGCGGTGAGTCCGTTGATGCGGATGAAGTGCGTGGTCGTCACACCGCCTGCATTGGACGCGTTCATGCCGTAGGACGATGTCAGGCCATAGTCAACCGACGACGTCGCGGGCCGGTCCGTGTTCCAGCAGACGAGCGCCGTGGTGTCGCCGACCGTGCAGGTCCGGACGTTCGAGATCACCGGTGCCGCCGGTACGCCCACCCAGATGATGGCGGGCGATCCCTCCATATCCTCCGGGGTCACGAAATCGAGGATCCCCAACCCGTCGGACTGCACCGGGTCATCATAGAGCGGATTCTCGTCACAGGTCACGTGGAACGAGCTGTTGGGCGTCATTCCGACGATGACGTGTGCGTTGACGCCGGGCTGGACGGTCGGAAGTGCCGGTGCTGGCGGCGACTGGAGAAGTACGACGAGGAGCGTCAGGGCGATACGCCCTGCCACACCGCTGCGCGATGTGCACATGCGTCCTGCCGCGCTGCGCGAAAAGACCACTGAAATGTCTCTCCCTAGCCTGGGTTGCGCGGAGTATATGAACGAGCAAGAAAGTTGTCAAGCAATGTTTGTGTCGAACTTGTGGGGAAGGTAGCCCGATGTGCGGTCTGTGGCAAGGCCTAACTGTGCATGACTATTTGTGAGTTCCGACCGTCAGTCCCTCGACGATGTGGCGCTGGAACACAGCGACGAGAACGAGCACGGGAACGATGCTGACGAGCGTCGCCGCCGCGATGGTGCCCCACGGCAGCTCGTGCAGTCCGGCGAAGAGCGCCAGCGCGACGGGGACCGTGCGGGATTGCGGCGTCGACGTCATGATGAGGGCGAAGAGAAACTCGTTCCACGCGAAGATGAAGATGAGAGCGGCCGATGTGAAGAGCCCGGGTGTCGAGACCGGGAGGATAACGCGGAGGAACGCCCCGCCCGGCGAACAGCCGTCAACGAGAGCCGCGTCCTCGAGGCTCCCGGGGAGGGTGCCGAAGTAGTGCGTGAGGATCCACACAGCCAGCGGCAGCGATGTGAGCGTGTAGGGGAGGACGAGTGCGGGATACTGGTTGATCAGCCCGAGACGGGCCATCGCCACGTAGAGCGGTCCGACCATGCCGATGGCCGGGAAGATGGCGATACCCAGGAAGACGGCCATCACCAGCTCCTTCCGGTGGACCCTGAGCCTGGCGAGGGCATACGCCGCCGGCGCCCCGAGCGCGAGCGTGAACAGCGTCGTGAGGGAGGCCACCACGAAGCTGTTCCATATATTCCTGGGGAACTGTCGTGTCTCGAAGACCGCGCGGAAGTTGTCGATGACCGCCGGCCTCGGGACGTAGTCGACCGGGATCTTGTAGACGGCCGACGGCGTCGAGAGGCTGACGTTGGCGAGCCAGTAGAAGGGGAGCAGACAGAGAACGGCGACGCCGACCCGAAGCGTCCAGAGTCCTGTCGATCGCATGCGTTGGTTCATCGTCACCGTTCGTTCCCTTCCTGTTGCAGACGTCGTCGGCAACCCGCAGCAGCTTGCCGCTGTGGCGGCAAGCTGCCAAGCCGTCGCCGCGAGGCGACGGCCCTACTCGCTGACCGGCTCCTGGGAGACGCGCATGAACCGGATGAGTATGAGGCTCAGCACGAAGACGATCGCGAAGAGCGCGACCGTCATGGCCGAGCCGTAGCCCAGGTCCGAGTACCGAAACAGCACCTTGTAGATGTAGATCGACAGTGTCTCGGTTCGGGATGCGCCGCCGGTGAGCACCCAGATGACATCGAATACGCGGAATGCGTCCATGGTCCGAAACAGCAGCGCGACCGCGATGAACGGCTTGAGCAGCGGCAGTGTGACGTAGCGGAAGACCTGCCAGCGGCCCGCGCCGTCGAGCTCGGCGGCCTCATAGTACTGATCCGGGATCGACTTGAGACCGGCGAGCAGTATGATGGCGACGAAGGGCACCGTCTTCCAGACGTCTGCGAGGATGCACGAGACCATCGCGAGCCCCGGGCCGAGCCACACGATGGGATCCTCGATGATCCCGAGCTGCCCGAGGACCGAGTTGACCAGGCCGACCCGGTCATTGAGGATGAGCGACCACATCGTCGCGGCGACGACCGTCGGCAGCGCCCACGGGAGGATGATGGCCGTGTTGAAGACCGTGCGTCCTCTGCGGATGCGGTTGAGCAGGAGCGCGACGGCGAGCCCGAGCGCCAGCTCAAGCCCGACCGAGACGGCCGTGAACTCGAACGTCTGCCAGAGATCCTGCCGGAACGTCGCGTCGCCGGCGAGCTTCGCGAAGTTCGAGAGACCCGCGAATCCGCGCTCGTCGGCGAACTTCATGTTGAAGTCGGTGAAGCTCAGCACGAACTGGCTGAGAACCGGGAACGCGCCCATCACCGTCACGAAGATCAGCGACGGCGCGAGGAGCCACGCGATGAGTCGTTTCTGACGGCGTCTGTCCATCAGACTCCTGACGCGCAGGAGATCCCGCTACGTGGGTGGTCCCGCTGCGTGGTCGGCCTGCCGCTGCGGGGTCGGTCGTCCGCCGGATCGGTCTATCGAGCGTACAGCTCTGTGAGCTCCGAGACGATGTCGCGCGCGGCGGTCTCCGACTCGATCTCGCCGGAGAGCGCGCGGTGCACCCTGTCCTGGACGATGTCAGAGAGCTGCGGGTAGTGTGGCGACCTCGGTCTGCTCTTCGTGTTCTGGAATACCTCGAAGAAGCTCGCGTAGTAGGGGTTCGCTGCGAGCACGTCCGGATC
>CAZRAD010000196.1:0-3578 GCA_964597945.1 uncultured bacterium
AAGGTGTTCTTCGTCGGACTGGAGTGGGAGAATCGGAACAACCCGCCTATCGGACTCGACGCGACCGTTGGGGAGGTCGACTACAACTCGTGGAGGCTCCCGTGGTATCCGCCGTGGGAGCTGCTCGACACGTCGGACCTGATGATCGAGGCGATCGTCTCTGACATCCCGACCGTCACCGAGGGTGCCCGTACGATGACCATCCGCGTGGGTGAGACCACGGTCAGCTCCCGGTAGCGACGACAGGCACACCACATGGCCCGCTGTGCGGACCGCGTGTCCGAAGAAGCCCCCCGATCCGATGGATCGGGGGGCTTCTCATTGCCATGGGCAGGCGAATGCTGTGAGAACCGCCGCCGGCTCGACTCGCGAGACATGTGAGATGGAGTACGTGCGATCAGGCTGCGGGAGAGGTACCGGGTACTACATCGGGACCTTGATGGTATCGCCGGGATAGATCCGCGAGTGCCATCCGAGACCATTCGCTCTCAGAACCGACCTCGTGCTTCTGCCGTGCCGGCGCGCGATCGAAGAGACCGTGTCACCGCGCCGCACCTTGTAGTAACTGAAGTTCCCGGACGTGGCATAGTCGCCGATCGCATCCTCCGGACCGATGGGGATGATGACATAGTCACCGGGGTAGATGCGGTGCACATTCGTGATGTCGTTGACGCCCATCACCGCACTCACGCTCGTACCGTAGGCACGCGCGATCCCGGAGAGCGTCTCGCCGCGGGTCACCTTGTGACGCGTCCATGTCACGCGCTCCTCGGGAGGGATGCTCTCGATAGCAGCGACACACGCCGCAGCCGTTCCGACCGGGATACGCACCGTCGTCGGATCTGCCGATGGCGGCGTGCACCAGCGGCGAATGGCCGGGTTCATCTCTCGGATCGTCTCCGTGCTCACACCGGCGGCCGCAGCGATCACGCCAAGATCCGTCGCATCCGTCACCTCGATGCTGTCGTATGTCAGCTGCTCGCCGGAACAGCGTTCGAACCCGTACGCCTGCGGGTCGCGCACGATGAGAACAGCCGCCATGAACTTCGGAACGAAATTCTCGGTCTCACGCGGAAGGTCGAGACACCAGTAGTCGGGGCAGGAGGGGTCCTTTCGCTGCGCTCTGGAGACACGGCCCTCGCCGGAATTGTAGCCTGCAAGAGCCAGCTCCCACGACCCGAACATCTCGTAGAGCATGCTAAGGTAGTCCGCTGCGGCGTAGGTGGCCTTCTCAGGATCACGCCGTTCGTCGACCCACCAGTCCACGCGAAGATCGTGGATGCGCGCTCTGCTCGATATGAACTGCCACATGCCGACCGCATGGGCGCGCGAGTACGCCGTCGGGCTGAGACCGCTCTCGATCATCGCGAGACAGAAGAGCTCGCTCGGAAGGTCGTGTTCGGCGAGAATGCGCTCCACCATCGGCCGGTACTTCGGCTCGCGTGAGAGCCAGCGAGCCATCACGGGACGTCCGCGACCCTGGAAGTAGTCGAGCCACTTCTGGACGCGGCTGTTGACCACGACCGGGATCTCATTGACGACGGTCGACTCTCGTGGATCGCTCGGTGTGCGCCGTGACGCGCTCAGTGTTCGCCTGACGACCATCGTGTCACGGTGCGCGTTCGATGTGGGCGCCGGCGGTGTGACCTCCGCAACCGGCTCCTGCACGTATCCGCCCCGACTGAGGATCCCCAGGAAATGGTCGGCTCGGGAGGCCAGTGAGGAACGCCAGGATTCGACTTCGTCCGACTCGGCTCTGGTGCCGTTGTCGAGTACGGCCGCAGTCCGTTCGAGGAGCGCTCCGGCCTCCTGCCATTCGTCCTCGACGTAATGGGAGAGGGCCTCACGGTAGAGCCCCTCGGCGACGGCCAGCGAGTCGGCCGAGAAAGGTCCGGCGGAGGAGGACCGGCGCGGATCCGTCCCGGCATCCGGCGAGGAGAAGGCACAGCCGGACGCCACGAGGAGGAGACCTATGAAGATCGGAGTCAGTCGTCTCATAGTCGGACAGGATATCCTCAGCGCCCCGATTCACGCAAGCAGAAACCGACGCGGCGCCTCTTCTCTCGGTCTCCAACTGTCATTGACTGTTCCTTGACTATAGTTTACTATTTTGATGTTCGGGATCTCTCTGCTCAGACTCAGGGACGGCGATGATGCGACGGGCAAAGCTATCCTATGATGAACTCGTGCATCGTCTGATACCCGTGCGGTATCTCGACGAGACGGGGCTCGCGTTCTACCGGCAGCTGGCGGCAAGTCGGAGCGCCGAGGAGCGCCGCAGGGCGGCGGCCGCGCTGCTGGACCGTCTCTGCGAACTCGGCTACATGAGACTGACGAGTCGCGAAGAGGTCGGCGGCGAGGTCCGCTCCACGTACCGCAATCTCGTCTCACTCGATACACTCGTCCTCTGTAGTCCTGCAATTGCCGAGCCGAACGACGCCTGCGCTCCACTGCCGGACCCCGCGATGGCGCCAAGTGCCCGCGGGGCCACCGGCAACGCGCTCGAGACCGGGACCGATGGAGACGTCTCGCGGGCCGGGGGTGCCGACCGGACGAACGACGCGCGGCCGCGTGAGACGCGCCGCAGCGCGGACTCAACCAGCGGCGCCAGTGTGCCGTGGTCGATTCTCAACGCCATCTCCGCATCCAGCCGTCGGGTCGACCTCGCCGGTCCGCTCAGCTATCTCCACGAGTTTCTCGACGAGACGCTGCACTGCGACCACGTCAAGCTGCGGCTGTCTGACAACCTCCTGGCGTCGCAGGCGAACAGCCTCGTCGACGTCGAGGACATCATGGCGACCTCCGACGATGAGCTGGTCTGTCCACCAGAGCTCAGAGAGCTGGTGGAGAGCGACGCGACCCCTCTGGCCGTCGGGGATATCTCAGCGGATGAACGTTTTATCAGGAGACGGGGCGTTCCCTCGTCAGGATCCATCATCGTCGCGCCGCTCGCCGCGGAAGCGTATGTCTACGGCACACTCGAGGTCTGGAGCGGCCGGAAGGACGCCTTCTCACTCGGCGACGTCTCGACAACCTCGTTCGTCGCGGAGTTCGCCGGCGGGCTGATCAGGCGGCGACTCGATATCGAAGAGTTGATTTTCGTGGACCAGACGACCCAGATTCACAACAGGCGCTACTTCGACGAGCAGCTGACTCGCGAGCTCGAGCGAAGCAAACGTACCGCGCACCCGATGGCGCTCCTGATGATCGACATCGACGACTTCAAGGAGGTCAACGACACGTATGGACACGCAGCCGGCGACAGCGTTCTTCGTCAGGTCGGTCATGTGCTGCTCGAGAACGCGCGAACGGTCGATATCGTGGCGCGGTACGGCGGCGAGGAGTTCGCCGTGATCCTCCCGAGGATCACGCGCGACAGCGCGTTGACGGTTGCGGAACGTATGCGCGAGAGCGTGGCTGTCCACGAGTTCATCACGGGCGTCACCACGGAACCGCTGCAGGGTATGACTCTCAGCATCGGCGGCGCGCTGTATCCGCTCGATGCCAGCACGAAGAGTGAGCTGATGGACCGAGCCGACCGCATCAGTCTGTATGAAGCCAAGCGCGGCGGCAAGAAC
>CAZRAD010000197.1:0-3528 GCA_964597945.1 uncultured bacterium
ACCAAGGTCGACCGCTCGGCGTCGTATGCCGCGCGCCATGTTGCGAAGAACGTCGTGGCGGCCGGGATCGCCGACCGGTGCGAGATCCAGATCGCGTACGCCATCGGCGTCGCGGAGCCGGTCTCGGTGATGATCGACACGATGGGGACGGGAACCATCCCGGATGAGGAGATCGTTCGGATCATCAGGAAGCACTTCGATCTCCGTCCACTCGCCATCATCGAGCGCCTGGATCTGCGCCGACCCGTCTATCGTCAGACCGCCGCGTACGGTCATTTCGGCCGTTCGGAGGACTGCTTCACGTGGGAGCGACTTGACATGGTTGACGCCCTCAAGTCCGGGGCATAAAGGGAGTCGGAATGAAGCATGATATCGCATCGATAGATCTGGCGGACGGTGGCCGTGAACGGACACAGTGGGCTGCCCAGACGATGCCGGTGCTCAGGAGCATCGCGGAGCGGTTCGCTCGCGAGAAGCCGCTCGAGGGGCTCGGGATCGGCGCCTGTCTTCACGTGACGACGGAGACGGCCAACCTGATGATCGCACTGAAGGAGGGGGGCGCACGGGTGCAGCTCTGCGCGTCGAATCCTCTCTCGACGCAGGACGATGTGGCCGCGCACCTCGTGCGCGATCACGACATCGGCGTGTTCGCGGTCCGGGGCGAGGACAACGACCGCTACTACGAACACATCCACGCGATCCTCGCGGAGCGACCGGCCATCACGATGGACGACGGAGCCGATCTGGTCTCGACCATCCACAGCGAACATGAGGACCTGATCGACGATCTGATCGGGAGCATGGAGGAGACGACGACGGGTGTCATTCGTCTGAAGGCCATGGAGAAGGACGGCGCTCTCAAGGTGCCGGTGGTGGCGGTGAACGACGCGAATACGAAGCACATGTTCGACAACCGCTACGGGACGGGGCAGAGCTCCATCGACGGCATACTCCGCGCGACGAACGCCCTGATCGCGGGCACCACGTTCGTCATAGCCGGATACGGCTGGTGTGGGCGAGGACTGGCGTTCCGGGCGCGCGGTATGGGAGCGAACGTCGTGGTGACCGAGGTCGATCCACTGAAGGCGCTCGAGGCCGTCATGGACGGGTTTCGCGTCATGCCGATGGATGATGTAGCGCCCGCCGGTGACATCTTCGTCACCGTGACCGGCGACATCAATGTTGTCGCACGCCGTCACTTCGGCATGATGAAAGACGGAGCCATCGTTGCGAACTCCGGACACTTCGACTGCGAGATCGAGAAGGCGGCGCTCGCCGAGATGGCCGAGGAGCGCAGGACTCCCCGCACGTCGGTGGAGACCTGGGTCCTTCCCGGCGGCACGCGGATCAATCTGCTGGGCGAGGGACGGCTGGTGAATCTCTCGGCGGCCGAGGGACACCCCGCTGCCGTGATGGACATGAGCTTCGCCAATCAGGCGCTCTGCTGCGAGTATCTCGCGAAGCAGACGGGTCGCCTCGAGCCGAGGGTCTACAGCGTGCCCGAGGAGATCGATTCGCGTGTTGCGAAGCTCAAGCTCGACGCGATGGGAGTCAGGATCGATACGCTCACGGCGGAGCAGGAGGAGTACCTGTCGTCGTGGAAGCACGGGACGTAGTCGGGGAGACGTGACGGTCGAAGCGACGTGATGGTCGGAGCGACGCCGGGGGGATCCGGTGTTCGCGGTCGGGAATGCGCGTGAACCGGGCGGCGGCGTGAGCTCCGCCCGGTCTCTCATGGGTATCGCTACTTGGGTGTTCTCGCGACGATCCAGATACCGACGGCGACGAACACGATGTTGGCGATCCACGCGGCCAGAGGCGGGGAGAGGATGCCTTGCCGGCCGAGAACCTGCGCGACCTGGATGGCAGCGTAGTAGAAGAAGGAGATCGCGAGCGCCGAGGCGAAGGACACGGCGAAGCCGCTCCGCCGCGTGCGCGCGGCGAGGGGCGCTCCGAGCAACGTCATGATGAATGTCACGAAAGGGAACGCGATCTTGAGATGGAGCTGAACCTCCAGCGCGCGCGGGTGGTTGCCGCCCGCCTTGAGTCTCGCGATGTAGTCTCTCAGGTCGAAGTACCCGCGCTCCTCCGGCTCGAGCCTGCGGCGGACGAGGTCATCCGGCGTCGGCTCTCCCGGGCTCAGCTCCATCGTGTCGAACGGTGTGACGCTCTCGCCCTCAGTTGTGAATCGACGGAGCCGACCGGATTCGAGTACCCAGTGATCGGTCTCCCAGCGTGCTCCCGCGGCGTCGATCCTCTTCTTCGGGCGAAGACGCTCGTCGAACTCCTCGATCGTGACGTCCTCCATGACCCGCAAACGCGTGTTGTAGCGGCGTACGAGAAACATCGCCCCATCGGGCCGAAGGTAGATGAGGTCGTTCCGGATTCGCGGGTCGGAGCGTTGTCCCCGGAGGTGTGTGTCCTCGATTCGGATCTTGTGGCGTGTAGCAGGCGGCACCGCGAATTCGCCGACGAGGAGATTGGCGATACTGAGCAGCCCCGCGAGCAACAGGACGGGAGCGAGGATCCGTGTGAGGCTCAAGCCGGAACCCTTCATGGCCATGATCTCGTTGCTTCGCGACATCCCGCCAACCGAGAGGAGGGTTGCGAGGAGCATCGCGACCGGGGCGGTGAGCAGGAAGATGAAGGGCATCGAGTAGGCGTAGTAGAGCGCCACGACGTCCGGGCCGACCTGATTGTCGATGAACGTGTGCGCGTGGTCGAAGAGGTCCACGAGGACGAAGATCCCTATGAACCCCAGGAAGATGAGGATCAGAGGGCGAAGCGTCCGAGACATGATGTAGCCTGCGAGGATCCTCATGCGGTCTCCGTCGCTTCATCCGTCCGGCCTCTGCGCGTTCGACCCACCAGTCGGGCAACGGAGAAGAAGCGCCACTCACGTGCCGTCGCCACCGTGAGGAGTACGCCGAGCCCTCCGAAGACGACGTTGGGAGCCCACATGGCGGCGGCCGGAGCGACGATGCCGCGGTCGCCGAGCTGCTCCCCGCCGACGAGGAAGAGGTAGTAGATCAGGAAGACGAGTATGCCTATACCCGCGCCGATGCCGATGCCCCCGCGGCGACTCCGGATACCGAGTGGGGCGCCGAGGAGTACGAACACGAAGCAGGAGAGAGGGATCGAGAGTTTCTTATGGTACTCGACGTCGAGCTTCCGTGCATTGCGCGCGCTGCCCGTGACCGTCCTGCGTTCGCCCGCGGCGCGCCGGAGCTGCTCGGCGCGGTCCTCACGGACCCTCCGGGTTCCCGCGGCCGGTCCTGCCCCGTCGAGTGCGGCGATGCGCGCCGTGACGGTCTCCCGCACGATCTGCTCGAGTCCCTCGAGCGCCTCACCGCCCTCAGCCAGATGTGAATCGCGACGCTCCGCCAGTTCGGGAAGCGTAAGCTCGCGGTCACCACGCTTGCTGCGGTCGCTGCGCACGAGGGAAGTGCCGCCCTGCTCGACGTTTATGACGTGGCTGTCGAATAGCATCCGGTTGTATTTCGTCAGGTCAGCCGGGTCCACCTCGTG
>CAZRAD010000198.1:0-3521 GCA_964597945.1 uncultured bacterium
GAGCCCGGCCTCTTTTGATAGCGCTTGCGTTGGTGCGTGCGTGCTAGTAGAGGACCTTCTCGGGGTTGATCCGCTTGCCGTGCTCGCGGACCTCGAAGTGGATGTGGGGTCCCGTGCTCACACCGGTCGTGCCGACCTTCGCTATCGTCTCGCCGCGCTTCACGGTCTGTCCCCTGGTGACGAGCAGCTTGGTGCAGTGAGCATAGAGCGTCTCGTATCCATTGGGGTGTTCGACGATGACGGTCCGTCCGTACCCGCCCTTCCATCCAGCGAACTTGACCCGGCCGGCGAGAGCCGACTTGATCGGTGTCCCGTGAGAAGCAGCGATGTCGAGGCCCGTGTGCATCATCCTCCGTCGGTAGACGGGATGCGTGCGGTAGCCGTAGCGGCCGGAGATCCGGCCGTAGACCGGCCAGGCCATCCGGAAGAGCTGCTCGAGCGCTCCGGTTCCCGGTATGAAGATGCGCTGACCGAGCTGGAGCGCCTCAACGTCGATGCCGGGGTTGGCGTTGACGACGTCGGCGAGCTCCACGTCGTACTTCTTGCACAGGCTCGAGATCGTATCGCCTCTTCTGATCGTGCAGTAGGTTCCGTCCGTGTCCGGGATCTCGAGGATCTGCCCGGGCCGCAGATAGCGAGCGCTCGCGATGTCGTTCATCCCGATGATCGTCTCCATCCGGACGTGGTACTTCTTCGCGATGTTCCAGAGACACTCGCCTCGGGCGACCGGGTGGCGCACGATACTGGGCGCGCCCCGCTTCGCCTTGCCGTTGCCGCCGAGGGGCATCTCGTTCGAGATCGGGTAGAGGAACTCGAACGACCGGTCCCAGCTGGTCTCGCGCGAGTACAGGAGCGGGAGCCGGACCTCGGTCTCACGCCTGGGCACCCTGGCGTAGCTGGCGTTGTTGGCGCTTGCGAGAAGGTCGAGGGCCACACCCGTGCGGGCGGCAACCGCCTCGAGGTCCTCGCCGGCGGATGCCAGGTAGTCGCTGCTCGAGACGTCCTGTGGGAGCGGTGTCGTCACACCGATGATGTCGAAGCTCGACTTGAGATATCGGCTGCCTTCGGGGCCGAGCACGCGTCCCCAGGGGGAGAGGTGCTCGAAGACCGGCGTGCGCGGATTCAGGTTGAGGTCGACCGAGTCGGTGGCATGATGGACCGTGAGTCCGGACGCGAGCGCCAGGACCAACACGAGAGCGGAGAGCGTCGAATAGAATCGTGCGCTCTCCGGAAGCTCTGCGAACCGGGCCGCGAGATGGGCGGTTCGGAGCGTGCGGATGTCATCGAACATAGTCATATCAGGGAGACAATATACCGACCGCGCGGGTGGCTGTCAATACCCGCGCGGTCCCGAGCTGTAGACTGAATACGGTCCAGTAATACTGCGGTTAGCAGAGGGGCAGGACGATTCGGCAAGAGTCCCACGGGCTCGCTAGATCGACCATGTGAACCCGAGCGACAGGGTCTGCTTGAGCCTCGGATCGTCATCAACTTCCTTGTCGTAGTACGCGTCCAGATTGAGATTGACCATGAGAAAATCCGTGATCCCGGCGGTGAGCCTGTTCTCCCAGTCGATGTCCGGCGACTTCCAGTCGTCCCCCTCGACCTCGGATGATTCGGAGTAATAGAGCGCCTGATACGCCGTGAACTTGCTCGTGAATGTCAGGCGGTCCTCTGCGAGTGGAGAGGTGAACTCGGAGACGAACTCGAGGCCGGAATCGCTCGTGTTCTCGCTCTCGAACTCGCCGGTGTCGGCGTTGAGGACACCGCTGTCCAGATGCTGCCTGAGCGCGCCGCCGAGCCGCGTCGACCACTGTCGCGTCTCCTCGTCGATGATCATCCGTGCGACGCCGAAGCTCTCCGTGAGCACCATCGGGTTGACGTACCGTGTCTCGTCCGGGTCGCGCTCGTCGGTGAACTGCGACTCGAACCTGCCGGCCGCGAACGGGTCGGCGAACCCGCCCAGCGTGAACCGCCAGACGGTCTCGAAGTCGATCTTGTCGGTCGAGTTGATCGGCTTCGCCCAGTCGTGCGTCTCGCCGTTCTGATTGTGAGTCTGGCCGAACTCCAGTTTGAGCGTGTTCCGGTTGTTGAGGATCTCGGAGAGCTGCTTCTCCGCGACGCTGTTCGAGGCCGCCGCCCATGAGAGCGCTCCCGCCTCGCCGCCCTCCCAGTTGTCGCTGTAGGCGTACTGCGTCAGCGTGAGGTTGTTCTCGCTCGTGATGGCCCACTGGGCGGTGGCCGGGACCGTCAGCAGCGCCGCGCCCATCATTGTCAGAAGCAATCGCATGGTGTTGTCCCCCTGGTAGTGTTGTTCCCCTGAGAGATGCGGCGCGCGGCGGACCGACTCCGGTCCGCCGCGCGCTCACGTACGTCGAGTTTCAGGACCGCGCTAGGCCGAGCCGAGATCCGATGTGCAGTTCGGGCACCGCGTCGCGGCGATCGGGATCTCCGTGTGGCAATGCGGGCACTCCTTGGTCGTCGGCTCAGCGGGAGCCTCGACCTCTTTCTTCTTCATGTTGTTCATCGCGCGGACGACCATGAAGATCGCGAAGGCGATGATGATGAAGTTGATGATGGCGTTGACGAACAGACCGTAGTTCATCGTCACGGCGCCGGCGGCCTGCGCTTCGGCGAGCGACGCGTACGGACCGGCCACCTCGCCGGCCTTGAGGACCGTGTACATGTTCGTGAAGTCCGTCCCTCCGAGCAGCATGCCGATCGGGGGCATGAGCACGTCGGTGACGAACGATGCGATGATCTTCCCGAACGCGCCGCCGATGACGATACCGACCGCCATGTCGACGACATTGCCGCGCATCGCGAACTCCTTGAACTCCTTGAACATCCCTGTCCTCCTCATGAGGGCGTGCCGCGCACGCGTCCCTCGTACGGGGCGCCTGCAGCGGTATTCTTGCCCCGTTCCAGTGTCGCTTCTCTATCGGTTACGGCTTGTCCATGTGAATGTCGAGCCGCGGGAACGGGATCTCGATGCCGGCCTCCGCGAGTGCCTCGTAGATGCCCTGTGTGATCTCACCCTTCACCGCCCAATAGTCGTCGGTGTTCGCCCACGGCCTTAGCTGGAGATTGAGCGATGAGTCCGCAAGCTCGGTCAGTACGAACGTCGGCGCCGGCTCTGCGAGCACACCGGCGTGTGACTTCATCAACTCCATCCCCACGCTGACCGCCTGGTCGACATTCGTGCCGTACGCGATCCCGACCGAGACATCGACACGGCGTATCGGCATGCGCGTCGCGTTGATGATGGGGGAGCCCCAGACCTGGCCGTTCGGGATGGTGATGTACACGTTGTCGGGCTGGAGGAGCTCGGTGGCGAGAATGCCCACGCTCTTCACCTTGCCCGTGATGCCGTTAATGGTGACGACCTCACCGAGGTCGATCGGTCTCAGCGCGGCGATCCACATCCCGGCCGCGATGTTGTTGAAGGTCTCCTGCATCCCGAATCCGAGAACGAGTCCGACGATAGCCGACAGGCTCAGGAGTATGGCTCCGACGTCCAC
>CAZRAD010000199.1:0-3520 GCA_964597945.1 uncultured bacterium
GCGGAGCCATCTACCTCGGCATCGCTTCCGAGGCCGAGGTCGATGAGTGTCGCTACCAGGACAACTACGCCAAGCACTACGGTGGGGGCATCTACTTCCTGCAGTCCAAGCCACGCATCAGGTGGTGCACCTTTGAGAACAACCGGGCCGACCTCAACGGCGGGGCCATCTCCTGCAAGGAGGGCACCTGGGCGTCGATCTCGAGCTGCGACTTCCGCGAGAACACATCCGGCGAGTTCGGCGGGGCCGTCTACTGCGGGATGACGGGAAGTCCCAGCGAGCGAATCTCGGGAGGAAGCCCCAGCCGAATCTCAGGTACGGCCGTGTACAACAGCTTCTTCTATGAGAACGAGTCTGACCGGGGCGGTGCCGTGTACATCAACGCCTTCTCTGAAGTCTCCGTCGATCACTGCCTCTTCGTGAGAAACAGGGGCGCAGTTGCTGGAGGTGGGCTCTACGCGGAGACGAGCTACGAGTATGCTCCGGTTGTGAGGTCATGCACGTTCGTCTACAACCACTCCCCCGGCGGCGCCATCTACTCCGATGGCGGCGAAGACTGGAATCACATGACCGTCAGTCGGTGCATCATCGCGTTCACGATGCCGGATCAGACCGGGAGAGCAATCACTCGGGAGCCCGGCTCGTGGCTGGAGACGATCCACACGATCACGTTCGACAACGGTGGCAGCGACAGCGTCCCAGGGATCGACAACCTCATCGGCGTCGACCCGCGCTTCTGTGACGTGACAACCGACTACTACTTCCTCTGCGCCAACTCTCCCGCTCTCAGAGGCAACAACGAGTTCGGGAAGGACATCGGCATGTACCTGAGCAACTGCGGCAACTGCAACTCGCCCGTCGAGCAGATCTCCTGGGGTGCTCTCAAAGCGCTTTACCGGTAGCGGCGGCAGCAGGACGCGCGGGCCATATCTCCTCCCTCCACCGCGAGTGCCCATCGGACGCGGCACGGCGATCGAGCGTGGGGCGGAGGACAGACAACGAGAGAGCCCGGCCACACGGCCGGGCTCTCGGTTTCACGGGTCACATGTCGTGTGCGTCGCCGCTGCTGCCGCGCCGCGGTCTCCCGCAGCGCCGACCTATCGCATCGTCGGCAGAAGTTCGGCAAGCGCCTCGTCCGATGGAAGCGACTCGGTTCTTTCGAGCGCGCGGATGGCCGCGAGGTAGAGCAGACCGCAGAGCACGACACAGAGCGTCCAGACGGTGATCTCCCCGCCCGGCAGTCGGCGTGGTAGCTCGCGGATGAAGATCATCGCGGCTCCTGAGGCGGCGAAGACGTCCAGCCTGTGCGACGTCACGAGCAGATACTGCCCGAGATGAACACCCATCAGGAGGGCGAGCATGCCTCCGAACGTCCCCTTCTTGGTGCGCTCGCGGATGCCGGCCCGCAGCGGCCGGTACGCGATCATCAGGGGCACGAGCCAGAGCACGTGCATGAAGACCATGATCACCGGATACGCCGGACCACCCGGGCGCGGCTCAAGTTCCGGATAGTCGGCGGTCAGTGTGAGCCCCCCATCCCTCACGAGGGCGGCCCCGTTCGCTCCCTCGACAAGGTACCGTTCCTGGAGCTCCTTCGCCGGGATATCCGCGCCGTAGACCGCATGCACGGCACGGCTCAGTTGGTGCGCGACGAACTCGGGTGAACTCGTCCGCTCGACGGCGAACGGCGAGTAGACTGCCGCGGTGCCCTCATTCCATATCGTCATGGGATCCGGGGTGGCCCGTTCACCCCACGGCACTGCGATGTCCGGTATGACCCCGTCGAGCGCGACGTCGCACTGCGCGATCGGGACGCGAACGAAGTGCGCCGATTCCTCCTCCGAGAACGGCACGAGCTGGATCAGCTCCCGCGACGACTCCTTGGCCTCACCCCAGATCGTACCGACACCGTATCCGATGGACAGCGCTACGATGAACGGAATGACGGCCGCGACGAAGACACGAGCGCGACTGACCGGCCACGAGTCGATCTTGAACAGCCGGCGAGGAATCAGCGCCGTGAACGCGACGAAGACGTAGGACGTGATCGCGATGAGCATGAACCGGACAGCCTCGCCTCCGACAGCAGCGTACTTGAACCCGGACAGACCGAAGCCAGCCGCGAGCACGGTCGGGTACCCCATGAAAGCGCTGGCCCACGGTTTGTTGATGACGCTGAAGTAGATGGTCCAGTTGAGCAACAGATGATAGACGGGACCGCGTCCCGGCCCGCGCCGCGTGAGCACGAGATCCGAGTCGCGTCGCGCATTCCTCTCGCTGGCCGACGGCGCTATGAGGTCGAACGACCGTGGAAGCCTCCCATACGTCCAGCGTCCGACGAACCACGCCGCGGGTAGCAGGACGATGCTCCAGAAAACGGGTATGAACACCAGGAGCGAGAGTACGAGCAGAGCTGCAATAATGAGGCCGAGCACGACCAGACCGTCACCCCGCGCAGCGCTCAGGCGCGAGCGCTCGGGCCGGATGGCCTGGAGCAGCATCGCGACGAACCACGTCCCGCACAGGGCAGGGAGAAGAACGTCCATCACGGTCTGCGGCCTGATGCCGAACTCCGCGCCCACCGAGCTGTAGAGCCACGCCGCGATGCCCGCCGCTGCCGCCACGACTACACCGACGACGGCCGTCGACCAGATCAGGGTACTGAGCGTGTGCGCGAGCCATAGCGTACGGCTCGGGATCGGGAGCGTCAGGTCGAGCGGCCGGTATCTCCGGTCGACCGCGACGAATCCGAGGAAGGCCATGGCCGGAAGCGCCACAACGACGATGGCCATCACCCGAGCGACGGCGGCGAGGTGGTCGGCCCCCACATCGGTCAACGCGCGGAGGACCCCGACGATGTTCAGCAGCGCGGTGGCTCCGATCACCGAGAAGAACATCCACCTGACGGCGGCGCCGCGTGCAGGGTCACGCTTCAGGAGTGCCGCGATCATGACTGACCTCCTGCGAGCTCGATGAACATCTCCTCGAGACCAACGGTGCGACAGTCCGTGCCCGTCGCCCCGAGACGCTCAGCAATCACCGCAGCGGCGTCCGAAGGCGCCAGCGCGAAGACCGCGTGCAGCCCGTCGGTCCGCTCCCGGACACCCAGGCAGCCGTCGATCGCTCTGAGAGCCTCTCTCGTCGCACCGTTCCCCGACGGGATCCGGACGACGCAGTGACTCTCTCGCAGGTCGTCGAGCGGCCGGTCGACAAGCACGCTGCCTTCATGGACCATGACGACTCGCTCCGCCATGCGCTCCACATCGGTCATGTAGTGCGATGAGAACAAGATCGTCGCCCCCTCCTCGTTGAGGAGATGAATCGAGGTTTCGAGGAACTCCCGACGCGCGGCCGGGTCCAATCCTCCTGCCGGCTCATCCAGAAGCAGGAGCTCCGGCCGGTGCGCGACCGCGCACAGCAGTGCCACCTGCCTCGCTTGTCCCTTGCTGAGCTTGCCCAGCTTCGCCCGGGGATTGAGCGAGAACCTCTCGAGAAGCCCCATCGCCATCTCGTCATCCCA
>CAZRAD010000200.1:0-3515 GCA_964597945.1 uncultured bacterium
GATCACGATCGTCGCCGCGATGCTGGTCATCATCGTCCCGTTCGCGATGCGCACGCTCGGCCTGTGGTACGGCATGATCGCCATAGGCATGCAGGTCCTGCTCGCGCTCGCGCTGTCGTCGATCGCCCGGTCGGGAGAGGACGCGCGGCCGAGCCGCGCATCCGCACTCCTGAAGATGGCCATGGTCATCGGGCTCGCGGCGGTCTCGCTCGGCATCCTGTAGCGGAAGGCAATTCCATTGACGGTTCTCGAAGCGATACTCCTCGGCATTCTCCAGGGACTCACCGAGTTTCTCCCGGTCTCGAGCTCCGGGCATCTGGCTCTTGCGGAGCACTTCTTCGGCATCACGAGTCCGGGCGTTACCTTTGAGGTGTTCGTTCACTTCGGGACGGCGCTGGCCGTGTTGTGGTTCTTTCGCGCGCGGGTCACGTCGATGCTGCGCGCCGTGTTGCGCTGGGCGGCCCGGCGCGAGTTCGACCACGGCGAGGCGCGTCTGGCCCTGTACATCATCATCGGCACGATTCCCGCCGCCGCGGTGGGACTGGCGTTCGATGAGTTGGTGGGTGAGATCTTCGACAGGCCCATCCTCGTGTCGTCGATGCTGCTCGTGACGGGTGTCATCCTCTGGCTGACGCGTCGGATCCCGGCTGGGATGCGGAGACACGAGACGGCTCGCGACGCGGCGCTCATCGGTCTTGCACAGGCGGCGGCCATCATGCCCGGCATCTCGAGGTCCGGTTCGACCATCTCAGCGGGCCTCGGTCTGGGACTCGATCGGACGCGCGCGGCCGAGTTCGCGTTCCTCCTGTCGATCCCGATCATCCTCGGGGCGACACTGACGAGCTTTGGTGATATCGTTGGCGGTGGGAGCGCAGCGGGGTGGACGATCTTCGCGGGTACGGTTGCCGCGTTCGCAAGCGCGCTCCCGGCGATCGCGCTTCTGATGAGACTGGTGACAGTGGGGGTCTTCCACCGGTTCGCGTATTATTGCTGGGCGGCGGGTGCACTCGGACTCGTTCTGTCGTTCACGCTCGGCTAGTCCAGACGCTCGACAGCAAGGGGGGTCCGATATGTTCACGAGACAGACCGGGTGGATGCTGGCGCTTCTGCTTCTTGTTTCCATGGCGACCGTTCCTGCCGCTGCCGAAACGGCCGGCGAGGGGGTCGCGATCACCGTGTACAACAGCGATCTCGCGCTGGTGAAGGACGTGCGGACGATCGACCTGGACCGGGGCGTCCAGGAGGTGCGCTTCCCCGACGTGGCGCAGCGCATCGATCCGACGTCGGTTCATTTCCGCGTCATCGACGGCGCTGAGGCATCGGTCTGGGAGCAGAACTACCGATTCGATCTCGCGAGCACATCGAAGGTGCTCGAGAAGTACCTCGAGCGAGACATCGATGTCGTGACGGAGGACGCCGACCTGTTCTCCGGAACGCTGATAAGCTATGACGGGACGACGGTCATGCTCGACCAGGGGCGGGGCAACGGTCCGATCGTGTCACTGAGCGCGAGCAAGATATCGTACGTTCGCTTTCCCTCGCTGCCCGCCGGGCTCATCTCCAAGCCTTCACTTGTGTGGAAGGTAGGGGCGGAGGACGAGGGGGAGCGTCTGGTCGAGGTGACCTATCTGACATCGAGCATCAACTGGCACGCTGAGTACGTCGGCGTCGTCAGCGCCGGTGACGATGCGGTCGATCTCGCCGCGTGGGTCTCGGTCGACAACCGTTCGGGTGCGACGTACACCGATGCGAAGCTCGACCTCGTCGCGGGCGACGTCAACAGGGCGACGAGGCAGCCGGAGGCCGTGTTGATGCGTGGAATGAAGGCGGAGGCGATGGATGGGATGGGGATGCCCGAGTTCGCGGAGGAGGAGCTCTTCGAGTACCACCTCTACAAGCTCGACACACCGTCGACCGTCGCGGACCGTGAGATCAAGCAACTGACGTTCTTCCCGAGCACGGGCGTCAGCGTGGAGAAGGTGCTGGAGTTCGATCACTACTACGGCACCGACGTCCGTGTCCTGCTCGAGTTCGCGAATTCGGAGGATGCGGGGCTCGGACTGCCGCTTCCGGCGGGAACCGTCCGGATGTACAAGGAGGACTCGGCCGGCGATCTCCAGTTCATCGGGGAGGACCGGATCGACCATACCGCAAAGGACGAGGACGTCGCGCTTCTGATGGGGAACGCCTTCGATGTAGCCGCCGAGCGGACGACCGTGAACCGGCGGAAGATCACCGACCGGGTCCGCGAGGAGGATTACGAGGTCTCGATCCGCAATCA
Organism: uncultured bacterium; assembly: GCA_964597945.1. Lineage (GTDB taxonomy): Bacteria > Joyebacterota > Joyebacteria > Joyebacterales > Joyebacteraceae > JAPEKQ01. The sequence continues at coordinate 2,282 of CAZRAD010000200.1, forward strand.
CAAGGCCGAGGATGTCGTGGTCCGGGTCGTCGAACACCCCCAGGGGTACTGGACGATCCTCGGTGAGACCCACACATACGAGAAGAAGGACGCCTCCCGGGTGGAGTTTCTCATTCCGGTGAAGGCTGACGGCGAAGCCGTCCTGAGCTATACTATTCGATACGAGTACTAGCGCGCGAACATCGGAGGACGCATGGAGTCCGTCGGTCAGTTCCTCAGGCAGACCCGAGAGGCGCAGGAGAAGACGATCGATGAGGTCGCGAAGGCGACCCGGATGAGCCGCCAGATCGTCGGGGCGCTCGAGGAGGACCGTTTCAGCGTCCTGCCGGCGCCCGTCTATGTGAAGGGTCATCTTCGGACCTACGCGCGATTCCTCGGATTGAACGAGGACGACGTCGTCCAGATGTACATGCGGTTCACCCAGCAGCAGGACAGCGCCGAACCGGACGAGTGGGACGCCGTCGAGCTCGAGATGCACGAGACATCGCGGCGGACCGGCCTCATCTGGCAGCGCGTCGGGATCATCACGCTCGCCGCACTCATCGTTGTCGCCGGGATCGTCTGGGGTGTCGGACGCATTCGGAACCGTCCCGACCCGATACCGCCGGAGCCCACGCAGGAGGAACAGGTCCTCGAGGCGACGACGCAGGACACGCTCATCGAGTGGCACCAGCTGGAGCTGACGGTTGTCGCGCACGAGCGGACGTGGGTCCGGGTCTCCGCCGACGCGGTGCCCACGGCCGACCTCACACTCGACGCGGGCGATGAGCGCACGTGGCGGGCGAACGAGCGCTTCACGCTCGATGTCGGCAACGGAGGCGGTCTCGAGCTCTACCTCGATGGCTCACTTCTCGGAACGGCCGGCACCGGCTCGCGGCTCGTCGAAGGGCTGATCGTCGACGAGAACGGCATGTCACACTGAACCCACACACATCATGAGCGAACGATTCAAGCTGACTGCAGACTACGAGCCGCAGGGCGACCAGGGGCGCGCCATCGCGGAGCTCGTCCAGGCGCTGGAGCGTGGCGACCGGTACCAGACCCTGCTCGGGGTCACCGGTTCGGGCAAGACGTTCACGATGGCCAACGTCATCGCGCAGATGAACCGCCCGGCGCTCGTGATGTCCCACAACAAGACGCTGGCGGCGCAGCTCTACGGGGAGTTCAAGTCGTTCTTCCCGGAGAACGCCGTCGAGTACTTCGTCAGCTACTACGATTACTACCAGCCCGAGGC
>CAZRAD010000201.1:0-3490 GCA_964597945.1 uncultured bacterium
CCGACAGGAACGTCGCGATCACGATCTGATCGATATCCGACTCGCGCACGACCCGGACGAGATCGGGGATTCCCCCGAGCACGGGGATGCCGGAGATCTCCGTCCCGACTTTGGCAGCGTCGTCATCCAGAAACCCGACCACGGCGTATCCCTGCTCGGGTCTGAGTCGCATCTCCTCCGCGACCATGCCGCCGGCCGCTCCGGCGCCGACGATCAATGTCCGTGTCTTGCCTGCCTCGTCGCTCATGGATCATCCTTGTGTTGTCGCTCCGGGTGCCGACGCTCGGTCGATCGATCGTCTCAGGTCCGTCGCTACCTGATGATGGCGAGCTTCACGATCTCAGCCTCACCGCCGGGCACCTCCACGCGGATCAGATACACCCCGCTGGGGACCTCGTTGAGCGAGTCGTCCAGCGAGTCCCAGATGTACGGCTCGGAAGGCGGGAGCTCGGCCAGCTTCTCACCGGTGATATCGAACACCTCGATGAGAGATCCATCGGGCGCGCCGTAGATCTGGATTCGTTCCTCCGAGACACCCTCGCGCCAGGGGTTCGGGTAGACGAAGAGCTTGCCGGTGCCTTCGACGATCCCCGAGCGGAAGCGGTGGAGCGTGGTCGCTCCGGATACGATGTCCCTGGTGACCGCCCAGATGTCGCCGGAGTCGACGTCGATCGAGATATGGTCGACCTGCTCGTCCGTCAGGCCGTCGTCCGTCGTGTAGGTGAAGGCGACCGTCCTGTTCGCGTAGAGCATGGCGATGCCCGCGCTGGTCGCGACCCAGATGTGCCCCTGGGCGTCCTCGGAGATCCCACGGGCCTGGTTCCCGGGAAGCCCCGCCACCGTTGTCCAGGTGCCGCTCTGTTCATCATAGGCGGCCAGCCCGCCGAGCGTCCCCGCCCAGATCGTTCCGTCACTCCCCTGCCAGAAGGAGTGGATGTCGTCCTCGGGGAGACCGTCCTCCTCGGCGAAGTGGGTCCAGGCGTCATCGGCGAAGACGCGTGGATCGCCGTACTCCCAGAGATCGATTCCTGAACCGTAGTAGCCGATCCAGAGCCGGTCCTGATCATCGACCATCACGGCACGGACGTCGTCACCCACGAAACTCGTCGAGTCAGGCGTCCACACGTTGTCGTAGTGGAACCACTCGTCATCGAGAACGGTCGTGTCGGAGTTGTCTATGAACAGCTCGAGAACACCGACACGGTTGAGGTTCTCGTCGCGCATCCCGAACCACACACGGCCCTGCGAGTCCTCCGTCGAGGAGAAGGGCCGGCTGTTGGCAAGCTGGTCGGGATAGCTGTAGAAGCTCCAGACGTCGTCATCCTTGTAGGAGAAGGTCCCGTTGTCGTCAAGCCGGTCCACGGTCGACCCTCCGTCCCGCGTCACCCATTTGTCGCCATCGCTCGTGACGAGAATGCTGTTGTTCCACTTGTTGTTCCGGATGCCACCATCGGCCTGGACGTGAGTCACGAAGGTGCTCCCGTCGTAGCCGACGATCCCCAGCCCCTGCGTCGAGAACCAGAGCGTTCCGTCATCGATGGTCATGTCCCAGATGTACTCAACCGCCGGGAACTCGACCGTCTCCCAGTCCGCGGAGAGCGCACCTCCGGGGGCGCAGAGAAGCACGACCACCAGTGCGACGATTCCCCGTGACATTCAGTGCCTCCTATCGGATTCCGCCGTGATCGGCGTTGACTGCACAGCGGCCGCCGAGACAGAGCAGCCACCATCGCATGATGATGCGCAGATCGCCGCCGAGCGACCAGTTCTGGACGTAGTAGGCGTCGAGCGCCATTCCCCGGTCGCGGACCGCGTGCGCGGCCGACGCAACCTGTGAGAGCCCCGTGATGCCCGGACGCGCGTCGAACCTCACGCGATCGCGCGCGGAGCATTCGTCCGCCTCGGCCTGACCGAGAGGCGCGGGTCCTACGAGACTCATATCGCCGGTGACGACGTTGAGAAGCTCCGGCACCCTTGTGAGGCCGTGCCGCTCGGCGTACCGTCGGAGCGCCCCCGGAGGCCGCTGTTCGTGGAGTCCCCACTTGGCGAACGTGCGCTCGCCGCGCCCCACCCGCTCCGCGCGGGTGAACAGCGCTCTCCTCTGCGTCGCAGCGCCCAGCGCCGCGATGGCGAGCACGGGACTCGACACGGCCAGCAGAGCGCTGGCTCCGAGAAGGTCCGCCGCGCGTTTGAACCCCGCCTGCACCCCGAGAAGCGCCTCCCGCTCGAAGGCGACGATGGGAACATCCAGGAACTCCTCGACGCGAGCGCGCTGTGTCAGCAGATTCGTCAGATCGGAGACCATCTTCACGTCGACCGTGCTCCGACGGGCGCGAATGAGGAAGTCGGCAATCTCCGTGCTCGAGAGCTCCGGCTCCGCGAAGATCACCTCCTCGAGCCGTTGCCGCTCGATGAGCTCCGGCAGCTCCTCGAGATGTCCTATCACCGGGACGGCCAGTCCTTCGTTCGTCCGGGCATCCCGCGAACGCTCCGAGACGAGCCCGGCGAGGTCGTAGCCGAGCTCCGGTGCCGCCGCGATCCGCTCCGCAAGGAGCATCGCGGTCGAGCCCGTGCCGACGACGGCCACACGTGTCAGGTCGAAGCGTCCGGCCCGCGCCTGGTTCTGGATCCACCTGAGGACACCACGGAGCGCGACATCCAGCACGACAACGATCACACAGAATGCGCCCACGAGCAGCCGGGAGTAGACGGTGGTCGATGCCAGAAAGGTGCTCGCCATCAGCACGACGCCGGCAACGATCGCGGCTCGTCCCACGCGAACGGCGACGTCCGCGCTGCTCTCGCGGTCTCGGCGACCGCTGTACAGACCGAAGAACGCGAAGACCAGAATGAACACAATGTTCGCGAAGATGATGAACGTGTCGTACACCCCGAGTCCGAAGAGCGGCTTCGTCAGGAGGCCGCGCAGGCTCGAGCGCAGCGCATACGCGAGGACGAAACCGGCGTTGACCGCTACGAGGTCGGCCGCGAGGCTCAGCGTCGTCAGGAGTATCCGTCGGTGTTTCTTCATCCGGTAGATGACTCCTCCCCACTTCTCGTAGAAGTGTAGGAGCGAAATGAGGTGCGCGATGAGGAGCCGGTTCAGTCCCGGTCGGGCGCTCTCCCGGGCGTGTCGGTGGTCCATCACCGAGCCCGGGACGTACCAGACCGTCCATCCTCCGCGCCACATCCGGTAGCACCAGTCGACGTCCTCGAAGTACAGGAAGAACCGCTCGTCCATCGCGCCGACATCAGCCATGGCGGCACGCCGAACGAGCATGCAGGCACCCAGGACCCAGTCCACCTTTCGGGGCGACTCGTGGTCGTAATCGAGCATCAGATGGCGGCGGATCGCCCCGCTCTTCCGAAACAGCTTCCCGAGGAACGTGCGCCTGAGCAGGAGCGTCCAGAACGTGTAGAAGCTCCTGCAGGAGAGCTGAAGCGTCCCGTCGGTGTTGATGAGCTTCGCGCCGGCCAGTCCGGCCTCAGG
>CAZRAD010000202.1:0-3448 GCA_964597945.1 uncultured bacterium
CGTGATGATGACGGTGAGCGGCGTCTCGGGCGTGGCCGGTGTGGCCCGCTTCGATGACATCACCGTCAGCCGCGAGGCCAGGACGACCGAGCCGCACTTCGTGGCATGGCCCCGAGCAGGCTTCCCGGGGCTTGAAGTCGGCTTCGAGAATCAGACATCGGAACCGATCACATCGTGGGATTGGGATTTCGGGGATGGCTCGGCGCACTCGACGGACCGCGACCCGACGCACACGTACACCGCCGTCGGGGACTACACGGTGACGCTGACGGCAAGCGGACCGCTGGGGACGGGCGAGATGGTCCGGGAAAGCGTCGTCAGCATCTTCGATGTGTTCGCGGACGACTTCTCCGGACCCGAGGTCGACCGGAACAAGTGGGAACTCCTCGGCGAGCGCGTGTCGTGCGAGGGGGGCAGCCTCGAGGTGATCTCGAGGTACTGGTGGGAGCAAGGGGTCAAGAGCGAGGCATACTGCGAACGGCCCGGTCCGGGCGAGATCATCGTGGTCGAGGGGAGCTTCTGGTTCACGGAGCGCAGCGCGCCGTCGACGGCCGTCGTCCATCTTCGCCGGACGGACGGCAACGGCGAGGACGACTACGCGCTGAGCTTCGGGCACAGTGGCTCGCCGGGTGTGAGTGACGGCGTGTCCTTCGGAGGGACCGCAGACAGCACCGCGCTTCCATCATACTCGGTGGGCGAGTTCGAGACGGGCGAGCACGTGGGGTGGCGCATGCACGTGCTGCCCGTGGGATGTGATGTCTTCATCGACGTGGGATCGGGGTGGGAGTGGCAGCACGGTGTGTCCGAGGGCGAGCACGCGTTTCAGCTGATCATCGAAGGGCGCGATGGCTGGAACTCGCCGACGGGTATCGCGTACTGGGACGACATCAGCATCTCCAGGGAGCCGCAGAGCGTGGCGGCATACTTCTCGGCCTCCGAGCGGGCGGGCCCCGTCCCGCTGACCGTCGAGTTCGCCGATCACTCCAGAGGGGACATCGACACCTGGGTGTGGGACTTCGGCGACTCGACCGATGTCTCGTATGAGCAGCATCCGGTCCATACCTACGCGGACGGCGGCAGCTACACCGTGACACTCGATGTGTCAGGACCCGCGGGCCAGGACATCGAGGTGCGGGAGTCGTTCGTCATCGCCTCGGAGCTTGCCGACTTCACGGCGAGTCCGGATGTGGGGCCCGCGCCGCTCACGGTTCAGTTCACGGACGCTTCGAGCGCCGGTGTCACCAGCTGGGACTGGGACTTCGGAGACGGGTCGCCGCACTCATCCGACATGAACCCTGAGCATACGTACACGATGCCCGGGGAGTATGCGGTGACTCTGAGCGTTGAGGGAGCATCGGGGAGCGGCTCCACGACGCGCGCCCACTGCGTCGTGGCCCGAACCATCTGGACGGCGCACTCGGAGGAGCCTCTCGGAGACACGGGGCCGAGCCGCAACATGAGTTGGGTCGACTACGATCGAGACGGCGACGATGACATCTACATCGCCAACAACGGCGATGCCAACCGGCTGCTCCGCAACGACGGCGACGGCCAGTTCGTCGATGTGACAACCGGTCCGCTCGCAGGCAGCGACGCATCCCCGTGTGCCGCGTGGGGTGACTACGATGGGGATCGCGACCTGGATCTCTTCCTTGTCGGCTACGGCGCCCCGGGAATGCTCATCAGAAACGACGGGGGCGGTGTGTTCTCCGATGTCACGGCCGCGCCGCTGGACAACGACGGCCCGAACCTCTGGGCGGGATGGGCCGACTACGACGTGGACGGTGATCTGGACCTCTTCATCGCCAGCTACGGGGAGGCGAACGTCCTCCTGAGAAACGACTCCGGCGTGTTCGTGGATGTGACGCCGGCGGTGCTGGAGATGTACGGCACGAAGAACTACGCATCGTGGGTGGACTACGATCTCGATGGAGACCCCGACCTCTACGTGCCCGCCCGGTATCAACCGAACAGGCTGTTCAGGAACGACGCGGGCGTCTTCGTGGATGTGACGCCGCCGGCACTCGAAGCGATCGGCGTCTGCTACTCGGCCTCCTGGGCGGACTACGACAACGACGGCGATCTCGATGTCTACGTCGGGAAGTACGGCGCGAATCAGATGTTCAAAAACGACGGCGGGGAGTTCGTCGATGCGACAACGTGGCCGCTGCCGCTCTCGTACTCGAGCCTCGGTACGGCATGGGGTGACATCGACAACGACATGGATCTCGACCTCTATGTGGCGAACTCCGGCATGTACAACGCGATGCTGAGGAATGACGGCGCCGGTGTCTTCAACAACATCGTCGTTCCGCCGATCGACGACATCCACTACACCCGGGGTGTTGGCTGGAGCGACTACGACGGGGACGGCGTGATCGATCTCTACATCTGCGACGGTGAGTTGTCGGACAGGGCCAACAAGCTCTTCGACAATGATACGCCGTGGGACGGGCACTGGCTGAAGGTCGATCTCGCGGGCACGGAGTCGAACACGTTCGGTGTTGGTGCCACCGTCCGTGTCGTGACGGGAGGGACCTCGCAGATCCGGCAGATCGGGTGCGACACCGGGTACGGTTCGCAGAGTTCGTTCACGACGCACTTCGGTCTGGGGGAGTGCACGGTCGTCGACACGCTTGAGATCCGGTGGCCTCTTGGCGCGGTCACACGATACTACGATGTGGAGTGCGACCAGCGGCTGCTGGTGTGGGAGGACGCCGAAGCGCCGCCGGGAGCGCCGCGATGGGTGGAGGCCGTTGTGGGAGAGGAGCCCGGGAGCGCGCTCGTATCGTGGATCCCGAATCTGGAGATCGACCTCGACCACTACGTCGTCGAGAGGGATACGACGGACGCTTTCGGGAGCGGGACCGTCTCGACCATCGTCTGGGATGCTGCGCACGCGGACGCGGGGCTGGACCCGTGGCGTGAGTACTGGTACCGGGTGACCGCTGTCGACGAGGACGGGCATGCAAGCGTGCCGAGCGACGCGGTCTCGGTGACGCCGCTTCCGACCGGTGTTGCGCCGGAGGAGCCGGGGTCGGTGCAGTTCAGCGGACCGAACCCGTTCAGCCAGAGCACGGCGATCGCCTTCTCCGTGCCGTCGGCCGGGACGCCCGTGAGCATTCGTGTCTACGATGTGGCGGGACGACATGTGGCGACGCTCGCCGAGGGCGAGTACGCGACCGGGCGGCACGCTCTGGAGTGGACGGGGCGCGACGGAAGCGGTCACCGGGTTGCCGCCGGCGTCTACTTCTGCCGAACGATCATCGGGAGCCGGGAGAGCGTGAGGAAGCTGGTGGTGATCCGGTAGTAGTCCTCTCCTGTAGACGCGGTCGATGGGGCTCCGGGGTCAGCGTCGGAGATCTGGCAGGAAGCTTGCAGGCAGGAGTTTCGGGTGTGCTTGAGGCCCGGAGTTCCTGCCTGCCTGCATTCGGGGGCGGGTGGTCGA
>CAZRAD010000203.1:0-3422 GCA_964597945.1 uncultured bacterium
TGCGCGAGACCCTCGAGAGCATGCTGGCGTACAGCCAGGAGCAGCGCCTGAGCGAGGGCCTGCAACTTGTTGTTGGTCTCCTCGAATTCATGGGCGGGATCGGAGTCGGCCACGATGCCGGCGCCGGCCTGCAAATAGGCGCGGTCGCCCTGCACCACGACGGTGCGGATGATGATGCCATCCCAGCGCGGTCTGATCTCACGTGCGATCTCCTTGAGACGGTCGCGCTCCTCCGACGCCTCGATCTTTCTCGAAACACCGACGGAGCCTGAGAACGGAACCAGGACCAGGAATCGCCCCGGCATCGAGATCTGCGTGGTCACACGAGGACCCTTCGTGCTGATGGGCTCCTTCGTGACCTGAACGATGATCTCCTGCCCCTTCGTGAGCAGATCCTGGATCGGCGCGTTCGGCGACTCGAGCCGACGCCCCTCCTCGACCTCGAGTCCGTCCATCCCGACGAGCACGTCGTCATTCTCGGTGACGTCGCGCATGTCCGAGACGTGGAGAAAGGCGCTCTTCTCCGTGCCGATATCAACGAACGCGGCCTGCATACCCGGCAGCACCGCGCCCACGCGCCCCTTGTAGATGTCGCCGACGATCCGCTCCCCGTCCTCGGCCTCGACCATGAGCTCTACGAGCTTGTGATCCTCGAGGATGGCGATACGGGTCTCGGTCGGCGTATCGTTGACTACTATCTCCTTGTACACAGCGCTCCCATGAGACGGTGGATCATCGAACGAACGGCTCGCCGTGCGAGCGTCTCGTTCGTGGATTAGCTACGGACTCCATTATAGGCATGCGCCCCCGAGCGTCAAGCACCACGAGCGGAGGGGCCGGCCACCGGGGTGTCAGAACGGCTCGAGACCGGCGTTTCCGTCCCGTCGGCGCCTGAGAAGCTCCTCGTGGTGCACGTGGACAAGGAGTGCCTCCTCATGGTCATCGAGGAGCAGATCGAGCACATCCAGCGGGCGCATGGCACCCTTCTCACCCAGTTTGAGGACGATCGAGAGCCCCTTCCCGGCCTCAGACCCCGCAGGGCCGCTCCCGGACCCTGATACGCCGCTCCGGATGCGACGGAGCTCCAGGATCCCCTCGGCGGGAAGCACGATCTTCGTCCGCTCGCCACGCCTCACCTCGACCTCGCGGAGTCGCCGCACCGCGTCCAGCTTCGCGTCGATCTCATCATCCGTGAGCGGGCCGAAGGTCTCCGGGAGCGTCGCAGTGTACCTGGCCGCCTCCGCCTCTGCCGTGATCGACAGCCGCCCCGTTACTTGAGCGGCCTCGACGATGTCGAGCCCCTCGGGAAGGAAGGCCGAGAGTCCTGCCACCACCTCCTCCGGAGGAACTCCTCGCGTCAGCTCGATATCGAAGAGCTCGGCGCTGCCCGTTGTCCCGACGGGGAGCGGCGGGCCGAACGAGAGCTTCGGATGCGGGTTGAATCCCTGCGAGAAGGCGACCGGAAGACCCGACGCCATGGTCGCGCGGATGATGGCGCGCACGATGTCGAGATGGGACAGGAAGCGGAGGCGACCCGCCTTGGCGAAGCGAACTCTCCAGCGCGCCTCGGAGCCCTCGGGTCGAGCGCGGCGTATCCGCCGGCCGAATCCACTCGGCCGACGCGTGACATCCGGCATCCCGCTGCAGGCACCGCGTTCCCTCTGGGGCGGTTCGCGCGTCCCGCCGCCTCGCGGAGGCAGACCGCTTGTCGTCCCGGCAGCATCCTCGCTCCCCGCAGTCCCAGTCGGCCCCGCTGGAACGCAGGCGCCGCAATCGAAGCATCCGTTCAGTCTGCAGTCCGGCGTGACCTCTCCACGGAGTGCCTTCGCGCGCTCGTCAAGGAGGAAGGCTCTGGCCGGTCCGCCATCGATGTGGTCCCAGGGAAGCGGTTCGGCCGTGTCCCGCGCGCCAAGATAGGCGGTGGGGTCGATCCCGGCCTCGGCGAATGCGTCAACCCAGAGCGCGAAGTCGAACTGCTCCGTCCAGGCCTCAAGCCGCGCGCCCTTCTCGTAGGCTCGCCGGACCACGTTCGCCAGTCGCCGGTCGCCACGAGCCATGACACCCTCGAGGAACGACACGTTCGGGTCCCTGAGCGAACACTTGACGCCCTTCATCCGGAGCTTCTCGCGGAGGATGCCCTCCTTGCGTGCGGTCTCCTCGGGGAGATCCTGCGACTCCCACTGGAATGGCGTGTGCGGCTTCGGGACGAACGGCGATATCGAAACGCTGATCTTCGCCCCCTTGCGCTTGCCGCGCGCGACGTGCCGCACGCGTCCGACGAGTCGAGCGATCGCCTCCACGTCCTCATCCGTCTCCGTGGGAAGCCCTATCATGAAGTAGAGCTTGATGCGGTCCCAACCGGACGAGAATGCGACATCGACCGTCTCGAGAATGTGCTCCTCGGTCTCGTTCTTGTTGATCACGTCGCGCATGCGCTGCGATCCGGCCTCGGGCGCGAACGTCAGCCCGGCACGACGAACACTGCCGACGCCACCGGCGAGGTCCAGGCTGAACCGGTCCAGCCTGAGTGACGGAAGCGCGATGCTCACCTTCCTGCCCGCGAGCTTCTCGTTGAGGGCCGCGACCAGCTCGTCCAGTTGCGAGTAGTCGGAGGTCGAGAGGGACATCAGCGAGACCTCGTCGTACCCGGACCGGTCGATCCCGGCGATGGCGAGTTCCACGAGTTCGTCGACCGGACGCTCACGGACGGGCCTCGTGATCATACCCGCCTGACAGAAGCGGCAGCCGCGCGTGCACCCGCGCATGATCTCAAGCGTCAGGCGGTCGTGCGCCGCCTCCGTGATGGGAACGATGGGGCACGCCGGGAGACCGAGACCGCCGAGACTCGTCTCGGCTCGCCTGGCGACCACGGCGGGGGCCGCATCCGAGACAGGGACCGTGGCCCTGCCGTTCCCTTCTCCGTCAGTCGTCCGATAGAGTGACGGGACGTAGACGCCCGGGATCGCCGCGAGTCGCTCGAGCACGCTTCCGCGCGAACCGTCGGAGGGGCTCCAGCGCGGTTCGTCCGATCCGGCCCCCCGCGCGCCCTTCGCCTCGATCAGCGCATCGGCTATGTCCAGGATGACCGACTCGCCGTCACCGACGACGATGGCGTCAAAGAACTCCGCAACCGGCTCCGGGTTGAACGCGTTCGGCCCGCCCGCGATGACGATCGGATCGCTGTCGCTACGGTCGGCAGCGCGGAGCGGAATTCCGGCGAGGTCGATCATCGACAGAATGGTCGTGTAGTGAAGTTCGTACTGGAGCGTGAATCCTATAACATCGAACTTGGACGCCGCGCGGAAGGTCTCCACGGAAAACAGTGGGACATTGCGCTCCCTCTGGAGCTTCTCCATGTCGACCCACGGTGCGAAGCAACGTTCGCACCGCACGTCGTTGCGGCGGTTGAGGATGTCGTAGAG
>CAZRAD010000204.1:0-3382 GCA_964597945.1 uncultured bacterium
GTTCGGAGATCGTTCTGCTGAGCACGGGCAACCCCGTGCCTGCGCCGATCGAGGTGACCGCGGACGACATCGAGACGTCGGGTGAGGACTACGAAGGAAGCTATGTCGTCATGCGGGACGCGTACCTTCCGTTCCCGACGCAGTGGCCGTCAGGCATCTGCACCGACTACAAGGAGCTCTCACTCGCGGACGACGAGGGCACGACGCGCCTGATGGTCCATCCGTACACCGACATCTGCGGCTCGACACGTCCACTTGACCGGTTCGATGTCTATGGCGTCGTGGTCCCTGATCCTCTCAACGACCGTGCGGACTACCACGGGATCATGCCTCCTTCGCGAGGGGATGTCAGATCACTCGGTTCGGGCGCGGGACTCGCGACCGCGACCGTGGACTGGTTCTTCGCGGGCGAGGAGACCGATGTTGAATTGACGCTCGCGGGTGAAGCCGATCCGCTGACTCGCGTCGTGGTCTCCATTCCGACAGGGTGGACGTTCTCCGGCGATTCGTCGGACGTCGATCTCGACGGCGCCGCGTTCGCGATGGCGTCGGTGGTCGAAGACAGCACCAACGGCAATATCGTCACCATCTCCGGCGCGAATCTCGTGTACGGCTCGTCCGGCAGCGTGACGCTCGAGGACATGCTGGTCTCGATGACGGCCGGCGACTACGAGTTCGGAGTCGCGACGGCGGTCGAGGGCGAGGGACTCGTTTCACTCCAGACCGGGGCGGCGGTGCACGTCGCGACGACGGGCGCCCCGGGCTCCGTCGTGATCAATGAGCTCTACGCGAACAGCAACGTCGTGGCTGATGTCGGCGAGTTCGTGGAGCTGCGAAACACCCTGTCGAGCACGATCGACATCTCGGGGTGGGTGCTCGCGGACCTGGACGACAGCGGGGTCTGCGGCGGCGTCAACCTCTGGGAGTTCCCGATCGGCGCGGAGATCCCTGCCGGCGAGGCCATCACCGTGGCCCGTCACGCCATGGGGTTCTACATGCGCTTCGGCGAGGACCCCGATTACGAGCTCCGCGACTTCAACTATAACCAGGACCCGGATGACACACAGGTCCCGAACCTCCTTCTCGTGTCTGCCGAGGACGGCAACACGGCCACGAGTCAGGAGATCATCCTCATGGGCGGCCTGGACGGGAGCGGATATCTTGTCGGCACCGAACGCGTCTATGAGGCTGTCTATCTCTACACCGACCGCATCAAGAGCGAACTCGTCGATGCCGTGGAGTATCGCGACATTGCGTTCCTCGCAACCGACCACTGCACCGGCGAGGGCCTCGGCGGCCCCGCGGATGCGTGGACGCCGGGATACGTTCCGTCCGACTACTCGCTCGGACGCGATGCTGCGTCGACCGACACGGACGACTGTTCGGTCGATCTTATGCTCTCCTCGTACCCGACCCCCGGCGAGGTCAACAACGTCGCGGACGACGATGCCCCGACGGTGCTCGGCGCAGTCGCGGCCGGCAGTCGATTCATAAAACTCACGTTCTCGGAACCGCTGGGCGAGAGCAGCGCCGAGAACGAGCTGAACTACACGCTCAACGGTGACACGGACGTGCTTGACGCCTGGCTGTCCACGGACATGCGGACCGTCCTCCTGTACACGGAGGAGCAGACCATTGACTTCGCCTACACCGTGACGATCGCGGGCGTTGAGGATCTTGCCGAGAACGAGATCGTCTCCGGGGGCGCGAACTTCAGCGGTCACTACCAGGGGTCGACTCCGATTTCCGAGGTCCAGGCGTACGACGAGAACGGCATCTCGCCGCTTCTGGGACAGTCCGTGACGATTCTCGGATTCGTCACCGTCCCGCCGGGCGTCTTCCAGCCCGACAGGACCAACATCTTCGTCCAGGATCTCAGTGGAGGCGGCGTCAATGTCTACGACGGCGACCCGCTCCCGAGCCCGCCGGGCTTCGGCGACCTGGTCGAGGTCTCGGCCGAGGTCGAGGAGTACATCTCGGGCGACGGCAACGGGGCGACGACGGAGCTGGTAGCCGGCTCCGGGTCGTTCACGCTGACGACTCACGCGCGCGGCTTCGACGTCATCGAGCCGACCGTGACGCGGACGGGTGACATGAGCAAGGAGGAGTACGAGGGCACGTTCATGAGGACCTCCGGCGTCATTATCAGCCTCGAGGGTTTCGCCATCTACATCGATGACGGTTCCGGTTCCATTCAGGTCTACCAGAATTTCACGGACCTGGACTTCTCGGGCTACGCGCTCGGCGACAGCCTTGAGGTGACCGGCGTGCTGCTTCAGTATGATTACTCCGCGCCGTACTTCGGCGGGTACGAGCTGGCGCCGCGCTATCCGAGCGATCTTGTGACGCTCGATGCGCACTTCGATGAGGCCGTCACGGTCACGACCGAGGCCAGGGTTCTGGACGTCGACGATGATGAGTCCATCGACATCCGGTACAACGGTCCCAAGGCGAGTCACATCGTGGTCCGTATCTTCGACCTCCAGGGGCGGTCGGTGGCGACGCTCTACGATGGCTGGTGTCTCGGTCCACAGCGAGCGACCTGGGACGGCAGAGACGACGCGGGGCGGAAGGTTCCGCCGGGCGTCTATATCTGCCACGTCCAGGCGAGGCCGCGCGTGGGCGGCGAGCTTGTGGAGAACGCGGCTCCTATCGTCGTGGGAATGAAGCTTGAATAGAGAGAGAAACAGCACATCCCTCAAGGTCGTACGCGACCCAAAGGAGGACAGGGTGAAAGGGATAAGGCTTCTCATCGCCGCGGTCGTACTGGCCAGCCTGCTCGTTCCGGGCGTGGCCGGGGCCGCCGGCGTGTTCGACAACCTCGTGCTTTCTCCGAGAGCCAGGGCCATGGGTGGGGCGTTCGTGGCGCTCTCGGACGACGAGACGGCGGTCTTCACCAACCCCGCCGCGCTCTCGATGCAGGATGAGATCGGTTTCTACTCGTCCTACGTCGATCTGTACGGATACGACTTCCTGACGCTCGGCTCGGGCGCTGTGAGCGTGCCGACCGACTACGGAACGTTCGGTGTCGGCGTGAGGTACCTCGCTACCGAATACGGCGGCGCCGAGCTCGAGAAGGAGTACACCGTCACCGTCGGCCACGGTGTGGTGCTGATGGAGGACGTCCACTCGTCGCTGGCCGTGGGGTATGGCCTCAACCTCTTCGGGTTGTCGTTCCCGACCGAGACGGTCGGCGGCACGGATCTCGGCTCGGCCAACACCTTCGGTCTCGACATCGGCGTTCTTGGGACGCTGCGCGGCCGCACGCGCTTCGGCTTCTTCGTGAAGAACATCAACAACCCGAAGCTCGGCGATCCCGACGCGAAGGACCTGCCGCAGTGGTTCACCGCGGGTGTCAGCTACAGCCCGTACGGCGGCGTCC
>CAZRAD010000205.1:0-3311 GCA_964597945.1 uncultured bacterium
GGCGTGGCGCAGCCCGGTTAGCGCGCCTGCTTTGGGAGCAGGAAGTCGGAGGTTCGAATCCTCTCGCCCCGACCAGGCGCGCCTGTAGCTCAGGTGGATAGAGCAACGGACTTCTAATCCGTAGGCCGCTGGTTCGAGTCCAGCCAGGCGTACCATACAGATAGATCGAAGTGGAGAACACGGTGGGTGTAGCTCAGCTGGTAGAGCCCTGGATTGTGGTTCCAGTTGTCGCGGGTTCGAGCCCCGTCATCCACCCCACAGATCACTGCTGGAACTGTGGCAGTTGAAGGTTGTCATCGCATACGGACGGTGATAGCCTCTTGAGTCTTCCGGTCGCATCGACGCGCCGGAAGCGCGCGACCCCTTCAAGAAGCCGAAGGGCTTCGGGCAAGACCCGCCCGGCGGGTCGAGATGAGCCCCTGAAGTGAGGAGGGCGGCATGGCTGGCAGAGGTGTCAACAAGGTCATCCTGATCGGGAACCTCGGTGGTGACCCCGAACTCAGGACGACACCGAGTGGGACCTCGGTTGCCACATTCACGCTCGCGACGAACCGGTCGTGGACCGACCGCGAAGGCGGCAAGCGCGAGGAGACGGAGTGGCACCGTATCGTGGCGTGGGCAAAGCTGGCCGAGATCTGCGGTCAGTACCTCTCGAAGGGCCGTCAGGTTTACATCGAGGGTCGGCTCACGACGCGTACATGGAAGGACAAGAACGACATCGAGCGGAAGACGACCGAGATCATCGCCGAGCAGATGCAGATGCTCGGGAGCCGCAGCGACGGCGGACCGCGCTCGGGTGGCGGTGGTGGTGGGCAGTCGGACACGCCGGACTTCTCGGCGGACGCTGTAAAGATCGACGACGACGATCTGCCGTTCTAGCGAGGTCTCGGTCCGAACAGTGCTCTATAGAGATACGCGCCCATAGCTCAATTAGGCAGAGCAACTGACTCTTAATCAGTAGGTTGAAGGTTCGATTCCTTCTGGGCGTACCACCGATGCGGGGCCGGAGTCATTCCGGCCCCGCGCGCTTTGTGGGGTCGGTTGGGCTATCCGCGTGCCTTGACGGCAGATGGAGTACCGAGTACCATCTGATATTCCATCGAAATCTGGCCGCATTGTTGCATCGAGTACACCGAAACCTAGCGTTTCACCGAAATGGCGCTTCGCAGGGAGGCCTACGACTTGCGGCACCTGCTCTGTGGAGCCGTCTCTTCATGAACCTGACGAGGAAACACAATGAAGCAGCTGACTCACAAATTGAAGGACGGGCAGCTCGATGTGCTCGACGTTCCGACTCCTCTGCTCTCAACGGGGCAGATCCTCGTGCGAACTCACTTCTCCGTGATCAGTGGAGGGACTGAGGGCAGTACCGTCAGTACGGGGCGGAAGGGCTACGTGGGCAAGGCCAAGGAGCGGCCTCAGCAGGTCAAGCAGGTTCTGGAGTCCGTCAAGACCAAAGGGCCGGTTCAGACCTATCGTGCCGTGATGAAGAAGCTCGATGCGTACTCGCCCCTCGGCTACAGCTGCGCAGGTGAGGTCGTCGAGGTGGCACCGGACGTGAGGCAGTTCGCGCCCGGTGATCTCGTGGCGTGCGGTGGGGCGGGCTATGCGAATCACGCCGAGTTCGTCGCTGTGCCGGTCAACCTCTGTGTGAAGCTCCCGGCCGGAATCCGACTTGATCTGGCAGCGTACAACACCGTTGGTGCGATATCACTGCAGGGGGTGCGGCAGGCTGAGTTGAACCTCGGTGAAACGTGTGTCGTCATCGGTCTTGGTCTGATCGGCCAGATGGCATGCCTGCTGCTGAGGGCGGCGGGCGTGCGCGTAATCGGCGTCGATATCAATCCCGACGTCTGTGAGATCGCTCGCGAACACTGTGTCGATGCCGCTTTCCAGTCCGGCGACGCGGCGCTTGCGAGCACCGTTCTCGAGTTCACTGACGGCATCGGAGCGGATGCCGTGATCATCGCCGCCGCGACAAAGAGCGACGGTCCCGTCAATCTTGCGGGCGAAGTCATCAAGAAGCGCGGGAAGGTCGTCATCCTCGGCAGAGTACCCACGGACTTCAACTTCGAGGAGTACTACAAGAAGGAACTCGACCTCAGGATGTCCTGCTCGTACGGTCCCGGTCGATACGATCCGAGCTACGAGGAAGGTGGATGCGACTACCCCGCGGGGTATGTGCGTTGGACTGAGAACAGGAACATGCGGGCGTTCCATGAGCTCATTCAGTCGTCGAAGATAGACATCGAATACCTCACGACGCACTCGTTCGGCCTGGAGAGCGCACCGGAAGCCTACGAACTCATACTCAAGGGAGACGAGCCGCATCTGGGGATCGTTATCAACTACGACGTCGATCATGACGTCAAGGAGCACGTCATTCGTACGCGCTCGATCCGCGCGGACGGCAAGCTCGGGATCGCGTTTGTGGGCGCCGGGAGCTACGCGATGGGAAGCCTGCTTCCCAATCTCAAGGCGAACGACATCGCGCTGAAGACGGTCATGACCTCGAAGGGTACGAGCTCGCGCTCGGTGGCCGACCGCTACGGATTCGAGGCCTGCACATCCGACGGAAGCGACATCTGGAACGATGAGAGTGTCAATACCGTCTTCGTCACGACACGTCATGACACGCATGCGCCGTACGTCCTCGATGCGCTCAAGGCCGGCAAGAACGTGTTCGTGGAGAAGCCGCTGTCGCTCACGATGGAGGAACTCGACCAGGTCGCGAGCGCGTACGGCGAACTCGCGGCCGGCGGGAGCGCGCCGTCGCTCATGGTGGGATTCAATCGGAGGTTCTCACCTCTGACCACGGCTCTCAAAGCGCGACTTCGCGAGGGGCCCATGGCGATGATCTACCGGGTCAACGCAGGCTCGATGGACCGCGACCACTGGATGCAGATCCCCGAGCTTGGAGGCGGGCGTATCATCGGCGAGGCCTGCCATTTCATCGACTACCTGACGTTCATCAACGGTTCCCTTCCCGTCGATGTGTCGGCCACCGTCATGGAGGAGCCGGATCATCTCGAGGACACGGTCAATATCAGCCTGCGCTTCGCCAACGGGTCGATCGGGACGGTGTCGTACTTCGCGAACGGTTCCTCGACTGTGCCAAAGGAGTACATCGAGATCCACCAGGGCGGACAGACCGGCATCCTCACGGATTTCAAGCAGCTCGCATTCCACGGCCGCGGGAAGCCGTCGATCAAGAAGCTGCCGTCGCAGAACAAGGGGCAGCCCGAGATGCTCAAGGAGTATCTCGAATCACTGAGGAAGGGCGAGCAGGCGCCGATTCCGTTCGACGAGAT
>CAZRAD010000206.1:0-3306 GCA_964597945.1 uncultured bacterium
GCTCACACCACCGCTTCAGCGAATCGAACTCCTCCGGCGGGACGAACCGTGCTACCGGCAGGTGCTTCCTTGTGGGCTGAAGGTACTGCCCGACGTATACGATGTCCACACTCGCCCGCTTGAGGTCCATAAACGCCCCGTCGAGCTCCAGACGCATCTCACCGAGTCCAACCATAACGGCCGACTTGACCAGCGGTCCGTCGCTCGCCGATGCGACATGCTTGAGCACCGCGAGCGACCGCTCGTAGTCGGCTCCCGAACGCGCCGCGCCGTACAGTCTTCGCACGGTCTCCAGATTGTGGCCGAAGACCGCGGGACGTGACGCAATAACCGCATCCACCGCGGAGAGGTCACCACCGAAGTCCGGCACAAGCACCTCGACACCGGTCTCGGGACAGAGTTCGTGGATGGCGTCAACGGTCGCCGCGAAGTGCGCGGCACCCCCATCCGGAAGATCATCCCGCGTCACCGACGTGATGACTATGTACGACAGCCCAAGGCTCTTCACGGCCTCCGCCACGCGCCGCGGTTCGTCGGGGTCGGGTGCGGGCCCGCCGCCATGTGCGACGGAGCAGAACCGGCAGTCCCGTGTGCATCTGTCACCGAGGATCAGGAACGTCGCCGTTCCGCGGCTGAAGCAGTCGACCCGGTTCGGACACCGGGCCTCGTTGCAGACCGTGTTGAGACCGGTCTCCGCGAGCATGTTGCGGACGCGCTTGGTCTTTGCTGGATCAGCGATCGGCTTCGTCAACCAGTCGGGCAGTCTTCTCTGTTCACTCACGCAGTCTCAATCCTCCCCAACACCTCGCCGGGCGCGACCTTGCTGTCCTCGCCCTCCGAGATCTCAACCAGTACTCCCGCGCAGGGCGCGAGAACCGTCAGCGCCGTCTTCTCCTCGCCGGACTCGACGACCAGGAGCTCATCGCCCTCCGAGACGCTGTCACCCTGTTCGACCTTCCAGAAGAGGACCGTGAATTCGCCGGCCTCCGACTCCATCGGCTCCAGAACGACGTTCTTCAGCACACATACTCCTCGCCAGCTTGCCTGGTCTCTTCGTCCCGCGGTCTCTAGATCTCCTTGCGCAGACGCGCCGGGAGAACGCCCATCTGGTCTCGATACTTGGCGACCGCTCGTCGTGAGATCTTGAACCCGCGCCGCGCGAGTTCCTCCGCCACCTTCTGGTCCGACATCGGCTTCTGCTTGTTTTCGTTGCTGATGATCTCGCGCATCGAGTCCCGGACCGCTTTCGACGCGATCTCGGTACCGTTACTCGTTCTGATACCGCTCGAGAAGAAGTACTTCAGCTCGAACGTACCACGCGGTGTCTGGACGTACTTCCCACGCGTCACCCTGCTGACCGTCGACTCGTGCATACTGACGTCGTCGGCGATCTGCTGAAGCGTCAGCGGCTTGAGCGCTGAGACACCCTTCTCGAAGAAGCCCGACTGCGCTCGCGTGATGCTCTCCATGACACGGACCATCGTCCGTCGACGGTTCTCGATGCTCTGAACGATCCAACGGGCGGCCTTGAGCTTCTTCGTTATGAACTCCTTCTCCTCCGACTCGGTTCCCGAGCTGAGGATGCGACGGTAGGTTGGGTTGATACGCACGCGCGGGACATCCTGATCATTGAGATACACGACGCGCTCGCCGTCGACGTCTTCCACGATGAGATCAGGTGTGATGTAGTCGATCGAGCCCGGATCGGGATCCGTCCGCGGCCGCGGGTCCAGTTTGGAGATCTCGTTGACCGCGGCGCGGAGATCGTCGACCGCGACTCCCAGACGCCGACGCATCTGGTCGTGCTTGCACGCCTTCAGTTCCTCGAAGCACTCCCTGATCACCCTCGCGGCCAGACCGTCGCCCATGCCCTTGCGGCCAAGCTGGATGAGCAGACACTCCTTGATGTCACGCGCGGCGATGCCGGGCGGATCCAGCGACTGCACCAGGCGGAGAGCCTCCTCCACGAGTTCGACATCGACATGAAGCGCCTCGGCGATGACCTCGGTGGAGTCCTTGACGAACCCGTCGTCGCCGAGTTCATCGATGATGTACTCGGCCACGCCGAGCAACCGGTCGTCGGTGCACTCCATGTGCAGGAGGTGCTTCAGCTGGTCCTCGAAAGTGGACACGGCGATCGGGACGCGCTCGTAGCGATCGTCCTCCTCGCGTTCGAGGTTCTGGCCGTACGCATGAGAGTAGACGTCGTCCATGTAGTCGTCCCAGTCGAGGTCCTCGGTCGCGGCCTCGGTCTCGCCGGTGCGGTCCGTCTCGTCTTTGACTTCCTCTTTCGACTGATCCGCTGCCGCATCGCTCGACTGCGGCTCATCGCCACCCTCTCCCCGCTCCTCCTCACTCGACTGCGAATCCTCACCCTGCGAGTCCTCACCCTCCCTGTCCTCGCTCTCGATCTCATCGCCGTCGTCGGTAGCCTCGAGCAGGGGGTTCTGCAGCAGTTCCTGCTTGAGAAACTGCTCGAGCTCGAGCGTCGAGACCTGCAGGATCTTGAGCGCCATCTGCAGCCTCGGTGTCATCACGAGCTGCTGTGACATGCGAAGCTGCATGGTGGGTTTCATGCTCATCTGGTGTCTCCTCCGCGGTCCGTTCGCCGGTCGGCTCGCTCCGGACCGCCACCTGCGCCATCGACTCAGCTAGAGCCGGAATCTGTCTCCGAGGTAGAGCTTCTTCGCTTCTTCGTTCGTGGCGAGCTCCTCAGCGCCGCCCGCCAGCAGGATCCGCCCCTCGTACATGATATACGCGCGGTCGGTGACCGACAACGTCTCGCGGACGCTGTGGTCCGTGATGAGGATACCGATCCCGCGGTCGCGCAGACTGCGGATGATCGCCTGGATGTCCTGCACGACGATGGGGTCGATACCGACGAACGGCTCGTCGAGCAGAAGGAACGCCGGGTTCGTCACGAGCGCGCGAGTGATCTCCACGCGCCGGCGCTCGCCGCCGGAGAGGGTCGCCGCCGACTGCGCGGAGAGCTCCTCGATGCCCAGTTCCTGCAGGAGCTGGCGGAGGCGTTCCTCGCGCTGCGTCCGACTGAGCCTGAGCGTCTCGAGAATCGCGAGCACGTTGTTGCGAACCGAGAGCCCGCGAAAGATGGACGACTCCTGCGAAAGATACCCCACGCCCTTCGTGGCCCTCCGGAACATCGGTAGACGCGTGATGTCCTCGTTGTCCAGATGGACGGTACCCGCGTCGGGCGCCAGAAGACCGACGATCATGTGGAACGTCGTGGTCTTCCCCGCACCATTGGGACCCAACAGACCGACGACCTCGCCGCGGTTCAGCTCGAGG
>CAZRAD010000207.1:0-3305 GCA_964597945.1 uncultured bacterium
CGTCGGCTGCATACGCTAGTTAGGCCGCGCCGCACGTCATCGTCGCAGCAGCATCACGGATCCCAAGGGCGCCAGTTCGGGTTCTCCTGGTAGCGCCTCCGCTGTTCCTCGTCATCGTGGCCTCGGACTTCTCCGAGAAAGGGGAAGTCCTCGGGACCGACAGCCAGGAACCCGTACGGAGTTGTCGCGGCCTTTCCTATCCAGTGCGGGAAACTCACCACGCCTTCCTGGTGCCTCTGTACCTCTTCCTGAGAGAACGACGCACGAGGAAGTAGATAGACAGCCCCTCTGCACCAAGGATTGGACTCCAGAGCGTGTCTCGAAAGGGAGAAGTAGTAGAACGGCCCTAGTGTCTCACCCGAGTCGGGCTTGACAGTGAAGCACGTGTTGGTTGTGCCAAGGTCGCTCTCTCGTCTGTCGACGATCGCGAAGAAGATCGCCCAGATGCCGTCTGTCGTAGCATAGACGGCTCTCTGAGAGCTGTAGGTCCGCACGTCGTCCGCCTGGTGCGGTTCTATCTTGGATAGTCTGATCTCACATGAACCGTGCAGGACCACGTCCTCATGGTCGCAGATGTACGACAGGAACTGCCACTTCAAATACTGCTCAGGCAGGGCGACAGGCCCCACGGACGGCTCCCGAGTCAACTCCAAGAACACGGCGTCGAACGCGGCCCTGGTCCTCGGAGTGACGTTGAAGTCCGGTCTCCGAAGAAGCCCCTTTGGTGTCTCCGTCTGCACGTTCGTGCTCCCCACATGCTGGCTACCTTGACGCTGACCTATGAGACTCGACGATCCGGAGTATCGCGTCTGCAACCAGGTCCGACGCGTCATCGTGAAGTCGGTGAGTACTGGACTCAGCGAAGATGAACGTCCCGCGGCTGGACTTCGCTGCAAGCGCTTCGCTCTCCGCGACCCAGTACTCCTGATACTCCCCGGCAACGTCGCCGAACATCGGGTTCGGAACACCTGATGCCACGACTACCAGCGGAACGTCCCCGAACGTCTCCACGGATCGGGCTTGCTCCGCGCTTGCCGCGAACATCTCTCGATGCTCGGATGCCAACATCTGGAAGAACTCCGCCTCGGCCCGCTCCTGCTCAATGCTCGAGCCGATACCACGGTCCGCCGTGGCCTGCCACTCGTCCGTCATCTGAGAAGCCATCTCGCTCAGATCCACGTACTGCTCCCCCGATATGAAGCCGAGGGGTGGCGGGTCCAAAAGCACCACGCCCGCCAGGTCTTCTGGGTATGCTGAGGCGAACACCTCTGCGTTGAGACCACCCAGTGAGTGACCAACGAGTACGTATGGCCCAGCAAGACCCAGCTTCTCAAGAAGCACGCGCAGCTCCGACGCGACCCTGTAGCTGTCTCGAGGAAGAGGACCTGCCTCACTCGAACCGTAACCCGCTCGATCGTAGGTGACAACGGTCGTCACGGAGGCGATTCGCTCCTGAAGCTGCGCGTACTCCGACGCGAAGGCGCCTACTCCGCCGTCGAACACGACGACCGGGGTACCGGAGCCCGAGACCACTGCGTGCAGTGAGTGTGTGCCAACGTTGACAGTCCGATCCGCCGGCTGCGGATCGGGGGCAGAGCAGGAAGTCAGAATGAGGACTGCGCCTACCAGGAGAGCCAGACCCCTATGCATAACAACTCCGATCGTCTGTGGGCCACATGAACGCGTGTTTCGACCGCGGGACTCGACGGCCCGATGAAAGCCCCGAGCGACGCGAGCCCCTTCCAGGATTCGTGACGCGTGAGGTCACTCCCTTCGTGAAGCGGCTAGGACTCGCCGGTTTCCTTCGGTGGTTTCCCGGTGGTTCCGAAGAAGGCACCGAAATAGGAGCCGAGCCAGATGACGCCCAGCACCGCCCACACGATGCCGAAGATCGTTCTGCCGGTCGCGTCCAATCTAAGGATCACACCGCCGAACGCGGTGGCCGAGATCGCGAAGCAAATCACCGCTGCCGCGAGAAATCCCGGACGTCTCTTCCTACCTCCAGCCATAACTCCTCCCCTCCCGAGGCGCGGCCTAACGAAACGCGTTTCAGTTGCGGGCGCCAGCTTGGCGCGACCGGTGCGTATGCAGCGGGCGTGACAAGCCAGCCCGGCAGCTGCAAACGCCTGTTAGGCCGCACCTACCGCAGCAGGACAACCTCGCCCCGTGCCCGAGTCTCAGCAGTCCTCATCTCCACGAAGTAGACACCTGGAGCTACACGGCGTCCTTGTGAGTCCAACCCGTCCCACTCGAGCACACCCCTCCCCTGTGAGGGCGGACGCACCTTGAGGACCCGAACCAACCTGCCGGCCGCGGTGAAGATGCTCGCGGACAACTCGGGTGTGATGCCAGACGAGTAGTGAAGACCGACGGTCTCGTTGGCCGGGTTCGGAGTTGCCCCCAAGAACACTAGCCTGTCCGGCGTGTCGATCACTGTCGTTGGATCACCGCATGGGCAGCCCGGTTCGCCGGCTCCGATCGTAGTGCCACCCTCGCCAGCTCCAATGCAGGGCGAGCAGTCCTCGAGCGTGAAGTCAGGGAGAGACCCCAGACAGACGAGAGGATCCTCGAAGATCAGTTCGTGTACGTCGCCGCACATGGTGTCGCCGCCGGCGTTCTCGTACACGCAGGAGAAGGCTAGCTCTGGCTCGCAGTCGTCGCCATCGCAGTAGATCACTCGCCCTGCGGAAGTGAACGCGAAGATGCAGTTGCCAACAGTCGGCGACGCACCTCCGTCGCAATAGAGCACCCCTCCGGTAGGAGCCGAGTTCTCAAGGAATGTGCAGTCACGAATCACGGAAGTGTCATCCCAGAAGCTGATAGTGGCCCCGTCTGTCTCCTGGGTCTCGTTCTGCCAGAACGTACACCTCTCGACCAAGCCAGGAGCGCCGCGCGAGAGACCCAAGGCGGACCCCTTGTAGCGCGACACGTTGGCAAGGAACGCGCAGTTCCTGATGGTAGGCATACTGCCCCAGACAAGCGAGAGAGCCCCGCCCCAGTGGCGAGCAGTGTTGCCCTCGAAGAGGCATCCATCGATCGTGTGTTCGCCGTTCACACTGCTCATGCTGATGGCACCGCCGAAGTCCGCTTCGTTGCCGACAAAGCGAGCGTCGGAGACGGTGACGGGGACTCCAATCTCGACACGGAGGGCACCGCCGCCATGGACGGCGGTGTTGCCAACGAAGTCAGAGTTGTCCAGCGTGAACGAGTCGGATGCGTTCACGAGTACTGCGCCGCCATCAGAGCCGACTTCGGGGGCGCTGTTGTCGATGAAGTCGCAGCCGAGTATCTCATACGCTCCGCCG
>CAZRAD010000208.1:0-3283 GCA_964597945.1 uncultured bacterium
GGAGGACCCGCGACTGAGCATGATCATCGAGGACGGCCGCAACCACGTGGAGTTCGCCTCCGCGAAGAAGGTGCCCGCCACCTCGATCATCGCCGGGGCGATCTCGACGCAGTCAACGGACTCGATCGGGTAGGACAGAGCGGCACCCACGGTCACGCCGCTCGCCAGGCCGATGACGAGCACGTCGTTCGGATCCGGGTGAAGCATCATCGGCGCGTGAGCCAGCAGTTTCTGTGTCCGCATGTCGGGGCCGGTCGACGCCTCGGTCTTGCCGTTCGACTGCAGGTAGATGTCGCTCCGCGCCTGCCGCACGGTCACCGTCGTCGCGACGCCCTCCTTGTGATAGAGCACCGTGCCGAACGACCGGATCGCGTCCTCGCCGGTCAGCCCCCACGCCTCCGCCTGACTCGAATACATGTCCGCATACAGGTAGGAACCGCTCGACATGATCACGGGGTCCCACGTCGGCAGAAGCGGAAGCACGACGACGATGAGAAGCGCGGCCACGGCAGCCGGCCCGAATCTGCGCAGTCCCCGGACCGTCGTGTCGGCAATGGTGAGAGCGGCCCCGAGCGCGAGACTCATCGTCACCGCCACCGAGATGGCGCCCTGGATCCCGAGCCACGGGACGAGGACGAATCCGCCGACGAACGAGCCGGCGATCGCGCCGACCGTGTTCGAGGCGTAGACGGTGCCGACAGAACGGCCGACGGCCTCCAGCCGACGTGTGCATATCCTCACAACGAGAGGGAACACGCCACCCATGAGAACCGTCGGGACGAGGATCACGAGGAAGACGATGCCGAACTCCGCGGCCATCAACGCCCCGAACGAATCCGAGAACCGCTCCACGACTCCGATCATGGCGAGTGGAAGCCTGCCGAGGATCGGAACGACGATGAGAGCGGCCGCCCCGATGCCTATCTCGATATCCCCGAGTCGCCAGAGGAGATGTTCCCATCGATCGACGAACCGCGAGACGATCGAAGCGCCGAGGGCGAGTCCGAGGATGTACGCGGTGAGTGTCAGACTGACGGCGTAGACGGATGATCCGATCACGAGCGACAACGACCTCATCCAGGCGACCTGATAGACCATGGCCGCGAACCCGGAGATGGCGAACGCGACGAGGACGAAGACGACGACACGCGAACCCGAGGGCTTCCCATCCGGGAATGCGCTCCTCGCGGCGGCGGAGTCACTCAGAGCGGCATCACGCTTCCCGCCCTCCGGGGCCTCCGCTCCGGAATCCGCGCGCGGTCGCTCCGACTTCGCCGACCACGCACCGGCGCCGCGCGAGTGCCAGAATACCAGCATCGCAATGATGATGTTGATGGAGGCCGCGAAGAAGATCGCTCCCATGATGCCGAGCCGCGGCATGAGCACGAATCCGGCCGCGAAGGACCCGACGACCGCACCGAACGTGTTGACCGCATAGAGACGACCGACGGTCTCGCCCAGCGTGTTCATACGAGTGGCGAGATGCCGCGAGAGCACCGGCAGCGTCGCTCCCATCAGCGTGGTGGGGATGATGAGCGCGAGTCCCGAGATGAGGAAGCGAACGAGGGTCAGCGTCTGGAAGCTCGCATTGAGACTCTGGTACGCACTCCTGTAGACGGGTGCCAACAGAACCAGGAGCGCTGGAACAAGCACGCACGAGACGCCGATGGCGCCCTGGAGGATCCCGTACAGTCGCAGAGAGTCGCTCCGCCGGTCGACGAACCTTCCGGCGAGGAAGCTCCCGAGCCCGAGCCCGGCCATGTAGACGGTGAGCACGGTCGTGATCGAGTAGACCGACGCCCCCATGACACGCTCGAGCAGTCTGGCCCAGACAACCTCGTAGACGAGACCGGAGAACCCGGAGAAGAAGAAGAACCAGAGAATGAGGTTCCTCGAGCGGTCCGTGACCTTCATCGAACCCTCCCGTATCGATGCACCCTGCATGCCAGCGATGACTTCGTGACACTGAATGTGAATCTCTATCCTAATGGGCGGCGTGGGGCATCGTCAACATCTCACGCCGTGCGGTGCGCGGTCGTGAGGTCGCGCACTATCCCTCACGAACACGCAGAAGGGCCCGGGCTTGCGGCCCGGGCCCTCTCTGGAGCGCTCTTCTGAGTTGCCGTACGCGCCTCTCGCGGTCCAAAGCGCGACTCGGCCGTGCACCGCCCCTAACGAAGGAGCACCATCTTGCGGTCGAGCTCCGCCCCGTCCGAGGTCAGCCGGTAGAAGTAGACGCCCGATGCCGCATCGCTTCCACCGTCGTTCGTCCCGTCCCAGACGACCTCGTAGCGGTCAGGGGTCGCGTGCACATCCACGAGCCGGCGCACGTGTCGCCCGTTCGTGTCGAAGATGTCGAGCACGACACGCGAGGCGGTCGGGATCGTGTAGCTGATTCGGGTCACGGGATTGAACGGGTTCGGAGTGTTCTGGAACAGTGCGAACCGCTTCGGTGTCGACCAGTCGTCAACGCCGGACCCGGACGTCGTCGCGAAGTCCGCATCGGAGTCGTCGAACATGGCGAGGCCCGCGGCGTCGCGTGCGATCACGCGGACACGGTTCATCTCTGAAGCGCTGTCGGGAACGGCCCACATGAACGAGCCATCGTTGGTCTCACCCGTGGCGATCGTCTCGGTGAAGGTCGCACCACTGTCACGCGACAGGAGAATGTCGACCGAGGTCACGCCCGTGTCGTCCGTGGCATTCCACGTGATCTCGTAGTCCTCTTCGCCGGTGACGTCCTCTCCCCCGTTCGGGGTCTGCACGACCACCGTCGGTTGCTCCACATCGGGCCACGCATCGACGAGCCACTCGAGCGTCCGACGCACGAGGGTGTCCCGAACCGCCGCACCCGTCACGCCCTCCACGCCGAAGGCATAGAAGACGAGATTGTGCGAAGCGTCGATCCGGATGGCGCCCTCAAGACCGGGCTCGTACTCGAAGATGCCGACCGCCGAGTCGCGCGGCTCGATCTCGCTCGGGTAGAACTGGTTCATCGCCGAGTCCTCGCCGTTGAGCGTGAACGACATGCCGTCGCCGATCGGATCGCCCGAGATACCGTCCAGACTCCGGTAGCCGGAGTCGTCCTCGATGTAGTCCGCGTGCAGGTAGTCGTGGAGGAAGTCGACATTGCCGTAGTAGTCGAGCGACCAGCCGATGTCCTCGCCGGAGATGAACAGCGGATGTCCGGCATCGAGGTAGGTCGCGAGCGCCGTGCGGTTGTCGCCGTTGAGGTTGCCGTTCCAACCGACGTTCCAGATGACGACCTCATAGTCGTCCATCC
>CAZRAD010000209.1:0-3139 GCA_964597945.1 uncultured bacterium
GAGCGCAATGCCGGGGAGCCCGCTTCGCCCGATGACCCGATCGATCATGACCTCGGCCCGGCTGAGTGCCAGCGCCTTTGTCTGCTTCACGAGGAGCCAGAGCGCCGCGATCATCAGGGCGAAAGCGAAGATGGCCACGAGAAACGCTGCGCGGTCTCCCGCGACGTGGATGGCGGCGTTCTTCATGACGTGCACCGCGGGTCCGACGACCTGCTTGACAGGACTGGCGAAGGTCACGCCCTCACTCCCGGTCAGGAAGCTGGAGAGCGCCGTCGCCGACTTCGCGAGGAACCCCGTCATGAGCTCGAGCGGGAACAGGATGAGCACCGTCATGAGATTGAAGAAGTCGTGTACGCTCGCCGCGGCGAACGCGCGCCTGAACTCGACGGGTCGGGCGACATGCCCGAGCGCGACGATGGCGCAGGTGACGGTAGTGCCGATGTTGGCGCCCATGATGATGGGTACCGCGTTCTCGATGGAAAGCATGCCCATCGCGACGAAGCCGACGACGGTGGATGTCGTTGTTGACGAGCTCTGCACGATGCTGGTGGCGAGGATGCCGATGAAGAGCCCGACGAACGGGTTCGTGGTCGTCGCGATCAACCGCTCGGAGAACCCGCTCCCGAACATCTTGAATCCGGTTCCGAGCAGCTTGACACTGACGAGGAAGATGTAGAGCGTCGCGATGAGGATGAGGACGCGGAGAAGCTTGTTGAGAAACGGGGGAACGCCGGGCGCCACCGATGTGAGCGTTCCGGTCCGGTCCTCGAATGGGACGCCTGTCGTGCTTGCGCGGCTGACGTCGTCTATCGTCTCGCTCCGATCCGGAGAGGCCCGCCCGGTGCGGGGCTCTCCGCCTGCGGCTGGAACTGCCCGAGGCTGTTCAGGGAAATCGACGCGGATTCTATCACGGCCCTCTACCGTGTCAAGTTCTCATGAGATTCGTGTGAGCCGGATTGAGGCATGGTCAGAGCGCCCATCTCCTGAAGCCGCGCTCGGAACGCTTTGACTCCCTTCGTGGGCAGGGGTAGAATCGTGTCTCGTGTGTTCTTCGAAGGTGTTCACCGAAGTTCGTCAGGAGGAGAGATGGACCACAAGGAGCTCACGGGTCATTTCCTCGAGCTGATCAAGCGGGCGTCGACGGTCGTCCCGCCTGATGTCGAGAAGGCGATCCGGCAGGGCATCGAGAATGAGGGTGAGGGCACGACGGCCGCGTCGACGCTCACGCTCCTGCTCGAGAACTGCGACAAGGCATGCGACGCCTCAACTCCCATCTGCCAGGACACCGGCGCCCTGTATTTCTTCATCGACTACGGGCCCGACTACCGGCAGAAGCAGCTGCGCGCCGCGATCGAGGAGGCCACGGCCGAGGCCACGGCCAACTACTACCTCAGGCCAAACGCGGTCGATTCCGTGACGGGGAAGAACTCCGGGAACAACCTCGGCGCGGGCACGCCGATCATCCACTTCCACGAGCGTGACGAGGACGGTCTCCGCGTCCGCCTGATGCTCAAGGGCGGCGGATCGGAGAACGTCAGTCTGCAGTACAAGCTCCCGGACGGACGCCTCAAGGCCGGTCGTGACATGGACGGCGTGAGGAAGTGTGTCATCGACGCCATCTTCCAGGCGCAGGGCAAGGGCTGTTCGCCCGGCGTCGTCGGCGTCGGCATCGGCGGCAACCGCGATACCTCGTACTCGGGCGCGAAGGAACAGCTCCTCCGCGATCTCGGCGACACGAACCCGGATCCGGAACTCGCGAAGTTCGAGGAGCAGGTTCTGGCCGAGGCGAACTCGCTCGGTATCGGTCCGATGGGTCTCGGCGGCAAGACGACGGTGCTCGGCATCAAGGCCGGCGCGATGCATCGTCTGCCCGCTTGTTTCTTCGTCTCGACCGCGTACGTCTGCTGGGCGTACCGCAAGGCCTTCATGTCGGTGAAGGGAAGCGAGGTCTCCTATGGTTAAGCTCACGCTCCCCACGACACCGGACGAGATCCGGAAGCTCAAGGCCGGCGACGAGGTTTCGATCACGGGCGTGATGGTCACAGCCCGCGACGCGGCTCACAAGTACCTGGTGGAGACCGAGGGCGAGGACGTCCGCGACCTCCTCAAGGGCAGCATGATCTACCACTGTGGCCCGGTCGTTCGGAAGGGCGACGACGGCAAGTACACGTTCGTGGCGGCCGGTCCGACGACGAGTATCCGCGAGGAGCCGTACGAGGCGACGGTCATCGACAAGTACGAGGTTCGCGGCGTCATCGGCAAGGGCGGCATGGGTGGCGACACCCTGGCAGCCTGCGGCGAGCACGGCAGCGTCTACCTCTCCGCCATCGGTGGGATCGCGACGACGCTGGCGCAGTCCGTCAAGGAGGTCATCGACGTCAAGCGGCTCGAGGAGTTCGGCGTTCCGGAGGCCTTCTGGGTCATCCGTGTGGAGGACTTCCCGGCGGTCGTGACGATGGACTCGCACGGAGTCTCACTGCACGACCAGATCGAGAAGATGTCGCGCGAGACGTACGACAAGCTCGTGAAGTAGAGTCCGCGGATGTATGGTGCGCAGCCGGCGCCGGGCGGTCCGCGGGCGCAGCGTCCGGCCCGAGCAAATGCTTTATCACAGGCCCTCTCCCTGATACAACACCGGGAGAGGGCCTTCTCTCGCGCGGCCTTGTCCCTGTCCACGCTTCCTGATACTCTCCGCAGGGACTGCTGTCGACCGTCGTGGAGAGGGTGGCGTCGGCCGTGGATGCAACAGAGCGGCAATCGAGACGAGGACGACGATCGTGCGCGAAGACCCTTCTGCTACCCACAACCTCCAGCATGACAGACGTCGCGGGCCTCTTCGGTTCAGGATGGTCGGGGCCGCGCTCACTATCGCAATGCTCGTGGCAGTTCTCGCGGGGTGCCTCGAGCACTCCGAGCGCGAGCTCCCGCCGTACACTCCCGACCCGCGAGCGACCAACTGCGACGAGACCGCGTCCGCGGACGCGTGCGGACCGTACTCGCTCCGCCTCGCCGCGAAGGTCCTTCCTGGCGTGGATGGGGCGGTGGATCCTCTTCACAACATGCTCCCGCGATCAGGGGTCCTGCCTGCGCGTCTCGTAGGGACGTGGTGGGTCAGGGGGGAGGGGCGGCAGAGGGCGCG
>CAZRAD010000210.1:0-3086 GCA_964597945.1 uncultured bacterium
TACATTCATCCACACCCCCTCATCTGAGTGTTCACTAGATGCAGGTCTGTCTAGAGGGGATTGTGACTGGTATCGACTTCTCCCTGGCGCACCAACTGAAGAAACGCGTCCACGACCACCGGGTCGAACTCGGTGCCGCGGCCGCCCTCGAGCTCAGCGATTGCCTCATCCACGCTGAGACCCTTCCTGTAGGGGCGATCCGACAACATCGCGTCGAAAGCGTCGGCTACTTTCACTATGCGTGCCTCAAGGGGTATCTCACTCCCCTTGAGTCCATCCGGGTAGCCGAGACCATCATACCGCTCATGGTGATACAATACAACCTCCCGCGCTCCGCGCAGGAAGTGGAGATCCGCGACGATCTTGGCCCCTGTCTCCGGGTGCATCCGCATGAGGCGCCACTCCTCGTCGTCAAGCTTGTCCGGCTTGAGGAGGATGTCGTGCTGCACGGCGATTTTCCCCATGTCGTGCAGCAGACTGGCGTACTCAATAAGGAGCACTCGCCGCTCCGCGAGCTTGAGCTTCCGTGCAATCGCCACTGAATACGCCGTCACGCGTTCCGAGTGGCCACGGGTGAAGGGATCGCTGGCGTCGATGGCGGACGTGAGGGCTCTGACTGTGTCGAAGTGGGCGTTACGCATGTCCATGTAGAGCTTGAAGGAGTAGCGCGCGAGCATAAGGGGAACAAGGAACAGCGCGACCCCTGGAAGCCCGATGTGCAGAAAGATAACGACAATAATCGCACCGAGCGGAACGAAGCCAGCAAGATGTGTGAGCGTCGTCCACAGGTACATCCTCTGCCAGACCCGCCACACGCTCCCACGCTGGCTCAACGCAACAATCGCGCTGACGCCGAAGGTGTCAATCAGGAAGTACGTTGCTCCGCAGGCGGCGAGCGGGAGTATGAGCTGCGCCACATTGGGCGTCGCGTGGCCACCTGCCCACCGAAAGATGGAACCCGAGAACATGATCGTGAGAATGAACAGTGAGACGTTGAAAAGCAGCTTGTGGAGAGGGAGCTTCGCGAGAGTGAGCCACGACACGAGGGTCGTGACTGTCGCAACGATGGCGGCAACGGCCGGACCGAACAGGACAATGGCGGCATAGTCCAAGGCTGAAGAAACTGTGATGTAGGCATTCGACCCTGCGAGAGGGATAGGACTCATCTCGGCTGTAAGGGCGAAGGCTACCCACCAGAGTAGGATATGCCACGGAGGCAACTCAGCGGTTGGAAAGACCCGCCATGCCCACCAGAGTCCTCCTCCGACAACAAGCACGTAGTACAGCTTGAATAGCAGCGTTGTTCCCGCGAAAGGACCCGATCTCTCAGCGACGCTCACGATACTGCCTTCCGAAGGCATGGGGCCGACATCTGTACTACCTAGCCTAGAGCCAACCAGATCTGCCGGTCAGCAGAATGTCGTAGAGGATTCTAAGAAGGAACATTGTCCCACCTCCTTCATGCGTCAGCTACCCCTGGCTCCGGGGAATCTCGCCTCTGGCCTCGGGCGCCGGTGTTCTCCAGGGGCAAAAGGGGAACGCTTCGCTATGAGGTGGTCCGCTCCGCTAGGTGTTCTGGTTGTTCGCTAGTCCGATGCCGGCCCGATTTCGTATTCCGTAGGCACCTTCCTCCGAAGGCGCCGGAGATATCTATTGATCGCATCGAGTGTCGAGAGCGCTGCCGCCAGCGGCGGGTCTCCCCCGACGGCACACGCGCCGATGAGCTGCTTCTCGCTGCGCTCCGACACGTGACAGATGTTCGTGATCATCACGGGCACACCGCCCGCGTGGCAGATCTCCACTCCGTGTACCGTGAAGATCCCGTTCGGTTCGAAGTACTGCTGCGTCGCCTCAAGCACCGCTTCGGCAACCGTCCTGAGGAGCGAGGCAGGAGTATCCGCACCGCGGACGAGAGCAACGCTCTCGAGGCCACCCATCTCCAGCTCCACACGAACTTCGGCCACATCCTGCGCCTGCTTGACGCTGACGCCGACGAACCGGATGCGCCGCTGCTCGGGATCGAGATAAGCGCCTGTTCTGGGTGCGGGCTCCTTGACCGGCTCCTCGGTCGTCTCTGGAACCGAAGGCTCCCCCAGGTCCGTCACCGGAGCGTCCGCCGTCTTCCCCGGCAGCTCCGGGAGCGGCTCGTCCGCCGCGACCTGTGCGACGCTGATCTTCCTGTGGTCCAAGGGGATGCCCAGTTTCGCCAGCATCAGCGAGCCCACATCCCGCGCGACCTGCTTGGCGGGGTGCTCGTCGCTTGCCACGACGTGCACCTCGGCAATGCCTCCCCTGTCGTCCATCACGATACCGGCCGAGCGGACGTGCGTCAGCTCGGTGATTGCCTGTTCGATATCCGCGACGGGTATGACCCGGTCCTTCGTTCGAATCAGAATGGCGCCGCCTCCTGCAAGCTCGTGATCCATGGCACTGATGGTGCCGCTGCGGCCTCAGACACTATACATCTACGTCGTGACGGACGTTGTCAAGGAAATACCGCGAGTAGGCCGATTCTAAGGCAAGGGTAGTGACGGGGGACGAACGAGCATGAGGGTAGCACGACGCATCTCCGCACGCCAGCATGGACTCATCACAACAGAAGGCCCGACCCCCGAAGGGGCCGGGCTCGAAGTGTCATTTCCAGGAAGACGGGACTCCCGCTCCCCTACTTCCTGCGTCTGCGGACCAGCGCCAAACCACCGAGACCGCTGGCGAGCAGCAGCATCGTGCTCGGCTCGGGCACAGGCGGCGGCTCAGACTCGAAGTCCGTGAAGAAGTTGAGCTGGAACGCCGAGTCGACCGTGTGACGCTCCGCGAAGAAGATATCGATGTCGTGGTGGCCCTCGGTCAGATCGATCGTGTACTGGTCGTACGTGATCGCGTGAACACCGCCAAGGTCGAGCACGAGCTCGCCGTCGATGAACAGCCACGAGTCATCATCCGAACCCATCGAGTACTCGTACGACTTGTTCTCGTCGACGTAGAACTGCCCCTCCCAATGCACCGCGAAGTGATACGGATCACCAGGCAGGTTCCCCTGTACCGGGAACCAGTCGTTGTTGAAGTTGCTCTGGAGGTCCTGTTCG
>CAZRAD010000211.1:0-3080 GCA_964597945.1 uncultured bacterium
TGCGTGCGCCATGTTCAATGGTGAGTCTTGGGACTCGCCCGAGATTGTTGATAGCTCGCCCGGGCACATGTACGGGGGCGTCATTGCCTTCGATGAGCAGAGCGTCCCGATGGTAGTGTGGCTTGGAGACGGGCACACATACGCGAACAACGTCAAGTACAGCAGGCGTGTCGAGGGCGCATGGACCCCTCCCGAGTACGTGAATGACCCAGACGTCTACCCGGACACGAACCACGCCCCTTTCATCGATTCCTCGCCATCTGGTGAGATATGGGTCGCATGGACCTACGGCCGCTACATGGATGTCTCCACCGATCGCATCGCGGCAAGCAAGTGGCAGGGCGAATTCTGGAGTTCGGAAGAGGCTGTGAGTGACACGGCGAGCAGTCCATGGAGATACGACAAGCACTCCGATGTGGCAGTCTCTCCAGATGGCAGTGTGTGGGTGGTCTGGCAGTGCTATCTCGACCTGGGGCCCTTCGACGAGGATGTCCGAGCATCCCACGGCACTCTGACCACGCCCGTGGACTTCTGCTGTCCTGAGAGCTTCGTAGAGACAGGTTCAGTGATGCTCTCGTGGTACGCAGATGGAAGTGCCACCGCCGGTCCATTCCTCGTCTGGCGCGACTCGCCGACAGAGGAAGGCACTTGCGCGCCAGAGCCATCAGCTCTGAGTGCGATCTGCGTTACTCCGGAGCCGCTCGCCAGCGGGACCGCGACGTGGGATGACGAGAGCGTGGCCCCAGGTGGCCACTACTGCTACTGGGTTGAGTGGGCAAGACCGACAGGTTCCGACTTCCTTGGTCCGGTCGAAGCGATCGTGCCCAGCATCGTCATTTCCAGTCCGGCGCGCATTCTGTTTGCCAGCCCGAACCCTCAGCGAGGCGGATGCACCATCGGCTACGAGGTGGTGGAGGCCGGCATCGTGGGTATCGAAGTCTACGATGTTTCGGGTCGGCGTGTGGCCCGGGTATCGGCAGGCTCTCGCCCTGTCGGCACATACGATACGTCGGGAGAGCTTCTTCATTGGGACGGTCAAGGAGATAGTGGTAGCGCTGCAGCATGTGGCGTGTACTTCGTTCGACTCATCCATGACGGTCACCGCATCGAGGGACAGACAGCCAGAGTCACCGTCGTAAGGTAGCAACCACACTGTCCTGTCGCGATTGGGACACTGGAGGTGGCCATGCTGTTCCGGACTCCTCTGTGCACGATGTGTGCTGTCATCGTGCTCCACCTGCTTCTCCTCTCTCAACCATCCACCGCAGAGATCCAAGGGCTTCGCATTGTCGGCCTGGGCTCGCCGCCTGATTCCGTCGTCAGGTACGCGGACTATTGCGAGACAACCGGGAGCTACACAACATCACCAACGTTCTCGCGCTGGAGCTTCAGTCAGCCCAATTTGGGCCGCGGAGACGAGGACCTGGATCTGCTGCTCAGTTCGACATTCGATCCGCTTCAAGGCACCGGTGACCTGACCCCCTAGAACGGATCCAGTTTTCGAGCTAGACTCGAGCTGGACCGCGAGAGGGGGATCTGATGTCTGCGAAGCGATATACGCCGGAGCAGATCGTGCGTCTGCTGCGGGAAGCGGAGGTTCTTCAGAGCCAGGGACTGACGGTCCCGAAGACGTGCCGTCAGCTGGGATTCAGCGAGCACACGTACTACCGGTGGCGGCGGACGTACGGTGGGATGGACGTGGACAAGACCCGCCGGCTGAAGGAGCTTGAGCGGGAGAACGCCCGTCTGAAGCGTCTGGTCGGTGAACAGGCGCTGGACATCGCGATCCTGAAGGAGGCATCCCGGGGAAACTCGTGAGCCCGGCTGCGAGACGCCGGGCCGTGAAACGGGTATGCGTCACGCTCGAAGTGAGCGAGCGTCGCGCCTGCCGGGTGCTGGGTCAGTCACGGACGACGCAGCGGTACAAGCCGAAGGTGTCGGACGATGAGGTGGCTCTGACGACCCGGATCGAGGAGCTGGCGAGCGCGTACGGTCGGTACGGATATCGCCGGGTGACGGCGCTCCTGAGGGCTGAGGGGTGGCGCGTCAATCACAAGCGGGTGGAACGTATCTGGCGGGCCGAGGGGCTCAGGGTACCGCGGCGGCAGCCGAAGCGGAAGCGGCTGTGGCTGAACGACGGGTCGTGCATCCGGCTTCGTCCGGAACACCGGGACCACGTCTGGACGTACGACTTCGTGTTCGACCGAACGGTGGATGGACGTCCTCTGAAGCTCCTGACGTTGCTGGACGAGTACACGCGGGAGTGCCTGGCGCTCGAGGTGAGCCGTCACTTCACCAATGAGGAGCTTCAGCGGGTGCTGGGTCGCCCGTTCGTGCATCGAGGGATCCCGCGGTACGTCCGGTCGGACAACGGCCCCGAGTTCATGGCGATCGCGGTGCGAGAGTGGCTTGAGCGGGTGGGCGTTCAGACGCTGTTTATCGAACCGGGAAGTCCCTGGGAGAACGGGTACATCGAGACGTTCAATGGGAAGCTCAGAGACGAGCTTCTCAACGGAGAGCTCTTCACGAGTCTTCGGGAAGCACAAGTGGTGATCGAAGCATGGCGGAGGGAGTACAACCAGGTGCGGCCACACAGCTCCCTGGGGTACCGACCGCCGGCACCGGAGGCGGTGATGCCGGGACCATCAGCAGCGGCACTCTGTCTCTAGATGTGGCACTACGGCCGGGGGCAGGTCAGGCAGTGATGAGCTGTCTCCGGGAGTCTACGAACTGGAGTGGGATGGTCGCGACGAGCGCGGCGAGCGTGTTGCCTCTGGGGTCTACTTCTACCGTGTGCACGCGCCCGGAGTCATTGACCAGAAGACCATAGTGCTGCTCAAGTAGTCGCCGGGGATTCCGGATGTCGAGCAAGAGGGGTTGCCGATCTGACGGGTGACCCCTCTTCTCGTTCGCTCAGTGCCAGCGTGGCGGAAGGAGGTGCCGCCCACGATGACCTCGAACTCGTGCCAACGAGTTCAGCATGCCATTGTCTAGCGCGGCCCCACGGCAAACGGGTTGACAGCTATGTTGTGTCTGTCGCAGGATGGGGGCGTCAAGGGAGGCACACATGGGCGAATACA
>CAZRAD010000212.1:0-2915 GCA_964597945.1 uncultured bacterium
CTGATCTTCTTCGGGTTGATCCTCGGGTTCGGGGCGATGATCTTTGGGAGCAGGGGATTCCCGGAGTTCGGTGAGCCGGTCATGCGCGTATCGAAGGTCTACGTGCAGACAGGGCTGCCCGCGACGTACGCAGCCAATATCGTCACGGCGGTCATCCTCGACTTCAGGGCGTACGATACCCTGGGCGAGGCGACCGTGCTCTTCACCTCGATCCTCGGAGCGCTCGCGCTCCTCAGGCGCGAGGGCAAGGTCTCGAGGGAGGAGGTGGTCGCCGCATGAAAGGCATGACGCTGATCGTCAAGACCATCACCGACTTCGTCGCCGGCTTCATCGTCATCTTCGGCGCCTACATCGTGCTCTACGGTCATCTGACACCGGGCGGCGGCTTCGCCGGCGGCGTCATCGTGGCCTGCGCGTTCATCCTCCTGATGCTCGCGCACGGAGCCGACGTTGCGTTCTCGAAGCTGCCGGAGAAGGTCGCGCACGTGATGGACTCCGCGGGCGCACTGGCGTTCCTCGGTATCGGCTGGTTCGGACTGACGGCCGGGTTCTTCTTCATGAACACGTTCGGCAGGGGCGAGATGTTCAAGCTCTTCAGCTCGGGCATGATCCTGCCGTTCAATATTGCGATCGCTTTCAAGGTCGGGAGCTCGCTGTTCCTGGTTTTCTCGGCGCTCGCCATTTTCCGCAGGCGTTCCTTCAGGGCCATGATCGAGGATGAACTAGCATGACGGTATATTTCCTGTGCGTAGTTCTTCTTACGATGGGGCTCTATTGCCTCGTGGCGAAGAAGAACATCGTGAAAAAGGTCATCGGCATCGTCATCATGGACTATGCCGTGAACCTCTACCTCATCATCATCGGATACAAGACGGGCGGTGTCGCTCCGATCATTGAGGCCGACATGCCGCTCTCGACGCTCGAGAGGTTCGTGGACCCGTTGCCGCAGGCGCTGGTCCTGACGTCGATCGTCATCGGCCTCGGTGTCATGTCGCTGATGGTCGCGATGTGCATCCGGCTCTATGAGAAGCATGGCACCTTTGACATGTCCGTTATCAGCAAGCTGAGGGGATAGCCAATGAACCTTGTACCTCTCTTTGTCGCGGTTCCGCTGGCGGCGGCGTTCATCATCCCGCTGCTCGGAATCTGGTGGAAGAAGAGCGGGGAGGTCCTCGCGCCAGTCTGTACGGCGGCCTTGGCTATCATGGCGATCGTGCAGACAGGTGCGCCCGCGTCCGTGCATCACATGGGAGGCTGGGCGCCGCCCGTCGGCATCGCAATGGTGAGCGACGGGCTCTCCACGCTTCTTCTTATCGCCATCAACATCGTGGCCTTCGTGAGCATCATCTTCTCGCTCAAGTACATGAAGGTCTACACGGGGCTCACGAAGTACTATGCGCTCTTCATGTTGATGGTCGCCGGGATGAACGGGGTGGTCCTGTCGGGAGACCTCTTCAATATCTACGTGTTCCTCGAGATCGCGTCGATCGCGTCGTACGCGCTGGTGGCGTTCGGCGTCGACGCCGAGGAGCTCGAGGCGGGATTCAAGTATCTCATCCTGGGTAGCGTTGCGTCGGTGATGTTGCTGTTCGCCATCGGCACGGTCTACGCGGTCACCGGTTCGCTCAATATGGCGGACGTGGCGCGGGAGATCTCGGTGCGCTTCGGGACGAGCATGAACCCCGCTCTGCTGCTGGCGGGAGCGATGTTCCTGATGGGGTTCGGGCTGAAGGCCGCGCTGGTTCCGTTCCACGCGTGGCTGCCGGACGCGCATCCGTCCGCGCCCGCGCCGATCTCGGCGATGCTCTCGGGCGTCGTCATCAAGAGCCTCGGCATCTACGCGATCTGTCGCGTGTTCTTCCACGTCTTCGGCGTCGCCTCCGGAGCCGGCGGGAGCGTTATCTATGCGAACTCGATGATCGCGTTCGCGGTGCTCTCGATCGTCCTCGGCGGTGTGCTTGCCATCGGGCAGTGGGATTACAAGCGACTGCTGGCCTACAGCTCGATCGGCCAGGTCGGCTACATCATGCTGGGCATCGGAGTCGGGGCGAGAGTCCTGGCGACCGGCGGCCAGCTGTCCGTGGCGGCACTGGCGATCCTGGGCGGGCTGTTCCACCTGATCAACCACGCGGCGTTCAAGTCGCTTCTCTTCCTCAGCTCGGGTGCCGTGCAGCACGCGACCGGGACGAGGGACATGAAACAGCTTGGCGGACTGCGCGAGACGATGCCGATCACGTCCTGGACGATCAACCTGGGGGCGCTCTCCATCGCCGGCGTGCCGCCGTTCAGCGGTTTCTGGAGCAAGCTGATCATCATCATCGCGACGATCAAGGCGGGGCACTTCGTGATCGCCGCCGTCGCGATGGCCTTCGCGTTCGTGACGCTCGCGTACTACGTGAAGGTGCAGCGTGAGGTTATCTTCGGGTCGGTGACGAAGCTGGTCGAAAGGGCCAGAGAGGTCCCGGCGCTCATGTACGTGCCGCTCATCATTCTGGCGATCGTCTGCGTCGGGTTCGGATTGCTCTACCCGGTCATCGGGGCTCGCATTCTGGAGCCGGCCCGCGACGCGCTCATGAACGGCACTGAGTACATTCAGCTGGTCCTCGGGTAGAGGGTAAGGAGCACTGATGGAAACACTGAAGCGAAGGCTCCTGGATCTCATCATCTACTTCGTCCTGTGGCTGCTCCTGACCTGGTCGTTGGACGTGCAGGGGCTTGTGGCGGGAGCCGTTCTTGCGATCCTCTTCGCGCTCATTCTGTCGGGGCTGCTGCCCGAGCGCGCGGAGCGCCTGTTCAGTCCCGTGCGGTGGTTCTGGGCGATCGCCCATCTTCTGTCGCTGATGCTGTGGATCATCGTCGCGAACTTCGACGTGCTCTACAGGGTCGTGCACCCGAACCTGCCGATCCGGCCGGGT
>CAZRAD010000213.1:0-2895 GCA_964597945.1 uncultured bacterium
TTAGCGAGAGCTTGGCGCTTTCCTTAGAAAGCGCAGGTCTGAAGCAGAAGAACCACCGCAGCGGGGGCCGGGCAACCGGTCCCCGTTTCGCGTATTTGCTTGCCGGGACCGAGGGCGAGTGGTATAATGGCGCCGAGTCGGGAATAGGAGCAAGTTCGCCTGTGTACCGAATCCGGTTGCAGCCCCCACCGAGTATTCCGTGCGAATCGTGAGAGTGTACCCGCAGCATCCGCAGACCGCGCGTGGCCGGATCGCATGCGCGCGAAATGGGGTTCTTGCGCAGTTGATGGCCGCCAGGCGTGCGTTGCCCGGCGGGGTGCGGCGTAACGCCCGCCGCACGGACAGTCGGTTGCTGGATGGGCAGAGCATCACTCTGGCAAGGGGGGATTGGCCAATGAGAGGGAGATTCGTACTCCCGCTGGCCGTCGGTCTGGTGCTGACCACCCTCGTCACCGGAGCCGCAGCACGCGGCATCGGCGATGAGGTGAGCAGGGTCAGTCACGATCTGATGGACCCGGGAATGAGCGGAGCCCTGGTTGATGACACGCTCGAGGGCGCTCGACTCGAGACGCTCTGGATCTTCGAAGCGGATTTCGAGGATCTGGTGGGGGACAACGCCGGCTGGACGGCGTACGACCAGTCAGGCACGCTGGGCTCCGAGAACTTCTGGCACAGGGACACCATCCGTCTGACCGAGGCCTACCTCGGCAACTACACATGGTGGTGTGGCACGTACAACGAGTGCTGGGTCCAGCCGCGCGGCTACGGCAACAGCTGGCTCCAGATGATGCACCGTGACTTCGAGCTCTCCAGCTGGAGTGTCAGTGGCGACGACGTCGTCCTCGACTTCGACCAGCGATTCGCGCTCGAGCACGACTACGACTACGGCTACGTCGACATCTCCGATGACGGCGGCTCGACCTGGACGACCATCTACACAGCGAACAATCCCGGCTTCGCCGGCAAGCCCGGTACGCCGAAGGACTGGGATTCTGACCAGGGCCATCAGTCCCTGAACCTGTCTGCCTGGGCCGGTTCGGATGTCCGTCTCCGTTTCCGCGTCGAGACCGACGAAGCGTACTCAGCGCAGGACGAGTACAACAACGCCCCGCTCAACTCGGTGCAGGACGGTGCCTGGCAGCTGGACAACTTCGATATCACGGTCAACACGCTCTCCGTGTGGTCCGACGATGTCGAGGCGGCCGGCGACAACGGCTGGGTCCACGAAGACCAGCTGCAGACGGGCGCGACGGGACTGACGTACTACCGTGGTCTCTATGGCACCGACTTCGAGAACGGCCGCCCGTTCACGTGTGAGAACCGCTCCGGCTGGATGTACGCCGCATGTGACCCGTTCACAAACAAGATGATCGATGGCGAGGTGGCCTATCTCGTCAGCCCGCCGATCGACATCAGCGGAGCCGAGAAGCTCGTCGGGCGCTGGGACTACTGGCTCGACTGCCCGAACGAGGCGAACGACCTCTACGACGTCTGGCTCGCATCGAACGACAACTATGCGTGTGTGACAAGCCTCGACGGCTTCGTCGATGAGAACCCGGGCGCATGGTACGGCGGTCCGTACTGGAACACCAAGACCGACGACTGGGATGCGTTCGCGGGCAACGACTGGCTCGCCATCCAGTTCAGGAACTACAACAGCGAGCCAGCCGCACCGGGCACGCACATGGCCGGTTTCTTCGTGAACTTCGCGCAAGTCGGCATCCCATCCGGCGACCCGGGAACGTCGTACACGTACGGCAACTGGGATCGGTTCAACGACTGGTTCATCGAGCAGATGGCGGACGCTCTCCTCGACTCGGCTACGATCACGGTCAAGGACGATGACGACATCGCTTCGGTGACGATCATGGCGTCGAACGACGACGGCGCGACGTGGGAAGCCTACCCGTGTCGGCGTCTTGACGCGCTTGGAAACGACTGGATCGGCCCGCCGCCGATCAACCAGATGACAGCCGGCAGCATCATCTACTACTACTTCGAGTCGGTCGATGGCATCGGTACGGTCCAGACCTACCCGTCGGCGGCTCCGGACAGCTACTTCGAGATCTCGATCCT
Organism: uncultured bacterium; assembly: GCA_964597945.1. Classification (GTDB taxonomy): domain Bacteria; phylum Joyebacterota; class Joyebacteria; order Joyebacterales; family Joyebacteraceae; genus JAPEKQ01. The sequence goes on from CAZRAD010000213.1 coordinate 2,077, forward strand.
GCCGACGACGGCGACCGTGTCCGATCCGGGCATCCTGCTCGTGGACAAGCACGGCCGTCTGATCCCAAGCGAGCAGCGCGACTACTTCCACAGCTCCGAATACTACTACCGCGAGGCCCTGGGCATCCTGGGATACGAGTGGGAGAAGTACGACGTGGAGGTGCCGTCGGGCAGCGCGAACTCCGAGGGACCGGATACGATGGGATACAAGTACTACGACACCATCATCTGGTTCACCAACGAGTTCAATTCGTATACGTATTGGACTGAGGATCAGCAGAACATCATTAACTGGCTCAACCAGTCCGGCGCCGGCAAGGAGAGGAACTTCCTTACGACCGGCAACGACTGGGCCTTCGAGCTCATGGAGGCCGGTTACGAGACACTCGACTTCGTGACGCAGTGGTTGGCCGTTGACTACGTCCAGGACGAGATCGGCGAGGTGACAGTCGACAGCATGCCGGTACTGCAGGACAACGCGGGCGGCTTCACGTTTATGGACCACGATGACGGCGCCTGCGTCCTCGCGGGCGGCTGCCCGGTGCTGATGAAGTTCGACGTCATCCAGCCCTACTCCGGCAGCGGCTCCGAGATCGTCGCCGAGTACTACAAGCAGGACATGACCACGCTCTCTGCGGGTGTCGCCTACACGCACGGAACGCTGGGCTACCAGACCGTCGCCCTCGGCTTCGGGATGGAGTTCATGATGGACAGCATGGACCCGTCGACCGGGTACTACAACACCGGCATCGCGGACCGGCTGAACCTCATGGAAAACATCATGTCCTACTTCGCGGTCACTCCGTCGACCAACCCGAC
>CAZRAD010000214.1:0-2791 GCA_964597945.1 uncultured bacterium
GCCGAGGTGCTCAAGGAGAGCCTCATGCGGATGAACGCGGCGCTCGACGACCCGCCGTACAACCTCATTCTGCATACGTCGCCGGTGGGGGAGAAAGACCTGAAGTACTACCACTGGCATTTCGAGATCATGCCGAAGCTCACCAAGGTCGCGGGCTTCGAGTGGGGTTCCGGGTTCTATATCAACCCGACTCCGCCTGAGGACGCGGCCAAGTACCTCAGAGAGGTGGAGCTTCAGAGATGAGGATCGTCTTCGCGTCCGCGGAGGTTGCTCCGTACGCGCGGGTCGGCGGACTGTCCGACGTCGTCGGTGCGCTTCCGAAGGAGATCGCGGAACTCGGGCACGAGCCGATCGTGTTCCTGCCGCTCTACGCGTCGGTCGACCGCCGGACTCACGGCATCGAGCCGGTGGCGGGTCTCGGATCGCTCAGCGTGCCGATGGGGGATGCGGTGGAGGAGGTCGCCCTTCACACCGCGACCATGCCGGGTGCACCGGGCGTCCGCGTGTTCTTCATCGAGCACGAGGGAGCATTCGGGCGAGAGGGCATCTACGTCGATCCCGCGACCGGTCACGGCTACCCGGACGAGGTCGAGCGTTTCGCGCTCCTCAGTCGTGCGCTTCTGGAATCTCTCGTGGCGCTCGATCTCACTCCCGACGTCATCCATCTCAACGATCACCACACCGCGTTCGCGGCCGCGTACCTGCGCGAGCTCTATGAGGACACGCCGCTCTCGAATGCCGGGATCGTCTTCAGCATCCACAACCTGGCCTACCTCGGGACCTTCGAGGCTTCGAGGCTTCCGGGTATCGGATTCCCCCGGAAGGCATGTGTCTCCGGCAGTCCCTTCGACTACAAGGGGCAGGTGAGCGCGCTCAAGCTCGGGATCGAGTACGCGGACTTCGTCAGTACCGTCAGCGAGCGCTACGCCATCGAGATCAGCACCGATCCGAAGTACGGTCACGGTCTCGAAGGCGTGCTTGCGAAGAAGCGCGAGCGGGGGAGACTCTCGGGGATTCTCAACGGCGTCGACTACAGCGTCTGGGACCCGTCCGTCGACCCGCTCATCCCATCACAGTACAGTGCGAGCGACATGGGGGGCAAGACGAGGTGCCGCAGGGCGCTCGTGGAGCGAACGGGTCTCGTCGAATCCGACGGTCCCATTATCGGCATCGTGTCCCGTCTGGCGGATCAGAAGGGGTTCGATCTCATCCATGAGGTCGCGGATGAGATCGTCGCGCTCGGGACGCGCCTCGTCGTGCTCGGTACGGGACAGCCGGAGTATCACGAGTTCCTGACGGAGCTCTCGGAACAGCATACGGGACTCGTGTCGGTGAGCCTCGCGTTCGACAACGGACTCGCGCACTGGATCGAAGCGGGGTCGGACATGTTCCTGATGCCGTCGCTCTACGAGCCATGCGGACTCAACCAGATGTACAGTCTCCGCTACGGGACGGTGCCGGTCGTTCGCGCCACCGGGGGTTTGGTGGATACGGTCGAGGACTTCGATGCGGTGGAGGGGACGGGGGTCGGTTTCGTCTTCGAGCCGTACACGTCCGGTGCCATGCTGGAGGCCATCGAACGGGCCGTGTCGACCTATGACGACGGCGGGGCCTGGGGCGGGATCGTCCGGCGCGGGATGGCCCTGGACTTCAGCTGGAGGGCCTCCGCCGAGCGCTACCTCGACCTGTACGAGAGAGCCGCTTCAGGGCCCGGGAAGTCCCCTGAAGTGGGGCTTTCGGCTTGACACGTCGAAGGCGGATAGCTATACTGACCATCTGGAATATGACAGCGCGGGAATAGCTCAGTGGTAGAGCGCGACCTTGCCAAGGTCGATGTCGCGGGTTCGAGCCCCGTTTCCCGCTCCAGACATACGCAGCAGGGGCTGGGCTTCGCGGCCCCTGCTCGTACGATATGGCGGCGTAGCCAAGTGGCTAAGGCAGTGGATTGCAAATCCATGATCCCCCGGTTCGAATCCGGGCGCCGCCTCCAGTACCTCATCGGGCCGGTGGCCGGATCCCGTGCATCACGCACGCGGGCGCCGGTTGCCGGCCCGATGCTCTTCCCGTCGCCGGGGTGGCGGAACTGGTATACGCATCGGACTTAAAATCCGTCGGGTCTCATGACCCATGCCGGTTCGAATCCGGCCCCCGGCACCACATCATCCTACCCACCATTCCAGCATCACGGCTGACCCGTTCTCACGCTCGGGCTGGGGAGTCATGTTGCTGTTACAGGGCACAGGTTATGCAAGTTAGCATGGTACGGAACGGCTGCGCACGCCTTCTGTCACGCTCCCCGTGGAGGGTTGTGCTTGTGGGAACACATCGTCACTTGGTCACGAGACCTTCGTCACGCGCGGTGAGCGCACGCGCGTCGCGGCACGTGGAGAGACTCCAGCGGGCCATGCTGTTCTGCCTGCTGCTCGCGCTACTCGTCGTGGCGCTGCCTGCTCCGGTTCGCGGCTCCTATCCGAGGATCGCCAATATCTACTTCCCACATCTGTCGACCGCGGACCTCGTCTCGCTGGCTCGGTGGGACGTCCTCATTCTGCCGAAGCGGGCCGGCGACACGGATCTCTCCGAGCTCGCGGCGCTCCGGGCGCTCAATCCAGACATCGTTCTGATCGCGCACATGCCGGTCGGCTACCACGGTGACTGGGAATATCCTCCGATCAACGGCGATCTGGTTGCCGAGCTCGATGCGAACGACTGGTGGCTCAGAGACACCGCCGGGGAGCGGATGACGCTCCCGTGCGGAGACGGCATCCTCAACGAGACGCTGTGGTGTCCG
>CAZRAD010000215.1:0-2784 GCA_964597945.1 uncultured bacterium
CTCGGGGTCACCGGCAGCATCGCCGCGTTCAAGGCTCCGCACATCGTTACCAGGCTGGTGGCGGCCGGCGCCAACGTGGTCGTCGCCATGACCGGGAACGCTACCCGGTTCATTGCCCCGCTGACATTCGAGACCCTCTCGGGCAATCAGGTCATCGTCGAGATGTTCCCGGAGACGAAGCGCGGCGTCAGGCCCGTCGAAGAGGTGGTGTCCGGTCGCGAGCGGCTCCGTCACATCCACCTCGCCGAAGCGGCCGACCTCGTCATCATCGCTCCGGCCTCCGCGAACATCATAGGGAAGATGGCGAACGGCGTGGCCGACGATTTCCTCTCGACCGAGCTCATGGCGATGACGTGTCCGATCATCGTCGCTCCCGCGATGAACGTCCACATGATGGAGTCGGAAGCCGTGGAGGCCAACGTGGAGACGATTCGCTCCCGCGGTGTGGTCATCGTGGAGGCCGAGACCGGACGACTGGCGAGCGGCGCCGTGGGGAAGGGACGTCTCGCCGACCCCGATGCGATCGTCGATCTCGCGCTCGAGATGCTCGCCCCGCGGCAGGACCTCGCAGGGAGAGTGGTCGTCGTATCGGCGGGACCGACACGCGAAGCGATCGACCCCGTCCGCTTCATCGGCAATCGATCGAGTGGACGGATGGGATACGCGCTGGCCGAGCGCGCGATGGCGCGCGGCGCGACCGTGACGCTCGTTGCCGGCCCGACAACGCTCGAGACCCCGAACGGTGTGACCTTCGTCCGGGTCGAGACGACGCTCGAGATGCGCGATGCGATACTCGACGCCGCCCGGGACGCCGACCTCCTCGTCATGGCGGCCGCTCCGGCGGACTACGCCCCCGCGCGGCCATCGGACGAGAAGATCAAGAAGTCCACCGAGACGCTCACGATCGAACTCGAGAGAACCCCCGACATTCTCTCGACCTTCGCCCGGACGAAGCGGGAGAGCCAGGGCGTGGTCGGGTTCGCGCTCGAGACGAGCGACGAGCTGGCGGAGGGACGGCGGAAGCTCGAGTCGAAGGGGCTCGACCTTGTCGTGATCAACAACCCGCATCACGCTGGCGCGGGGTTCGACATCGAGACCAACGTGGCGACCATCATCACGCGTTCGGGCAGCGCAACGACACCCGGCCTCGTGACGAAGGTCGAGCTGGCCGATATCGTTCTGTCGATGGCGGCCAGGGAACTGGAGTGGGAGCAGGGCGATGGCGCGTGATTCCAGGCGGAGCTCGCCGCACGAGCTGGCGGCGCGATACCTGCGTCAGGTCAAGGAGTCCGGGGAGGACGAACTCATTCTCTCGGGCGAGACCGCGGAGCTTCTCAGGTGTGGGCGTGTCGTCCGGGCGAGGGCCGCCGAACCCGTCGCCGAGAAGCCTGCATCCGCGAAGCCTCCGTCTGCGACCACGGTGCCGAGGAAGCGATCGGCGACCACCACGGGTGGGCCGGACTCCGTCCGCGCGAAGGCGGCGGCGCTCCCGGAGGTCGAGTCGATCGACATCCGGCTGGCGCTCGGTCCGGCCGAGGGCGAGAGAGACATGTTCGTCGACAAGACGCCCGTCGACCGCTGCGGCGACCTCGAATGCGTCTCGAAGCTCGTCTCGGCCTGCGAGGCGTGCGAGCTTGCTGCGACGCGGACCAACGTCGTCTTCGGCGCCGGCAGTCCGACCGCCGACCTGATGTTCATCGGGGAGGGGCCTGGAAAGAACGAGGACCTCCAGGGCGTGCCGTTCGTCGGTCGCGCTGGTGAGCTGCTCGACAAGATCCTCGCCGCCGCCGAGTTCGAGCGGGACGAGGTCTACATCGCCAACATCATCAAGTGCCGACCGCCGAACAATCGTACACCGCTCACCAACGAGATCGAGTCGTGCGTCCCGTTCCTTGCCCGACAGATCGCGCTGATATCGCCGCGGATCATCTGTACGCTCGGCCTTCCGGCGACACAGACGCTTCTCGGCATACGGGGCTCGATGGGGAGCATGCGAGCCAAGGTGTACAGGCATCGCGACATCAAGGTCATACCCACCTACCACCCGGCCGCAGCGCTTCGAGACCCGAAGTACAAGCGGCCGATGTGGGAGGACTTCCTCCGAATTCGGAGAGAGTACGACCGGGGATAGCGGCCGCGCGACGACACACCGGCGTCCAGCGACCGCGGCCGTGGAGACGGCCGAAACGGAGGCAGTATGGCGACTGTGAAAGAAGACGTGCGGCGGATGGGAACGAAGATCGCCGGAGATCGCGTGCCGCCACAGGCGCACGAGGCTGAGATCGCGGTCCTCGGCGCGATGATGCTCGACATGGAGGCGATCGGCGCCGGGGCGGAGCTGCTTACGGCGGAGTCCTTCTACCGCGACAGCCATCGGAAGATCTTCCGCGCCATCATGGAGCTGTTCTCGAAGAGCGAGGCCGTCGATCTCGTAACGCTGACGCAGGAGCTCAAACGGAAGAAGGAGCTCGACGACGTCGGCGGTGCCGCGTACCTCTCGACGATCCTGGGCAGCGTACCCACGGCGGCGAACGTTCGGTATCACGCGAAGATCGTTCTTGAGAAGGCCGTGCTCCGCAGGCTCATCACGACCGCGACCGAGGTCGTTCAGGAGGCGTACGACGCCGGTGGCGACGCCGCGGAGATCCTCGATCGCGCCGAGAACATGATCTTCGACATCTCACAGTCACGCGTGCGCCGGGATTTCATGCCGATGCGCGAGATCCTCAAGCACAGCTTCGAGGTCATCCAGGAGCTCTACGACAAGAAGGAGCACGTCACCGG
>CAZRAD010000216.1:0-2768 GCA_964597945.1 uncultured bacterium
GAGGAGAAGTCCGGCGACGAGGAGAAGCCTGAGGCCGTGGCAGCCGAAGCGGCCGAGGGTGCAACCGAAGCCGCTGAGACTGCTGAGACTCCGGAGACATCCGACGAGACCGAGTCCACGGAGGAGGCCGAGGCTTCCGACGAGACCGAGTCCACGGAGGAGAATGCGTCTGCGGAGACTGAGGAAGCTCCCGAGCAGTCGGAAGACTCAGAGGTCGAGGCCGAGCCCGAAGCCGAAGCAAAGGTCGAGGCAGAGCCTGAATCCGAGGCAAAGGCCGAGCCAGAGGTCGAGGCCGAACCTGAGCCCGAGGTCGAGGCTGAGGAGCAGAAGGAGTAGGGCGTCGCCACAGCTGGATGCCGGCGCATGAACGACGTACGGGGGGGCTCGATCGCGGGTCCCCCCAGGCGCGTCCGGCTCCGACGGATGCCCGGGGCTTCACCGACCGGGACGGGGGACGCCTTTGACCGGGAGAGTGCGTGGATACGCGGCCCGCACCGACCGTCGGGCTCATGACGGTCGGCTGCAAGCTCAATCAGTACGAGACCGAGGGGTTGGCTGAACTGCTCGAGTCGCGCGGATGTCGCATCGTCCCGTTCGACTCGCCGGCGGACGCCTACGTGGTGAACACGTGCACCGTCACGAGCCGCAGCGACTACCGCTGTCGCCAGATGCTCAGACGTGCCGCACGGCGGTCGCCCGGCGCCTTCATCGCAGCGGTCGGATGCTACGCTCAGCGCGACGCAGAAGCTCTCGCGGCCATGCCGGAGGTCTCGCTGGTGGTCGGCAACAACAACAAGCCGCGAACCGCCGACCTGCTGCTGCATGCCGTCACGTCCGGATGGGACCCAACACAACCGAGGGTCGCGGTCGGACCGATCGTCGGGGACGATTTTCACGGACTCGATATCGAGCGGTTCCGCGGATACACACGGGCTTTCCTCAAGATCCAGGACGGGTGCGATTCCCGTTGCGCCTACTGCGCGGTCCCGGACGCGCGAGGCCCGTCCCGAAGCCGACCGGCCAGCGACGTTCTGACACAGGCCCGGCGCCTCGCGGAAGCCGGCTACCGGGAGCTCGTGCTCACCGGCGTCCACATAGGCGCATACGCAGCGAACGACGGGACGGATCTCGCCGCTCTGCTCGACGGTCTCACGAACGTTGGTGGCGTCGAGCGCGTGCGTCTCGGCTCGATCGAGCCGCTTCAGCTGACCGAGGAGCTCACGGAGGTCATCACGGTCAACCCGGCCGTTTGCCGGCACCTTCACGTGCCGCTCCAGAGCGGATCGGACCGCGTTCTGGCGAGGATGCGTCGCGGCTACACGGCTGCGCTGTACGCAGCGTCCGTCCGGCGCGTCGCGAGCGGAACCGAGCGGCTTGGACTCGGCGCCGATGTGATGGTCGGATTCCCCGGCGAGACCGAGGCCGATTTCGCGGCAACCTGTGACCTCATCGAGCGTCTCCCGTTCACCTACCTCCACGTCTTCGCTTTCTCGCCGCGCAGGGGAACGGACGCGGCCGAGATGCCCGACCAGATCGACGGCGTCGAGAAGAAGCGTCGGAGCGAGGTCCTGCGTCATGTAGGCATGGAGATGTCGCTCGCATTCCGCAGCTCGCTGGTCGGAGAGGAGCTCGACGTGCTCGTGCTCGACCGCGCCGTGACAGACGGGCACATGAGCGGACTGGCATCGGAGTACGTCACCGTGACCTTCGACGGACCGACGTCGCTCGCGAACCGCTTCGTCACCGTCCGCGTCACGGATATCGAGGGCCCGACGACATTCGCGACGATGATACCCGGGAGCGAGCGATGAGTCCGTGCCGCGTCTACATCGAGACATACGGCTGCCAGATGAACGAGTACGACTCGTCGATGATCGCCTCGATGCTCACCGGCGCAGGATACACGCTTGCGACGGGCCCCGAAGGCGCGGACGTGGTTATCGTCAACACGTGCAGCGTCCGGGAGCGCGCGGAGGTACGAGTCCTCGGACGACTGCGGCATCTTCGTGGACTCGCGCCACCCGATGCCGTGATAGGAGCGGTCGGGTGTGTCGCCCAGCGGATGGGAGAGGATCTCTTCGCCTCCGTGCGCGGTCTGGACTTCGTGGTCGGAACCGATCGCTATGCCCTCCTGCCGGATGTCATCGAGCGGGCGCGCAGCGGGAACGCGACGGCGGAGATCGAGGTCGATCCCGATGAGAACTACGCATCCAGGACGACGCCCTCGTCCGCCGGTCTCCGCGACTTCGTCAGTGTCATGCGCGGATGCAACAACTTCTGCAGCTACTGCATCGTCCCGTACGTCCGCGGGCGGGAGAGAAGCCTCCCTGCGGATCTGGTCATCGGTGAGGTCCGCGCGCTCGTCGACCTCGGCATGCGCGATGTGACGCTCCTTGGACAGAACGTCAATTCATACGACGATAACGGACTCGACTTCGCCGGACTCCTCGAACGGATCGACTGCGTCGGGGGTCTCGAGCGAATCAGATTCGCCACATCACACCCGAAAGATCTCTCTCCGCGTCTCATCCGCGCGGTTGCAGATCTCGACAAGGTCTGCGAGCACGTGCATCTGCCCGTCCAGTCCGGCTCGAATGACGTGCTCGGACGCATGAACCGGCGCTACACTCGCGAACACTACATGGATCTCATCGCCATGCTCCGCGACGCGGTTCCCGACGCGGCCATCACGACCGACATCATCGCGGGATTTCCGGGAGAGGCGCACGGACAGTTCGAGGAAACGCTCTCGCTGATGCGCGAGGTGG
>CAZRAD010000217.1:0-2732 GCA_964597945.1 uncultured bacterium
GGAGCCTCCGCTCTGTAGAGTGCGCGCAGAATGTCAGTGCACGCAGCGGGTCTCCAACGGAGGAGGGTGCCATGCGCCAGACGGTGATGGTTCTTGCGCTGTCGTTGTTGATAGTCTGTTCTGGAGTTGCTATGGGTGAGGCGCCGCGCCAGGTGCCGACCACGATCTGGTACCAGGGATTCCTGGCCGACCTCACGACGGGCGATCCCGTCGACGGCACTGTCGATATCATCGTTCGTCTCTACACGCTTCCCGTCGGCGGCTCGGTCCTCTGGGGACCCGAGTCGCACGCGGGAGTCACGGTCACAGAGGGCTGGTTCAACATCGAACTCGGCTCGGTCCTCCCGCTGCCCGGTTTCGACGGCCCGGGGTACTATCTCGACCTGCGGGTCGATGGCGAGGTGATGTCTCAGCGCATGAAGCTCGGTTCCGTCCCCGCGGCTTTCCAGGCCGCGCATGCGGACACCGCCTCGGCCGCGCCCGACGGCGGGGGCAGCGTGTGGACGGAGGCGGGACCCGACGTCTATCGGTTGACCGGTGATGTCGGCATCGGTACAAGCTCGCCGGGGCGACCGCTCCACATCAAGCGGGACCAGAACTCGACGACCGGTCTCACGATCGAGAACACGGATACGGGTGCGCTCTCCGCCGAGCGCATCGACTTCGTGAACGAGGATGGTTCGGTCGCGATGATCGCTCTCTACGACGACGAACATGGTGCCTACCCCGGTCGGATGGCCATCGCGAACAACCGCCCGGGTGGAACGATGTGGATCAGGGCCGGTGGAGGCGCGGTCTTCATCGACACGACCGGCTATCTCGGCGTCGGGACGACCTCGCCCGCGGCGAAGCTGGATGTCGACGGGACGGCACGGGTTGAGGGTGTCGAGATGCTCACGGGCGCTTCCGACGGCTATGTGCTGACCACGGACGCGAGCGGTGTGGGCACCTGGCAGGAGCTGCCGGCCGGTGGCGACAGCGACTGGACGGTCGATGGCAACAACATGTATTCGGCCGTTGCGGGGAGTCTCGGCATCGGAACGTCGACCCCGGGCGCGCTCGTGAACATCGTCGGCGACAGTCACGACGACCTCGTATTCGAGTCGACCGCGAACTGGGGATCGGTCGAGATCATCGCCGAGACGCCTGACGGGACGTACAACGATGTCAAGCTCTCGAAGTACGGCTCGTCGTCGAGCGCCTCGACCGTCGGGCTCCCGCTGGCGGGTCTCGGCCGTCTCTCGTCAGGAGTCGGGGCGGACGGTCTCCTGCTCCAGGTCTCCAGTGATGATCCGATGTACTTCGCGGCGGGCGACAGTGTCCACATGCGGATCGATCCGGAGGGCGTCGTGAACATCCTCAGCGTCCTTCACCTCGAGCCCACGGACACCATTCCCGTGAGCCCGCAGAACGGTGACATGATCGTGTACGGGACGGCTCCGTCCCAGGGGCTTTACATCTACATCAACGATTTCTGGGAGCTCCTCGTCGGTGTGGTCAAGGACGGTGAGGGGCCGAATGAGCTGTCGGGGGTCGTGAAGCCATGACGGTAGCCGCCACGCGGCTGGGGCTACTTCCGCCGTACCTGTTCGTTGAGATCGATCGTCAGAAGCGAGGTCTGCGCGATGCCGGCGCAGACCTCGTTGACCTCGGTATCGGGGATCCGGACCTTCCCACGTTTCCCGAGGTCGTCGAGTCGCTGCGCCACGCGTGCACCGACCCGAAGACCCACCGGTATCCGGCACAGCGGGGTGAAGCGTCGCTCCGCGATCTGTTCGCGCGTTGGTATCAGGAGCGATACGGTGTCGAACTGGATCCCGCGCGCGAGGTGCTGACGCTCATCGGAACGAAGGAGGGGCTCGGTCACCTTCCGCTGGCCGTGCTCGATCCGGGGCGTCTTGCGCTCGTGCCTGACCCGGGCTATCCGGTCTACCAGGCCGCATCCTGGCTTGCCGGGGGAGAGGTCAAACACGTCCGGCTCGAACCGGAGCTGGGGTTCAAGCCTGATTTCGATGGTCTGCCGCGCGCATCGATGGATGATGCACAGCTGATGTTCCTCAACTACCCGAACAACCCGACCGGCGCACCCGCCGATGCCGATCTGTTCCAGCTCGCCGTGAACATGGCCGAGGAGCACGACTTCGTCGTCGTCAACGACGCCGCGTACGCCGAAGTGCTTTTTGAGGGAGAACGGCTTTCGATCCTGCAGGCGGAGGGCGCACGGAAGGTCGCCATCGAGTTCCACTCGCTCTCGAAGACGTTCAACATGACCGGGTGGCGCGTCGGCTTTGCCGTAGGCAACGCCGATGTGCTCGATGCGCTTGCGGACGTGAAGAGCAATATGGATTCCGGAGTCTTCACGGCGGTCCAGCGTGCGGCTGAGGAGGCTCTCCATCTGCCGCAGTCGAGAATCGACGAGCAGCTGGAGATCTACCGTCGCCGCCGCGATGTCCTTGTCCGGGGGCTGCGGGATGTGGGGTGGAACGTGCCCAGCCCGCACGCGACATTCTACATCTGGTCGCGCGTGCCGACCGACGAGGATTCGAGTTCGTTCGCTGCCCGTCTGCTTAACGAGGCTCACGTCGTGGTGACGCCGGGCAGCGGATTCGGGCCGACGGGCGAGGGCTATGTCCGCATGGCGCTGACGACGTCCGAGAACCGCCTCGCCGAAGCCGTTGCCAGAATCGCCCGAATCCTGTAGTTTGGACGCGCTCCGAGGAGGGCACCATGGC
>CAZRAD010000218.1:0-2720 GCA_964597945.1 uncultured bacterium
TCGTGTCGGCGACCGCGATGCCGATGAACCCGGCAAGGAACAGAAGCAGGTAGTCGGTGAGTGGGACGGACCGGACCAGCGGAATGCCGACGATGGCAAGCGTAGCGAGGAGGAGCAGACTGGCCAAGGCGTTCTTGAAGAAGTTCAGATTGAACGGCGTCATGCGCTTGCCGCTCAGACGGAAGAGCACGACCGAGACCGACCAGACGACGGCGGCGAGGACCGAGAGAATCTCGCCGGCGTGGGGGATGTGAGCGATGTTCACTGTTTCTCCTGTGAGACTTCGCCGCCTGATGTCCGGTTCGCGAATGGCGAGGCACAAGGCTAGCACAAGAGAGCCGGTCTGGAGAAGCTCTGAGATGAGGCTTGACACCTCCGAAGATCACCATATACTATAAAGGTTTGAAACATGAGACTCCAGAAATCTCTGCGACATCGGGAGGCACAGTGGACTACGCCATCGTCAGAACCGGCGGGCTCCAGTTCAAGGTCTCGGAGGGTGACACCGTCCGGGTCCCGCGTATTCGCTCGGAGGTGGGCGAGAGCGTGGAGCTGAGCGAGATTCTCGCGGTCAAGCGTGGTGATGACGTCTCGATCGGTGCACCACTGGTTGAGAACGCCAGCGTATCGGCCGAGATCGTCAGCCACGGGAAGAACCGCAAGGTCCTCGTGTACAAGAAGAAGCGCAGGAAGGGTTACCAGCGGACGAAGGGTCATCGGCAGGACTACACCGAGCTTCGTATCGGGAGCATCGGCTAACGGCCCTCGTCGTTATCAGGAGGCAGTGACGTGGCACACAAGAAGGGTGTAGGCAGCTCCAGGAACGGTCGCGACTCGAATGCGAAGCGGCTGGGTATCAAGCGGTACGGGGGGCAGTTCGTCCGCGCCGGCACGATCATCCTGAAGCAGCGCGGTACGAAGTTCTACCCGGGCGAGAACGTCGGGATCGGTGGGGACGACACGCTGTTCGCGCTCGCGGACGGAAATGTGAGATTCGAGCGCTGGGGACGCGATCGCAAGCGGGTCGTGGTCGAGGCGCTGACCGAGGTTGTCTAGGGAGTTGGTGGTGGACGACGAGGACGGACCGAGGTCTGACGGAGTTGAGTGGGAAACCCAGAGGTGTCCTGGAGGGCGGCGTGCCTTTCCGGGACGCCTTTTCGTATTGCGTATCCAACGTGGCTGGCAGCCGGCCGTGCGCCGGGAGGATGCAACTCGATGAAGATCCGGTGGCTGGGACACTCGTCCTTTCTGATAGAGGCGAGCAGCGGAACGAAGATCATCACGGACCCGTTCGAAGCAGGGTCGTACGACGGCGCGGTGGGGTATGCGCCGATCGAAGGCAGTGCCGATATCGTGACCATCAGCCACGATCATGCGGATCACAACGCGGTCGACCAGATCGCCGGGACTCCCGAGGTTGTTCGCGGCGGCGAGGCCGTTGAATCCCATGGTGTGGCCATATCGAGCCTGAGCACGTTCCACGATGAGTGCAAGGGACAGGACCGAGGGCGGAACACCATCCATGTGATGGACGTCGACGGGGTGCGCGTGGGACACCTTGGCGATTTGGGACACGTGCTGTCAGACGGCGAGGCGGACGAGCTGGGTGGCGTGGACGTGCTCCTGGCTCCGGTCGGCGGCTACTACACGATCGGTCCTGAGGAGGCACGGGACGTGGCCGAGAAGCTCGGTGCGCGCATCGTGATCCCGATGCACTACAAGACCGAGGACATCGGTTTCCCTATCCAGCCGGTCGACGACTTCCTGAAGCTGATGGAGGACGTCGAACAGGTTGGTTCCACAGAGGTCGAGATCACGAAGGAGGAGCTTCCTGAGGCTCGGAAGGTCCTCGTTCTCGACTACAAGTAGCACCATGCTCAGGTGAGGCATCATGGCGAAGCTCGGTGCAGTCGTGCTCGGTGTCGTTCCGTGCCGTCTTGGCTCGACACGATTCCCGGGGAAGCCGCTGGCGCTCCTGGCGGGTCGCCCGATGGTCGAGCACGTCCTCGCGCGGCTTGCGTCCGCCGCGACCGTCGACGGCTCGCTGGTAGCGACGGACAGCGACGAGATCGCGGAGCTGGTTCGTGAGCTGGGGGCGCAGGCCGCGCTGGTCAGACAGCCATGTCCGACCGGGAGCGACCGCACGGCGATCGCGGTCCGCGACCGCGCCGCTGACGTCATCGTGAGCCTTCAGGTGGACCAACCTCTCATCGCGCCTTCCGACATCGACAAGGCCGTCATGCTCCTCGAACAGGGGTTCGACATCACGACCCTCGCATATCCGTGCGCGGACCGGGAGGGCTACGTCAGTCCTGATGTTGTGAAGGTCGTGGTGGCTGCGGACGGGAAAGCCCTCTACTTCTCACGCGCGGCGATCCCGTCATCCAAGGAGGGCGGGACGGAGCGAAACGGGTTGTATCTGCATCATGTTGGGCTATACTGCTTCCGTCGTTCGGCCCTCGAGCGATTCGCCGCGGCCCCGCGGGGAAACCTCGAAGTGACCGAATGTCTGGAGCAGCTCAGGGCACTTGAGATGGGGCTTTCGATCGGAGTGGCCATCGCCGATCACGGGCGACCCGGCGTCGACCGCGCGGAGGACCTCGAACCGCTCGAGGAGCTTGTCGCGTCCGGCGAGGTGGTGCTCTCGCCCTAGACATCGTCACCGGCAGTGAGAACGGGAGGCGGGCGTGCCGAAATTCGTGTTCGTGACCGGTGGGGTC
>CAZRAD010000219.1:0-2717 GCA_964597945.1 uncultured bacterium
CCGCGTGGTTCCACGAGGGCGACATCACTGACCATCCGTACACAGAGCTCGACGGTTCGGACTACTTCCCGGACGTCATCATAGGACGGATGTCGGTCGACACCGCGCAGGATGCGGTCATGGCCACGCTCAAGGTGCTCGAGTACGAGCGCAACTGCGGCGCGACGAGCGACGACTGGTACTCGCGCGCGCTCATGGTCGCGGCGAACTGCTGCGGCAACCCGCAGCCGGTCACACCCCGGACGACGTCGCTCCGCGTGGCGGAAATGTTCTACGAGCACGGCTACGCCGAGGTTGACACGCTGTTCTGGTACTACAGCAATCCGACACCTCCAGGGACGCAGGATGTCGTCGACGCTATCGACGCGGGCGTCTCGTTCGTCAACTACCGCGGCTGGGGCGGCGCCCCGGGCTGGTACTACCCGGCGTTCTACGCCGATGATGTGCTCACGCTCTCGAATGGGGAGATGCTTCCGGTCATGACGAGCATCGTCTGCGGTACGGGCAACTGGGACAGCTCGACCGACCCGTGCTTCGGCGAGCAGTGGATCCGCTCCGGCACGCCGTTCGACCTCAAGGGCGGCCCGGCCTTCTGCGGTCCGAGCGAGTACTGGACGCACACGAAGTGGAACAACGCCATTGACGGAGGCATCTACCAGGGCATCTTCAATGACGGTCTGGAGCATTTCGGGCAGGCGCTCATCCGAGGTAAGCTCGAGACGTATATGAACTATCCGGAGTACATCGACCCGGGCTCGGGTGACGAGGACGACCAGAACGTCGACTTCTATTTCAACGTCTACAACGTCATCGGCGACCCCGAGCTCTTCCTGAGGACGGGGACGCCCAGCGAGTTCGTCGTCACGTACGACACCATGGTGCAGCTTGGTGAGAACCTCCTGACCGTGCATGTTGAGGACGCCGACGGCAACCCGGTTCCGGGTGCCGAGGTCTGTGTCTACAACGAGGACAATGATCTGCAGGAGGTTCGGACGCTGACGGGCGGCTACAACATCGACATGCCCATCTTCATCGAGAACAGCGGCGCCGTCTACGTCACCGTGTCGGGCAAGAACATGAAGCCGCACTCCGGCGGGGTCACGGTCTCACAGCTCGGCGAGTTCGTCGGCTGGCGCGGACACACGATCGACGACGATTCCTCGGGTGCCTCAAGCGGCAACGGCGACGGCGTCATCAACCCGGGTGAGACGATCGAACTCGATGTGGCGCTCGAGAACTACGGGTCCGCAACGGCGAACGGCGTCACCTGCACGATCACCGAGGGTCCTCCGAGACTGGCAAGCCCTTACTGCACGGTACCTGGTGGCCAGGTCTCCTCGTACGGCTCGATCCCGCCGGGCAGCACGTACGGCGGCTCGACGGACTTCGTCTTCTCGGTTGCCGAGGGCTGTCCCGACGGAACGGAACTCGGACTCGAGTTCACGGTCACCGACGCCGCCGGCGGCACCTACGTGAGCTACGCGCGTGTCGTGGTCGGCGCACCGACGCTTGCCTACTACGCCTCGACGATCTCCGGCGACGGTGTCCTCGATCCGGGCGAGACGGCCACACTCACGGTCACGCTCTCGAATCCGGGCGACGTCGATGCGACGCTTGTCGCGGGTGAGCTGTCGGGTCCGGGCGCCGGTCTGACGATCGGCGATATGGGCGGTACGTGGGGCACGGTTTCCGCGCACGGAACCGCAACGAACTCGGGCGATACGTTCACCGTGACAGCCGCGCCGGATGTGGCCGTCGGTCACGAGTTCCAGCTTCTGCTCGAGCTCACGGGCGGTGATGGGCTTGCCCAGTTCGTGGTCGTCCCGGTGACGGTCGGCACGGTCGCCACCGACGATCCGACCGGCCCCGACGGCTACGGCTACTACGCCTACGACAACACCGACACTGCATACTCCGAGGCGCCGACCTACTCGTGGATCGAGTGTGACTCGAGCTACGGTGGGAGCGGCGGAGTCGATCTCGGTCTCGGTGATGACGTGACCGTCAACATCACGCTTCCTTTCGAGGTGAGATACTACGGGGATGTGTACACCGACCTGGCGGTCTGCTCGAACGGCTGGGTCGCCCTTGGTGGCTCCCCGGAGTTCCATCACGAGTTCCGAAACTGGTTCATCCCGTCGCCTCTGGGACCGCATGCGATGGTCGCCGGTCTATGGGATGACCTCGACCCGGGCGACGGCGGCAAGGTCCTCACGCGCGATATGGGTGACGGTCGTTTCATCGTCCAGTGGAGCCGCGTGCCGACTGCGTACGACGGCAACCCCGAGACGTTCGAGATCATCCTGTATGACCCGCTTTCCTACGTCACAGAGACGGGCGACAGCGAGATCGTGTTCCAGTACCATACGGTCTACAATGGTAACTCGAACGCGAACTACGCGACGGTCGGCATCGAGGACCTGCTTCAGACCGACGGCGTGCTCTACACCTACTCGGACATCTACGACGACGGCGCGGCAACGCTGGCCAGCGGTCGGGCGATCAAGTTCACGACCGACCCGCCTGACGGCTACGACTCGACGGGCGTTGAGGACGACTCGGTCACTCCGAAGGGCGTGGTGCTGCTCGGCAATCAGCCGAACCCGTTCAATCCGGTGACGACCGTGGCCTTCGGCATGCCGGCCGCGGGCGAGGTCGAGATCGCCGTTTACGATGTGGCCGGTCGTCACGTGCGCACGCTTCTCAGCGGTGAGAAG
>CAZRAD010000220.1:0-2641 GCA_964597945.1 uncultured bacterium
TGGGCGATCGTCGAGATGGTCAACGGGAGCGTACACATCGTCATGGCGGTCCGTCGCGGGGGCTACTTCCCCGGCGTGGCGACCGCGAGCGTGCTTCTTATGGCCGCCGTGCTCCTGGCAGTGCAGCTTCGGCGCGGACGCATGGAAAGGAACACCACCGGTGGGTGATGTCAGATTCTTCACCATCCTCGAGCTGCGCGCGAACAACTGGTACGTCAACCAGGCGAAGCTCGACCGGGTCCGAGAGGCGTGGTCGGCAGGAACGCAGGACACGCTCCCGCCCGTGCTCGTGACGCACATCGACGGCGAGCTCAGCCTCATCGACGGCCACGCGCGGACGTTCGCGGCGTACGAGGCCGGCGCGATCGAGATCCGCGCGGAGTACGAGAGCCTCGAGGACATCGAGGGCTCGACCGCGCTCTACGAGCACATCCATCGAGAGGGGCCCGCGCGCGGCGTGCGGAGCATCGCGGATCTCGCCGACCGCATCGTGGACCCGGACGACCACCGCCGGCTCTGGATCGGCTACTGCGAGGACTGGCTGGCCAGGCACGAGACACCGGAGGATGGCCCTTCCGAGTGACAAGAAGGCTCAATCCGGATTACGACAGGGGCAAACCGGAGGAGTAACCCGTGAAGCGCACCCACCTCAACTTCCTCGTGGACACCATCGGCCTCGTCGCGCTCATTCTCATGACGACGACCGGCTGGCTGATGCGGTTCATCCTGCCTCCGGGCTCCGGCAGCAGTCGCGTCATCTGGGGCATGGACCGCCACCAGTGGGGATACATCCATACGTGGCTCGCGGCCGCGTTCGTCGCGGCGATGGTCATTCACCTCATCCTCCACTGGGGGTGGGTCGTGTGCATGGTTCGCGGCGAGCCGGGCGAGCGCCGGCCGCTCCGCGGCATCGTCGCTGCGGTCTCCCTCCTCATCGCGCTCATAGTAGGCGTGGCGTCGCTCGTGACACCGGTGCAGGTCGTCACCGGGCGGCCGGACCACGAGGAGCACGAAGAACACGGAGAACTCCGTGACGGGTCGGGTCAGGGGCAAGGCCGCGGCTACTCCGGCGGGCAGTAGAGGGAACCACACCATGACATCGAAACGCGTTCCGTACAGTCCCGATCGCGACTTCCTCCGCGTCCGCGACTTCCTCGCCGACACCTATGCACTCTTCGACGCCCCCGTGAACTGGGGCATCGAGCGCTGGAACTACGCCCGCTACTTCGTCGCCCCGATGCTGGGCGCCTACGGCACCGAGGACGGGAGGCCGCAGGGCTCGCTCGACGCCATCGCGCTCTGGGAGGACCTCACGGCCATCTGGGAGGCTGACGGTGAGGTCGTCGGCGTCGCCACCATCGAACACCCGGACCTCACGCACCCCGGCTTCGGCGAGATCTTCGTCCAGCGGCAGCCCGGCCACATTGAGCTCCTCGACGAGATGCTCGCGTATGGCGAGCAGCGCTACGCCAACCCGGAGACCGGCGCGTCGTGGATCTTCGTCTGGGAGGACGACGAGCCGCTCATCGACGTGCTGCAGCGCCGCGGCTACGTCCGGAACGAGGAGCGGAGCAGCAGTCATCTCGAGTATGCGATCGCGGACGTCCCCGAGCCGGAGTTCCCCGACGGGTTCACCGTCAGGTCCATGGCCGAGGGCGGAGACATCGACAAGCGCCGCGAGATCTTCGGCCGGTCGTTCAACCACAAGGACCCGCGCGAGTGGCCGTCGCGCTTCGCGTACGAGGAGCTCATGCGCGCGCCCGACTACCACCCGGAGAACGACATGATTGTCCTGGCGCCCGACGGCACCTACGCCGCGTGCTGCATCGTCTGGTATGATAGTGCGAACCGCGTCGGGCACCTCGAGCCGCTCGGCACGCGCCCAGAGTACCGCAAGCGCGGCATGGCGCGCGCGCTGCTGCTCCACGCCGTCCGCCGGCTGAAGGAGCTCGGCGCAGAGAGGATGCCGATGACGGGCGGCTTCGACCCGTTCTACGAGGCGTTCGGATTCCGGAAGGTCAGGACCGGGCACGTGTGGGAAAAGGGCCGTCCGGAGTCCCAGACACAGGAGAAGGCATGAAGAGGACGAAGCTCGGTATCATTATCTGCAACCGGTACCGCCGGTGCGCGGGTGGCAAGTGCTTCCGCGCGCTCAAAGAGCGCGAGGGCGCGTTCAGCATCTACGAGGGCGAGGACGTCGAGCTCGTCGGCTACACGACCTGCGACGGATGTCCAGGCGGCAACGTGGAGTACGCGGGCGACGAGATGGTGAGAAACGGCGCCGAGGTCGTTCACCTCGCGACCGGCCTTGTCGTCGGCTACCCGCCGTGCCCCAACATCGACACGTTCAGGCGGTTCCTCGAGGAGCAGCACGGCATCAGGGTCGTCGTCGGGACGCACCCGATCCCCGAGAAGTACCTCACGATGCACACGAAGCTCGGGACCTGGAAGGCCGATTTCTGGAAGCCCGTCCTCGAGCCGACGATGAGCGACGAGAAGACGCGCAGGTCGTACGACTAGGCCTGCCGGAGGGACATCATGGACACAACCCAATCCGAGTTCTGGGTCGGCGTCGCCGCGCTCTCCGAGGATCGCTGCGCCAACTTCCTCAAGCTCAAGCTGGAGTCCGAGTACAACGAGA
>CAZRAD010000221.1:0-2611 GCA_964597945.1 uncultured bacterium
GGCATCATCTTCCAGTGGAGCGACGGGTGGTGGAAGTTCGGGCAGGAGACCCGGCTCGACATCCACGACACGAACGCCTCGTGGCCGAACGGCGGCTACGTCGAGGACTTCGTGCCGGGTCAGAACAATATGAACGAGGAGTGGTGGGGCATCACGGCCAAGGGGCCGCCCGACCACAACGGTCACTTTCTCGTCTACCCTAGAGCTGCCTACTATGCGCTCCGCCGCGCGTTCAGGCTGGACCCGTACGGTCCCGAGACCGATCTCGAGACGATCAAGAAGCACTTCGGCGCCATCACGCCGGCCGCGGCCGAGCTCGAGGCTCGCGGCGCGACCGCGGCGCTCAAGTCGGAGCAGGGCGCACGGCTCAGTGTCGCCGGCCTTCGAATGCGGTTCGAGACGATCAGCACGGGCGGAGACCACACCACGACGCCCAAGAACCCAGGCGCGGTCGCAGGCTATCCGACCTTCCGCGGGTTCGACCACATGCAGTCGATGTTCGTCGACTTCGAGGCGCAGCCCACCGAAAGCGTCACCGGGCGGCTCTCATTGAGCATCCTGGGCAACGTCCCCGACAATCCGATCGACGAGATCTTCTACGAGAATCGCGGCAGGGTGTTTGTTCCTGAAGGTGAGGGCGCCGCTATCGAGGATATCATCGGACGCACGGAGATCTACCAGGCCTCGGTGTCGTGGGACGATCCGTGGTTCATGCTCGACGGCTTCTATCGAACGGGGCATCTGCACTGGGGCCACGAGGGAGACTTTTTCGGGCTCTACCGCGACGCCTACTACGGTGAGAACGTCGACATCTATCGTGGCAAAGCCCCTTCGGGGTTCGAGATCGCCGGCAAAAAGTCACTGTCGGGGCTCAAGATCGCGTACGGTCCGGAGCTCTGGTGGGGCGCCAACCCGGCGCTCTTCGCCAAGTACCAGCGGGACATCGGTCCGTTCGCCACGACACTCGTCCTGCACGAGGACATCGCCGAGCGGACCTCGGCGAGCACGTCGACCGCCATCCCCGAGCCCAAGACCCGGAAGCTCACGGTGCAGGCCGCGACGAACCGGGGCGATTGGGGGCTCGAGGTCGGCGGGATCTGGTCCGGGAGCACCAAGGTCGGCGACACCTTCCAGGCCGTCGAGGAGCGCGAGGGCGGCGGCTACGACGTGTTGCAGGACGAGATCCTCGACTCCGACGCCTTCGGTTTCAAGGGCAAGCTCACGTGGCAGAAGGGCCGCTGGCACTGGTACGCGCAGGGCGCGCACATGGGGCTCGTGGCCGACGCCGGCCCGACCGAGGTTGTCACCTACACCGGTTGGAACCTCAAGGACTCGGGCTCCGGCAACCAGAACAACTTCCTGACGGGACTCGCGGTCAATGTCGGTGACTTCCAGTTCGCACCGAACTTCCTCTGGCAGAAGCCGATCATCGGCCCGATCCCGAGCGACGTCCCCTCCCCGGGCCGTCCGCGCAATATCCTCGCCGACCCGTTCGCGGTCCGCAGCAACCGCGAGATGATCGGGTACGAGTTCCTCGTGACCTACGATCCGCATCCCGCGACGTGGCTCTGGATGTGGGACAACGACATTCGCGAACAGGCCGGGTTCGCCGCGTCGCTGGGCGTCGTCATCAAGCACCAGCCGACGACACAGGACGTGAGCGTCTTCATCGCCGAGGACGGCGTGACGCAGTACGCGTTCTCCGGCGCGCCGCCGGCGCAGGACCTGGTGGAGGTCAACTACCGTATGGTCTCGCGTATCAGTGCCGTCACGCGTGTGGTCGTCTCCGGCTACGCCGGAACGGCGGAGCCGAGCGGCTACGACCCGTCGGGCGAGGACGCGACGCTCAACCGCAAGATCGAACGTGTCGGCATCGATTGCCGCCTCGCGCACGGTCCGCTCGAGTTCGGGGCCTTCGTCAAGGTCAACGACTGGGGCCCGTACGACTACCACAGAGATTTCAACCTGACCTATCCCCTCCAGCTCAACGGAGACATCTCGTATCACCTCGGCTCACCGAAGTGGTTCTTCGGCAACGCCGAGACGAAGATCGGTGTGAGCGCGACGTGGCGCTCGCTCGACGAGAATTCGAACCGGTATGATCCGGAGGACGATGGCGAGCTGGGCTCCGAGTGGGAGTTCAGGACGTACATGCACCTGGCGATCTAGCGGGGTTACTTCTCAGCGAGATGGCAGAACGCGATATGGCCGGGTCCGATGACAGTCGGGCCCGGCTGCTCTTTGGCGCAGATGTCAATCGCGCGCGGACAGCGGGGATGGAAGCGGCAGCCCGTGGGCGGCGTGCGAAGGCTCGCCGGCTGCCCCTTGATGCTCACGGGCTCGACCGAGCCGGGCTTGACGGACGGGAACGCACGGAGCAGCCCGGCGGTGTAGGGGTGCCGCGGGTTCGTGCGCATCTCAGCCGCGGGACCGACCTCGGCCAGACGGGCCGCGTAGAAGATGGCGACACGGTCCGAGACCTGGAGCATGCGCGCCAGGTCGTGCGTGATGAAGATGACGGCGAACCCGAGGCTGCGCTGGAGTTCGCGGATGCGTTCGAGGATCTGGCGTTCGACGATGACGTCGAGCGCCGTCGTCGGCTCGTCGAGGA
>CAZRAD010000222.1:0-2556 GCA_964597945.1 uncultured bacterium
CGGCGATGACGCCGCCCGGCATCCGGTCGGTCACGGTCGCGATGATCTGGGTCTCTCCGCGCTCAGTGGTCACGACCACGCTCGCGCCCTGCTCGATACCGTTCGCCGCCGCCGGCTCCTCGCCGACCCAGAGCTCGCAGTACGGACTCTGTGCGGCGGGGAAGCTCATCCTCCCGGTCAGCGTCCCGTCCCAGCGGTGGAGCGGATGGATGCCCTCGACGAACGTGAGCCCGTCGGTGCCTTTCATCCCCGCAAGCACCTGCTCATCCTCGATGGCGAGCTCGGGGTGCTCGGCTGCGGCAGCGCCGGCCGCCGCCGATGCGCCGATGGCCGCACCCATGCTCTTCGCGATGTCCGCGAGCATCCCGCCCGCGGCCATCCCGTCGCCCTGCGGCAGGAGGCCTGTATCGATGCTGGTCGAGAATCCGAACGATGGATCGTATGTGCCGGGGTACTCAGTCCACACCGCGAGCGGAAGACCGACATCCGAGTGCTTCGTCGTATCGTTCTCGAACGCAGACCCCGCCGCGAGGAACTCGAGTCCCTCGAGATCGCCGGCGCTCACCGCGCCGGGGTAGAGCTGGACCACGTCGGGACCGAGAACGAGAAGCGCCTTGATCTGCTTCTCGGCGACGGCGTGGAGGATCTCCGCGGCCGTCTTCGCCCCGCCGACGCGCTTGAACGCGCCGACGGCGTTGCCGCCGCGGAACAGCGGCGCGTACTTCCCGTGGACGACGCTCGCGATCTTGGCGGAGTACTTCGCCGTCAGATAGCCGCCGGCCGAATCGCCGAACCGCGACGAGGTGACGACCACGACCTTCTTGAACTCACGAAGCCGCTTCGCGATGACGTCGATGTTGGACGGATCGATGCCGGCCGCTATCGCGGCCTGCGTGACGTCGATGGACGGAACACCCTGCGCGTTCATCGCCTTGAGGATGGCGGCGAGAACGAGCGCCTCGGTGCCGACCGCCGGCTGCAGATGCGCATCGGCGAACCAGTCGGTGTTCGAGCGGTACGGGTTGACCGTGATGATGTGATGCGAGCGGCTCTTGTGCCGCGCCTCGATGATGCGCTTGGAGACACACGGATGCCCCCAGAAGACGTCGCCGACGAGCAGGAAGCAATCCGCGTCATCGATGTCTTCCGGCACCGCGTCCCCTGTTCCTCCACCCATCAGGAACGGATAGTCGTTCCCGTCGTACGCAACACCGATGTTCGCAGTTCCCAGCACACCGGACGCGAAGCCCACGGCCGTCTCGTAGTCCTCATTCGAGAGCTCGGTCCCGAGGATGACGCCGATGGCGTCCCCGCCATGCGTACTCTTGATCTCGTTGAGCTTCTCCGCGACCTTCGTCACACCCGTCCCCCACGGAGCCCTGCGCCGATTGACCGTCGCAGCCAGGAAACGCCTGGGGTGCAGCAGAAGCTCGAGGTTGTAGTGCCCTCTGGCGCAGAGCGACCCGCGGGCCAACGGAGAGTCCCCGTCGAAGTCCACCCTCACGGGTACACCCGCGTCCACCTCCATGGCGAAGCCGCACTGGAGGGAGCACATCAGACATGACGCTTTGGTAGTCTGTGGCATGTTGACTTCCCCTGAGAGTAGACGACTAGAACGGATCCTCGAACTTCGCGACCTGTGCCGCGGTCATGACGGCCCCGTCCTTACAGATGTAGTACTCGCCCATCATGCAGTGACCGCATTTGCCGAGACCGCAGCTCATGTTCCGCTCCATCGAGTGGTAGATCTGGTTCGGGTCGAACCCCTTGTCGAGGAGCGCCATGTTGACGAACTTGAGCATGATCGGAGGACCACAGACGCAGGCCACCGCGTTCTCCGGCGTGAACTTCAGATTGTCGACGTTCGCGGTCGTCAGCAGCGGCAGGTCCTCGAGCAGGACCGTGACCACGCCGACCGTTCCCTGCCATCCGGGGTACGGCTCGTCGATCGTGAGATGCACGTCGACGTTCGGATACTTCTCCCACTCCGGAAGCGCGTCCGCATAGACGATGTCCATCGGGGTGCGCGCTCCGTAGCGGATCGAGATCCTCTTGTACTTCTCGACGTTCTCGAAGAGCGCGAGGATGAGCGAGCGGAGCGGAGCCAGTCCGACACCGCCGCCGACGATGACGATATTCTTGTCGTCGAAGTCCTCGAGGTTGTACGCGTTTCCGTACGGACCCCTGATGCCGACCGTATCCCCCACCTTCATCTTCGAAAGCGCCTCCGTCACGCACCCGACCTCCATGATGGTGATCTCCATCGTCTCGGTGATCGCCGGGTTCGACGATGGCGTGAAGGGCGCCTCTCCAACACCGGGCACCGTCAGCTCCACGAACTGACCGGCCCTAAACGAGATCGGCTCCTTCGGGCGGAACCGATACGTCGTGATGTTGTGCGTCTCCTGCTTGATGTCTTCTATGACGCTCTCTATTGGCCTGTAGAGGTTTTTCATGCCTTCGCCATCTCCGTGACTACGTGCTTGATAGCTTCTCTCATATCGATCCGGCCCATGCAGACGTCGATGCATCTGCCGCAGCCGGTGCAGGTCACCA
>CAZRAD010000223.1:0-2498 GCA_964597945.1 uncultured bacterium
CAGCGCTACCTCGAGGTCATCGAGGAGGATGGTCTGGTCGCAAACGCCGAGACGATGGGCCGACGGTTCCGCAAGGGCCTCGAGGCTATCGCGGCGGCAAGCGGCGGGAAGATCACGAACGTCCGCGGGCGCGGTCTGATGTGCGCCTTCGACCTTCCCACCACCGAGATTCGCGACGACCTGCTCGGTAAGATGCGCGGGCGTCTGCTGATGGCGCTTCCTGCCGGCCCCATCGCCGTCCGCTTCCGTCCGCCGCTCAACGTCACGGCCGATGAGATCGACACGGCGCTCGCAGCGATCGAGGCGTCGGCGAAGGAGATCTAGGTTGCGCAAGCTGGCTGCGACACCGAACGGACGCGGCTCCACCTCCACGCGGCTCGCTTCCGTTCACGTCGCGGTGATCGCAGTACTGGGCGTTCTCGCTCTCACGAGCGGGAGCGCCCTTTCCAATACCGGGGACCGCCTCATCGACGGTCCTGACGCCGTCCTGCTGGCACCTGCACTCCTCGCCGAGGCAGGCAGTGTCGACCGCCAGGAGGCAGCCGTTGTCTGTCCGTACGATGTCGTCGCCGCGGATGTCCCGGATGACGGCGGCGGCGCGCTCCTGGTCATCTGGGAGCTGGGCGACGCGGCGACAACAACTGATGGCTCGGGTGAGGATACGGCCGGTTCGACGGCGATCTCGAGCTTCGAGATTCTCCGATTCGCACCCGGTGAGGAACCCGTCGTCGTCGGTGAGGCGCCGGTGACCGACCGGCGCTACGTGGACGATACGGCGGAGGCCGGCGTCTCGTACCAGTACATCGTCCGCGCCCTCTCCTCCCCGAATCCGGGAGGCGGTTTCACAGACTCCATTGCGAGCAACAGCGCCACGGCTACGGCGCAGTGGTTCGCCACGTCAAGGCTCAACTCACTCCTCGTCATGCTGTTCGTGTGTGGAGCGGTGATGTACTACATCGCGCGCGCCAGAACGGGGAGCGAGCTCTACATCCGCCGCATCCCCGGACTCGAGGCCGTCGACGACGCCGTCGGCCGCGCCACCGAGATGGGGCGTCCCGTGCTCTATGTTCCCGGCATCGAGACCGTCAGCGAGATCAGCACACTGGCGGCACTCACGATCCTGGGACACGTCGCGAAGAAGGTGGCGCAGCACGGCACGCCGCTGATCGTCCCGACCGCCGACCCGATCGTCATGACGACGGCGCAGGAGATCGTTAAGCAGGCCTACGCCGAGACAGGCCAGTCGGATCGATACGACCCGACGAGCGTCTCCTACCTCACGTACGACCAGTTCGGCTACACCGCGGGAGTCGACGGCATCATGGTGCGCGAGCGCCCGGAGGCCGTCTTCCTCCTCGGCTACTTCGCCGCAGAGTCGCTCATTCTCGCCGAGACCGGGCATGAGATCGGCGCGATCCAGATCTCGGGGACGAAGGAGACATCACAGCTGCCCTTCTTCGTCGCCGCATGCGACTACACCCTCATCGGCGAGGAGCTCTTCGCCGCATCGAGCTACCTCTCACACGAGCCGGTCATGCTCGGGAGCCTCAAGGGGCAGGATTTCGCGAAGTTCTGGATCGTCGTACTCATCGTCACGGCCGTTGTCGTGGGCACGGTCGGATACGTCATCACGCCGGACGGCAGTTCGGCTCCAGCGCGCATCTTCGATGCTGTGAAGACCTGGTTCGCGGGCGGATAGGAGCACACGAGGAATGAAGCGTTCGATACCGCTGGCCATCACATTCCTGACGGGCCTGTTTCTCGTCATCTCGTTCTTCGTACCACACGAGCCGTTCGGCGCGCTCGAGCAGCGTCTGCTCATCTGGTTCTCGATCGTCTCGGGCTTCACAATGCTCCTCGGCGTCGACAATCTCCTGCGCTCGCACGCGCGCAAGATCGGGCGGCAGAACGCGGGATGGTGGCACAGCGTCGCGCTCCTGATCGGATTCGTGGCAACGGTCGTGCTCGGCGTTCTCGGGCGCATCCACCACGGCAGCCCGTTCCACATGCAATCCCCGTTCATGTTCGTCTACACGTACACGATCGTGCCGCTTCAGGGCACGATGTTCGCGCTCCTGGCGTTCTTCATCGCGTCGGCATCGTACCGCGCGTTCCGCGCCAGGAACACGGTCGCCACACTCCTCCTCGTCTCCGCCGTCATCGTGATGCTCGGCCGCGTGCCCATCGGCGCGGCGATATCCGAGTTCTTCCCCGCGGCGCAGGAGTGGATCATGGACGTACCGCAGCTGGCGGCGAAGCGAGGCATCCAGATCGGGGCGGCGCTCGGTGCGGTCTCGATGTCGCTCCGGATCATCCTCGGGATCGAGCGGAGCTACCTGTCGTAGACCCGGCACCTGCCGCCGGAGGGCGGTTGATGCGGGACGAACCACCGATGTGCGGTGGTCAGGAGAGGCAGAGTGTCACCTCAAGGCAAACGAGGGTTCTGGGACGTCATGAACACGCTCGATCGGAGGATCATCTTCCTGATCCTCCTGATC
>CAZRAD010000224.1:0-2478 GCA_964597945.1 uncultured bacterium
GATCTTGGCGTTGGGCATGTTGTCGTCGCGGGCCGCCTGCACGGCTCCGCGAAGCCGGACGTTGATGTTCGTGTCCGGCCCGCCCGAGCGAGCGGCGACCTCGATGAGCTTCGCGTGCTTGTTGAAGATCTTGCCGCGCTTCGCGTCGGTCGCGGCCTTCTTGTGCTTAATGGAATGCCACTTCGAATGTCCGGACACCAGCTTCCTCCCATCTGACGACGTCGGTGTCGTCCTTCCGGCGCATCAGCGGAGTGTCTACTCCTCGTCTTCAGCGAGCTCGGACTCGGCAACGATCTTCGCCTGCACGTCCGGCGGCGTCTCCTCGTAGTGCGAGAACTCCATCTCGAAGTAGCCGCGGCCCTGCGTGATAGAACGCAGATTCGTCGAGTACATATAGAGCTCGGAGAGCGGCACCAGAGCCGTCACGACCTGGTTGCGCCCCTCCTGCCCGGTCTCGCGGATCTTGCCCCGTCGCGAGGAGATGTCACCCATGACGTCCCCGAGGTACTCATCGGGCACCACGATCCTGACGAAGTTGATCGGCTCGAGCAGCACGCCCGAGGCGTCGGCCGAGGCCAGTTTGAAACCGAACGAACCAGCCATCTTGAAAGCCATCTCGTTCGAGTCCACCGAGTGGTACTTGCCGTCGTATACGGCCACCTTGACGTCGACCATCGGGTAGCCGGCGATGACGCCCTTCGACATCCGCTCGAGAACGCCCTTCTCGACTGCCGGGATGAACTTCGAGGGGATGGAGCCGCCGACGATCTCGTTGAGGAACTCGAAACCGGCGCCTCGCTCGTTCGGCTCGATGCGGAGCCAGCAGACTCCGAACTGCCCGCGGCCGCCACTCTGCTTCTTGTACTTCCCTTCGGCCGTCGCGGTCTTCCTGATGGTCTCTCGGAACGCGATCTTCGGCTTCTCCCGATCGACCTCGACGCCGTACTTCTCCTTGAGCTTGTCCACCATCACATCGAGGTGGAGGTTGCCGAGCCCCGAGATGATCGTCTGCTTGAGGTTGGAATCGAACACGACGCTGAATGTCGGATCCTCATCGTGAAGCTTCTGCAGACCGGCGCTGACCTTGTCCTCGTCGCCGGTCGACTTCGCCTTCACGGCGGCCGACAGAACGGCCTTCGGGAACTCGATCGGTCGGAGGATGATCGGGTCGCTCTTGGTGCAGAGGGTGTCGTTGGTGTGCGTGGTCTTGAGCTTGACGACCGCACCGATGTCGCCGGCTGTCACCGCCTCCATCTCGCTGCGCTCACGACCGACCATCGCGTAGACAGTCCCCATACGCTCGCTCTTGTCGTTGTTGGCGTTGAGCACCTCGGTACCGGAGCTCGCTGAGCCGGAGTAGACTCGGAAGTAGGACATCTCACCCACGTGCTGCTCCGCGACCGTCTTGAAGACGTGGGCCGCGAGCGGCCCGTTCGCGTCGCACGACCGG
Source organism: uncultured bacterium (assembly GCA_964597945.1). Lineage (GTDB taxonomy): Bacteria > Joyebacterota > Joyebacteria > Joyebacterales > Joyebacteraceae > JAPEKQ01. Next base: position 1,451 of record CAZRAD010000224.1, read on the forward strand.
GTGATCTCGTCCTCACTCCCCGGCTTCGTGCCGACAGCAGCCGGCACATCAGCGGGGGACGGCATCACGCCGACGATGACATCGAGAAGCGGCTCGACGCCGACACCGCTGGTCGCGGCCGCCGCCAGCGTCGGGACGATGGTCGCCGCCGCAACCCCGGCCTTGAGACCCTTCAGGATCTCGTCCCTCGAGAGCGTCTCCTCACCGAAGAACTTCTCCATCAACTCCTCATCGCTCTCCGCCGCGGCCTCGATGAGCTGCGTCCTGAGCTCGGCGGCCTCATCAGCCATGTCGGCCGGGATGTCTTCCCTCTGGAACTTCCCGGGCCCCTCGTAGATGTAGGCCTTCTCCTCGATGAGATTGATGATGCCCTTGAACCCGTCGGCGGACCCGATAGGAATGGTCACGGGCGCGAGTCGCGCGCCGAGCGCCTCCTGGCAGTCCTTGAGACACTTGCCGTAGTCGGCGTGCTCTTTGTCCATCTTATTGATGACGATGACACGTGGACGGGAGAGCCTGTCGAGGAACTGCCAGACGAGCTCGGTCCCGACCTCGACGCCCGCCGGCGCTGCGATGAGCAGTACGGCGCCGTCGGCGACCGCGATACCGGCCTTTACGTCGCCGTAGAAGTCCGCGTACCCCGGACAGTCGAGCAGATTGACCTTCGTGTCGCTCCACTTGAGATTGCCAAGGCCCAGATTGATGGAGATCCCGCGCTTCTTCTCGTTCTCGGCGTAGTCGAGCGCGCTCGAACCATCGTCCACCTTGCCCATCCGCTGTACGGCCTTGCCCGCGAGAAGCATCGCCTCCGCGAGACTGGTCTTGCCGGCATCGCCGTGAGCTACAAGGGCTATGTTCCTGATTTTGTCGGGTGACGGAGACTTCATTGCTCGTCCTTCCAGGGGTCTACCCCATGTCGTTGCGGGTGGTATCTTCGGGAGTGTATCAAACGATAGAAGATACCAAGCTGTGGGCGCTTCGTCAACCTGAGAGTCCGACATTCCCCTTGTCAGCACCCCCGCCCCGTG
>CAZRAD010000225.1:0-2443 GCA_964597945.1 uncultured bacterium
CACCTCTCCCGAAGAGGATGGAAACACCCTTCTCCTCACGGCATGCGACGGCAATGTCAGGGATGGTGTCTTCGTCGAAGTCGCCGACAGCCATTGAGTACGGCTCCTCGCCCACGCCGTACGACGCGCCGGCGCCGAACCCTCCCGCACCATCGCCGAGGTAGACATCCACGATGTAGTCGTACCGGCAGCACGCGGCGATGTCAGGATCGTCATCGCCATTGAAGTCACCGACAACGACCGAGTATGGCGCGTGGCCGGTCGGCAGAGTGATGGTCGTCGGGAACGTCCCATCACCCTGACCGAAGTAGACCCACACCTCGTCGTCATCGCGACACGGGACGACAAGGTCCAGGTGGTCGTCGTCGTTGAAGTCTGCGATGCCGAAGTCGTGCGGAGCTTTGCCGCTCGGGAGCGAGTCGGGAGCCGAGAAGGACCCGTCCCCGCTGCCGAGGAGGATCGACAGGTCGTCATCCCAGAAGTTGGCGACGACCAGGTCCAGATCGTCGTCCTCGTTGAAATCGCCCGCCGCCACGGAATAGGGACCTTCCCCTACCGGGTAGAGCGGAACCGGGGCGGGCGTGAAGGTGCCGTCACCGTTCCCGAGACCGATCGTGATGTCATCTCCGTGCCAGTTGGCGGTCACGACATCGAGTACCGTGTCCTCATTGAGATCGGAGAGGATGACGCAGTTGGGACCGCCGCCGATGAGCTGCGTGTCGACCACGGCGAACGTGCCATCACCGATCCCCAGGTGAGTCCCGATCGTGTGAGCTCCCCAGTTGGCGACGACGACGTCATCGTGAACGTCAGCGTTGATTCGTCCGACGGCCGCGCTGAACGGAAAGCAGTTGAGGCTGTAGCAGGTCCCGTAGGTCACCACTTCCTGGAATGTTCCGTCGCCGTTCCCGAGAAATATGGCCATCTCCTCATCATCGTAGAGCGGCACGGCCATGTCCTGGTGGTTGTCGCCGTTGAAGTCGCCGATCGCGACATCACGTGGCCAGTCCCCCGCGTAGAAGTCGCGGCGGGCGTCGAAGAGCAGGTCGGCCTGTGTGGCGGTTGCAGCGAGGACGGCCAGAAGCACGAGGCCTGGAACAAGTGTGCGGCGCAGCATGTGAGCACCTCCGTGACGGTGGCCGCGATCGGTCCGAGCTCCTGAGGGCCTCGGACTGCCTGGCGACCGCAGCAGACATGTCTGTGATGAGGATTCACTCATAGGATACCACACTCAGGGGGATGCGCGGCATACCGGAAGCGAAACGCCGGAGGGCGCCGCGTGCATCGTCGCCCGGTCCCTCAGATGCCGCATGATGCAGCACGACGCGCGCTCTATCGGTAATTTCAGTAACAGCGGACATTTCTGATTTGACAGTAAACACTGAGTTGACTACGCTTGTCTCAGACACACGACAGGAGGAACACATGGCGAAGCAGCCGACACAGGAACAGCTCACGGATTACATCGAGCGCTGGGGCATGGTGCTCGAGGCCCTCGGCGGCACGCGGATGATGGGGAAGATCCTCGGATGGCTCATCATCTGCGACCCGCCCGAACAGACGGCGGCCGATATCGCGATCGCCGTCAACGCCAGCGCCGGAACCGTCAGCACGACCACGCGGGCCCTCGTCCAGGCCGCCATGATCGAGAAGGTCGGGCTGCCCGGGAAGCGGAGCGCTTACTACCGTGTCAAGCCGGGCATGTGGGCGCAGCTGATGAAGGCACGCATGGCGCGGATGCACATCATGGGACAGCTCGCCGACGAAGGGCTCGAGCTCTTCCCCGAAGCCGACAGCGGGTCGAGCGACCGCCTGCGCGAGATCGGCAGCTACATCAGGTTCGTCGAGCGGGAGTTCCCCGCGTTGCTCGACCAGTGGGTCAAGCAGTGGGAAAAGGAGCGGAAACGATGATGAGAACCCGACGAACGGAACGACGTGACGTGCGGTGGTGGCTGCCGCGCATCCTCCTCCCCTGCATCACGGTGCTCTGCATCGCGGCCGTTGCACGCGCAGACGATGACAACGCTGAACCCGCTCCGGCGGGATCGACGGCCGTGTCTACGGCAGTTGAGAACGATGCTCCAGTCGCGGCCGAGGCCCCGGCCGCGAACGCCCCCGAAGCATCGGAGCTCCTCAGGACCATGGATGGGCTCTTCGAGTCGACCGGGACCACCGCTCGCGCCGAGATCGTCATCGTTACGCCGAAGAAGACGCGGACGATGCAGATGAAGTTCTGGAGCAAGGGCGAGGAGCACGCGCTCATGGTGATCGAGGCGCCGCCGCGGGACGCGGGCACCGCCACGCTCCGAGTGGAGCAGAACCTCTGGAACTACCTCCCGAAGATATCGAGGACCATCCGAGTGCCTCCGTCGATGATGATGGGCGCATGGATGGGGAGCGACCTGACGAACGATGATATCGTGAAGGACTCCTCGCTCGAGGA
>CAZRAD010000226.1:0-2404 GCA_964597945.1 uncultured bacterium
GTCCCTCTTCAGAGTCACCGGATATGTCACCATACCGACATGGCAGCTTCTGCTCGATACCAGTATAGCCGAGTGCGTCCAGAGCGGCAAGCGAAATCTTCTCCCCACATTCTGGCCGGGAAAGTGGTTCTCCCGGCTTGCTTCTCACCCCCTCGGAGGCATCCGGCTCGGTCGATCGGCGGGGCCGCGAGCCCGTAGAAGGCCCTACACAAAGGACGCTTCAATCTACGAAGGAATTCGTAGAAAGATTCCAACCCTCCCCACCAGCACCGTGTCTACTCGTGCGGAAGGAGGACGACTGCATGACAGCCAGACAGACGACACGCCCCACGGCAGCCGAGCTTGACATCCTCAGTGTCCTCTGGGAGCACGGTCCCTCGACCGTCCGAGAGGTCCAGGAGGCCCTCCCCGAGGACAGACAGCGGGGGTACACGACGATCCTCAAACTCCTGCAGATCATGCACGAGAAGGGGCTGGCGACGCGGCGGAAGATCGGCAAGGCGCACACGTATCGCGCCCGTGTCACAAAGCGGCAGGCGCAGAAGCGAGTGACCGGGGAGATCCTCGATTCGCTCTTCGGCGGCTCCGCCGGCCGGCTGGCCGTTCACGCGCTCTCGGAGCGCAAGGCATCGCCGGAGGAACTTGAGGAGATCCGCAAGCTCCTTGACGAACTGGAGGACGAGCGATGAACGCGTTCATCTCGACACTGCTGGCGGACTGCGCCCGCCCGGTCACGCTGGCGCTCGTCCACTCACTCTGGCTCGGCAGTCTCATCTCGATCGCGGCCGGCCTCACACTCCGCTCGGTTCCGCGGGCGCGGTCGGCAGTCCGATACGCGGTCTGCATCCTGGCCCTCATCGCCATCGTAGTCGGAACGGCGGCCATCGGGGCTCGCATCGCGACCACGTCACCGGACCGTGTCGATCGCATCGTCTGGGACAGCCCTCCCGCCACGCACCTGAGCTCCGCGATCGACCACCGGTCGGTCGACGCAGCGGCCACGCAGGCGGAGCTGGTCGCCGCGCGGGAGCGAGCGGTGCGACGACCCGCGACGGTTCCGGCACACGATGACGCGGGGGCCGGCCTGGGCGCCGGCGGTGAGGATGACCGATGGAGCGCCCGGCTGCTTCACATCGATCTGGGCCGTGCCGGACCAGTGGTGTTCGCGTTCTGGCTGACGGGGATGCTCGCGTTCGCCGTCTACAACCTCGCCGGGTGGGCGCACGCGCGCTCCATCGCGCGGAGCAGCATCCGACCACTGACGCGTCCCTGGATGAAGCGCTTCCGCACGCTCGCTGATCGCATCGGTGTGGACCGACGGGTGGACGCCTTCGTGTCCGCACTGGTTGACGTCCCGACGGTCGTCGGGTGGCTCCGCCCGGTCCTCCTGGTACCGGCCGCGTCGCTGACCGACCTCTCGGCCGGCGAACTCGAGCTCGTGCTGATCCACGAGCTGGCCCACATCCGTCGCCATGACATTCTCGTGAACTACCTGCAGACGGCCGTCGAGACCGTGTTCTTCTTCCATCCCGCCGTGTGGTGGCTCTCGCACCACGCGCGGCTCGAAAGAGAACACTGCTGCGACGACGCCGTCGTGCGTCTCACCGGCGATCGAATCGCGTATGCGCGCGCACTCACGGAGGTGGAGATGATGAGATCGAAAGCACCGGCGCTCTCGATGGGAGCCGACGGCGGCTCGCTGACCGCGCGGATCCGGCGACTGGCCGGACGTGGCGCGTCACACCGGCGCTCGGGTGGGTACTCCCTGACAGGCTTCCTCGTCCTCGCCGTTCTGGCAGCTCTGGCGCTGCCCGCCCTCACCGGCGCGGAGAGTGATGCACTGGCCGACATCGCCCGAACAGATGGGGAGTCGGTGATTCGCGGAGAGTGGCGCACCGCCGGCTTCGGTGACGAGCTCTGGCTCCGCTTCGTCGTCCGATCGGGCGACGGGAACAAACGCACGAGCGAGTGTAAGATGACCATGAGCGCGGACAAGTTCGTCGAGTCGTCGACCGGCGAGCTGACGCTCGTCCGCGACGCTGGGACCTTCGTGCTCGAGGGGCAGCGCTTCCCGGACACGTGGCGTCCGTGCACGTTCGTGCCCAACGCCGAGTATGCCCGGGGCCTCCGGGAGCTCAGTTATGACTTCGACGGGAACGATCGGCTGTTCTCTCTTGCCATCCACGACATCTCGCTCGACTTCGCTGCCGGCATCGCCGACGCGGGCTACGAGATATCGCTCGACAAGCTCGTGGAGTTCCGGATCCACGGTGTGACGCCCACGTATGTCCAGGACATGGCCTCCGCCGGGTACGCCGACCTCACGCCGTCGGGGATCGTCGAGTTCCGCATCCATGACGTGACGCCGGAGTACGTCAGAGAGATGGCCGCGATCGGGTACGAC
>CAZRAD010000227.1:0-2353 GCA_964597945.1 uncultured bacterium
CCAGAGCTGCTACCACTACGAGAACAACCTCTGCTGGAAGGGCAACATCCCGCTGCGAGGTGACGGCGGCACGTCGGTTCTCGGTCACATCGCCGGCTCCGCCGACGTGTTCGGCGTCGCCTACGAGCGCGACGGGTTCCTTCTCTACCAGACGACGTCCGACCCGCTCGCCCCGGACGTGTACGGTCCCATTCCCTCGTTCGGCCTCTTCCACGCGGTCGTCGAGGGCGGCGGCTACTACTGGGTGGCAGACTCCGACACGGGTCTTGTTCTGATCGACGCGCGTGACCCGGGCACCATGCACATCGAGGACGTCGTCGACGTTCCCGCCACCGGCGTCGGGAAATCGCGCGACCACATCATGTGCGCGGACCAGGGCGGGACGTTCAGCCTGGTCACGAACGACCCGACGGACCCGCAGGTCGCGGGATCCACGACACTGCCCGGCGCGGGCTGGGCCGTCTGCGAGGCGCAGGACTTGCAGCACGCGTACGTCGCCTGCTGGGACGCGGGCGTGGCGGTCGTCGACTGCACGACCACGCCGCCGTCCGTCGTGAACACGGTCAGCGTTCCGAACAACGCCGTGAGCGTCTGCGTCGTGGACACGCTGCTCTACGTCGGCACGTCGAACGACTACTTCAGCTACGGTTCGCTCGAGGTCCTGAGTATCAGCGACCGCGTGAATCCACACCACATCGCCGGAGTCGGGTCCCATCCGCCGTGGGACATGAGCTACAGCGACGGGCACATCTACGCATCAGGGTACGGCCTGTCCATCTTCGGTCTGGAGGGTGGAGTCTACCCCGGCCTCGCCGAGCACGTGACCATGACCGGCCAGGCGCTTGGGGGAGTCCTGGCGACGTCGGACTACTGCTACGTCGTCGTGAACCCGAGCTGGGTGGACGCCGGCGGCGTCAACGTGCTGGCGAAGCCGTCGCATTCGTTCCGGAGCGCGCACACGACGTGGGGCGGGCTGACGTATGCGTCGGATGTGATCGCAGACGGGGGATATGCATACGTCCTGCAGTACACGGACCCGGTGTCGATCAGCGCGGTCGACCTCGAGACGGGAACCGTGACCGACCTCGCCTCCGCCGCGAACGGGTCGGATCCCACGAGCATGAAGCAGTTCGACGGCCACATCCTGGTCACGACCGAGGACGACGGGTTGCTCGTCTTTGAGATCCTGAGCCCGGGACAGGTCGAGTACGTGACAGGGATCGTCTTCCCGGATACCGACGTCCTCTCCGAGGTCGCCACCTATGGTGAGTACGCATACTGCGCCGGTGAGACGGCCATCGTGGTCGTCGACCTCCAGACACCATCCGTCCCCGTGATGGTCCAGACGCTCGACGGGGGCATCTACGGGAGCTTCCGGGGGCTGGACATCTACGGCGACGTGATGTATGCGGCGTTCGACAACTACGACGGGGAACTGGCGATCCGCGCCTACGATGTGGGCGCCGACCCCGTCGATCCGCCCGTCCTCGGCGAACTCGCGACGGTCGCGGACGGTTACTCGGAGGAGCTCGATGCGGTCGGAGGCACCGTTTATGTCGCCGGCTCGCACGGGCTCACGATCGCGGACTTCACCGATCCGTCGAACCCGGCCTGGGCCAGTCAGCTGACGACCGGGTGGATCAGCTACGCCGTCGAGGTCTCGGGGACGTGGGCGTATGTGGTGAGCAGCGACGACGGCGTCTACGTGGTCGACTGCGCGGACCCGTTCCACCCGGAGATCGTCGGGCACGTCTGCGCCCAGCCGCCGATGACTGACGCGCCGGCGGCGGTCACGCTTCACGGAGACGACGTGCTGTTCGTCGACTGGGACTCCTCTCTTGCGGTCGCATATCGGATGTGCGACGAGGTCCTCGATGTGCCGGAGCAGGACGACACGTTCGTGGCGCGTCCGGGCCTTTCGCAGAACCAGCCGAACCCGTTCAACCCGAAGACGTCGGTGACCTACGCGCTGCCCGCCGACGGCCACGCGAAGCTCGGCGTCTACAACGTGGCGGGACGCCTGGTCGCGACGCTCTTCGACGGTCCGCGGACGGCGGGTGAGCACATCGCGGTCTGGGACGGCCGAACGGACGATGGGGAAGAGGCCGCTTCGGGCGTCTACTTCTGCAGGCTTGAGACCGAGGAATCGCACCGGAGCATCAGCATGGTGCTGCTGAAGTAGACCTGCAGCGAACCCGCTCCCGCGAGATCCGCTCGCCGCGCAGCGCGTCTGCGCGGCGGGTAGACCGACATATCCGGTGCAGCTACGCGAAGCCCCCGCACGATGCGTGCGGGGGCTCTTGCGTTGTCTGCGTCTATGGACCGGGTCCGGCGACGGTACGGCGACCGTGCG
>CAZRAD010000228.1:0-2264 GCA_964597945.1 uncultured bacterium
CTCGTGCTCTTGACGACCGCGTCCCAATCGAACTCATGGACTACCGAGTAGCGCTCTCCTCGGGCAAGAACAAAGAAGTGACGAAGATCCTTGCCATCAAGGAGCTCACGCCTACTGCCGAATGGATCGCCTAGGCCGTAGTCCCGGATGACGGCGAGGGCATCGAGCACTTCGCGATGGCTCCGGAGCCGGCATACTCCAGCCTGGATCATCGCGCCAACTCCACTGTTCTTGCCAGTGCGGACCAACTCCTTGTACTGGTCGGCCACATCATTGATGAGCTTCCTTCGATCCGCCGATCTCATGATGAGCCAAGTGAGGAAGCAAGTAACGACGGCGGTGACAACGGCTGTTACGGCGATCTGCAAGTCTCTCTCCAGTTGACCACCCGCAGGTGGCAGGGGGTGCAGGCTAACGGACCGCGTATCACCCGCGAGCGTCAAGGCTGGCGCGACGGGTGCGCATGCAGCCGGCGTGACAGCCAAGCTCGTCGGGTGCATACGCTAGTTAGGCTGCCCGCCACTACTTCATCAACGTCATCCGACCTGAAGCCTCGTACCCCGAGGCCTCAAGCCGGTAGATGTACGTGCCGGCTGCGACCTCATTGCCACCGGTGTCACGGCCGTCCCACAAGGCCTCGTGGCGGCCCGGACCTTCGGTCGTGTTGCTCCTCAAGCGGCGCACCAGCCTGCCGCTCACATCGTAGATCGCCAGGTCTACCTCGGTCGCGTGGGCCAGATCGTAAGCGATCGTCGTCTCTCGGGTGAACGGGTTCGGAACGCTCGGATAGAGCGCGAACCGCGGGATCCAATCTCCGGAGACACCAGTACTGCTCACACTGATACTGATGGGAACCGTCACATCTTCCCCGCACCCGTTGTACAGGGTCAGAGAGGCGTCGTACTCACCGGACTCCGCGTAGGTGTGGACAACGATGGGGTCAGACCCGAAGGGACTCTCGTCCCCGAAGTCCCACTCGAAGTAGAGCTCTGGGTCAGACAGGTCGTAGCTGCTGGAGCCGTCGAAGGTCACTTCCAGAGGAGCCTCGCCCTCGGTCGGGTCGACGTCGACGATGGCGATAGGCTCATAGCAGGGAGCCTGAGCGTTGACCGTGACGTAGTCAGGGTCGCTCCAGTCCATGCTGTCGGTGACACTGAGAGACAGAACGTAGTCGCCTGCCATGTCGGCCACGAAGCTCGGTGTCTGTGATGCTGGGTCGTCGAGGGTGGCTCCGCTACCGAAGGGAAGCTGGCTGAACTCCCACTGCCACTCGGTGACGGGGTGGCCTTCGGGGTCAGTGGCCGAACCGCTGAGGTAGACCGTGTCGCCCTGATCGACGTACTGGTCCTCCCCCGCGTCGGGAACCGGCGGCTCGTTGAAGAACCACTCGAGCATGTAGACGTTCTTGTCTCCGGCGCGCTCGTCCCAGAAGACGGCTCGCTCGCCGTCCATGTCCGTGACCCACTGATTGTCGGGGTCATCGGTGAGTTGGTAGGTCTCACCGGTATCGAGATCGTGAAGGAAGACGTCGTAGTTGCCGGAGGGCTTGGCGGAGTACACAACGCTCGTGCCATCGACATAGACGCGACTCACATAGACCGCCTGGGTCTCGATGATGGTCGTCTCTCCGGTACCCACGTCGTACACGCCGATATCACTACCCGCCACGTAGGCGATGAGGTCGCCGGACACGGCCGGGTACCGCTCGTTGGCTGGGTTGTTGGCGACGACGAAAGGCGCACCACCGATGTACATGGCCTTGATGTTGTAGAAGCCTGATTCGTAGACGTCCCATGCGATCAGGTCACCGTCTATGGCAGGGCAGTCTTCGTAGGTGTCAAGGGAGACCACGACGAGGTACTCCCGATCATGTCTCAGGGAGTACCGATAGAGATCCTTGTTGCCGCCGCGGTCGGACACGTAGACGACCTCGGAGTCGCTGATGGCGGGGCTGAACTCGTCGGCCGCCGCTGTACTCAGCTGTTCGGTTGCCTGCGAGTTGATGTTGTACAGGAAGATGTCGCCTTTGCCCGTCACATCGTCCACGTAGACCACGAGGGAATCATCGATCGCGGGCTCGTTCTGCCAGCTGGGACCGTTGGCGATGATGTAGGGGCCGAACCCGTCAATCGTCATGTGAACGTCATCGCTCGAGTTGAACTGGTCCGTGACGTACACGACTAGATCGCCATCGACCACGGGGTCGTCCTCACCACCCCCGCCGTATGTGATTTGGGATTCCGTCACCTGAATGCTCGCGTGGA
>CAZRAD010000229.1:0-2246 GCA_964597945.1 uncultured bacterium
CGCCGAGGTGCGGCGCGACTTGGAGGCGCGACTCGATGAGCTACTCAGCACGATGGATCCCAGTGCGAGCGCTGAGCCGCACGCAGACGACTCGGGTGAGCTCGATGAGCAGACGAGAGAGGCGCTCCGGTCACTCGGCTATCTCGAGTAGCGAGGTGCCTTGAGCCGGCTAATCCGGTTCCAAGCTCCAGTCATGGGGGATGCCAGCACAGAAAGACCCGCCCGATCGGCGGGTCTTCTCGCCATCTGCCCACAGCGGACGTGACAGCGCGAGTCTGATATCATTGTGCATGAGACACCATAGAATGCTTCAGGTGGGCCTCGGCGGTCCAAGTCTCCGTTGAGGGGGGGAACTCATGCGTCTTGCGATCGCTGTGTTGCTCAGCGTGCTGCTCACGGCAGGAGCCGCGATGGGGAGACCGGTCGTCGGCGGACACGCGGTGGAGCATGCTGTTGAGTTCGCCGGCCCGAGCAGACCGAACGTCCTGTTTGCCTACTGGCAGATGAACGATCCGACCGGGTTCGCGACCGTGGACCTCACAGCTGACGCGGTTCCGCACTTCCACCCCAGCAACCACATGTCCTTCGATGGGACCACACACTGGTGGTGCGGGAGAATCGAGTACGACGCCGACGGAGGTTACGGGAACCGTTGGGATCAGCGGCTCGAGCTTCCCGCCGTGGATATCACCGGCGCCGTGTACCCGGTGCTGACCTTCGCGCACTACTACGACAGCGAGGTCGGGTACGACTTCACCTACGTGCAGGCGAGACAGGGTGGCGAGTACGTGAGTCTCAACTCCGGCTACGACGGCTTGATTCCCGGCGGCGCGTGGGTGGACCTCGGCGCGTACGGCTTCGTACTCACCGGCATGGACAACCCGATCCAGGCACGGTTCCGGTTCATCTCAGACGGTGCCTACTCGGATGAGGACGGCCTTTATCTGTCGGTCGGCGGTGCCTACCATGTCGACAACATCAAGATCTACGACTTCTACGGCGGGACTGTGTACTTCTACGACGGTGTCAGCGGCGGCAGCCCTTGCATCGCCTCGGTGCCGCCTGCAGCCGGTGACTACTGGCACCTGGTGGACGATATCTGTTCGTCGAACGTCATCCCTTCGTGGTGGTGCGGTGATGATGCCGACACGAGCCTCATCCCGCCGAATCTGGCGAACGCGCTCATCTCTCCCATTGTGAGCATCCCAGGCGGCTCCCAGAGCTGCACGCTGCGCTACGCGATTCACGCTGAGGTTCCAACGAGCGACCCCGGCGACTTCTGGGACGTTTCGGTGAGCGTGGACGATGGGGAGTGGATCTCGCTCGGCACGTGGTTTGGCGACTTCGGGGCGTGTGCTGGGTGGGGGACGACCGGTCTCATGGGGCAGCCACTCGACCGGTTCCTCAGTCCGATTCACGGTGTCAGCTTCCAGGTCCGCTTCACGTTCTACACCAACGACGATGGCTGCGGTCCCGGCGTCGCCGGCGGGGCCGGCATCAACGTCGATGACACCTGGTTCGAGGGTGAACCTGAGCCACCACCGTGGCCTGTTGAGAACGTGAGCTGGGGCAGCATCAAGGCTCTGTATCGCTAGGGCAGAGATGTGATCAGGCGGAGCCACTCCACGATCTGGTTCCAACTCTCAACCACCGGGGATACAACAACAATCGGGCCGCCATGCGGCCCGATTGTTGTTGTATCCCCGGGAGTAGAGATACCTAGGTCTTGGTCACATCAGTTGTTACTTGAGCAACAACATCTTCCTCGACTCCGTGAACGACGGCGCGGTCAGCCGATAGGTGTACATCCCGCTGGCGACCTTTCCACCCGCGTCGTTCGTGCCGTCCCAGCTGACGCTTCTTGCGCCGGACGGCTCGTATCCGTCGACCAGCGTCCTGACGAGCCGCCCCGAGACGTCATAGATGCGCAGGGAGACGTTCATGCCGCCGTCGGGTACCTGGAAGGCGATCTCGGTGACGGGGTTGAACGGGTTCGGCACATTCTGCCGCAGCTTGAGTCCGGCCGCAGCCATCTCGTCCGACCTGGTCTGTTCACCCGCAAGCCCCGCGAGGGCCGGGTTCTCGAGCGGGCAGTCGAAGGTGGGATCGACCGCGCACCGGTAGAACACCCGGAACCCCTGAACCGCCTCATCCAGGCCGGGGATGTTGATCATGATGTCGCCCTCGGTGTAGTAGTCCCGCGAGTAGTTCACGCGCGTGCTCCAGCGAGGGAATTTCACGACCGA
>CAZRAD010000230.1:0-2200 GCA_964597945.1 uncultured bacterium
TCATACGAGCTGCTCGAGTTCGACCGCCGCGCTCTCCGCGTCGGCCGCCACGAGATTCAGCTCGGCGACCGCGTTCATCACGTTGGCGGTGTTCTCGGCCACGCGCACGTAGTCCACGCCGCCGTCACCGGCGACCGGCTCGGTCCCCTGGTCGATGTTGCGCCCCATGCGCAGCGACCTGTTCCCGAGATCGCCGAGCGCGCGAATGACGCGCTCGAGCTCGGTCGCTGTATCACGGCTCTTCCCCGTGACGGACTCATGCCAGACCACGAGCCCGAAGAGCGTGTCGCGGATGGCTCCCTGCGCCGGCATCATCGGGGCGATGCCGGCGATCCCGAACGTCGGGTCGTACTGGCTGATGACCTCCATGCTCGCGGAGATCCTGTTGGCCACGGCCGACAGTTCACCAGCGGCGCCGACGACCGTCTCCGCGTTCTCCATGCCGTGCTCGCTGGCAACGTCCACTGCCGACGTCGCGACACCGCGGACGAACGTCGACTTGAGCGCGACGACCTCGTCCACCAGACAGCTGCCGAGCGGGATGTCGAACGCCGGAACGCCCTCGGGAGGCGCGCTCGGGGTCGGCGGCTCCGCACTCGTGGCGACGCTCCCGACAAGCAGGATGGCGGCCACTATAACTGTCACGCGACGGTATCTGCTATTCGTTGCTCTCGCAGTGGTTCGCATCGCTCATGCACCTCGCTGTGGGATGTAACAGGACGGCCGGAAGCGGCCATCGCAGGCCCGACCGGCTGAGTCCGGTTGGATGGCGATCCTCGAAAGCGTGCCCGGATGGTATCACAAGCTCGACAGGGAAAGCCACGAAGCACTCCTTCTACTGTTGCGTGCATCGCGCATGCCAGCCACCCTTGCCCGCGTCCACGGAAGCCGTCATAATGGGGGTTCCGACGAGGTCGCGCACCGAGCGAGCGCGACAGGGCGTCCAATACGTAACACGGTCAGCATGTCCGCAGATAAACGGGGGACCACCTCCCTCACGCACACAGGAAAGGAGCCGCCATGCGCCGCGCGACACTGCTTCTCGCCGGCATCGCCGTCTTCCTCCTCTGGGTCCCGGCCGCAGCACTTGAGGCGCCGGAACCGCTGGCTCTCGATGAGGCGACCGCTCTCATCGCGAACGCCGGAGGAACGGACGACTACCCCGACGCAAACGAGATCGTCGTGTTCACCCACACGACGGTCGAGTACGAGCACGACGGCTCGTACGTTCAGTATGCCCACGAGCTGACGAAGCTCATCACGGAAGAGGGTGTGGACAGCAACGGCGACATGTCGTTCAGCTATCACCGACGGTACACCGAGCACAACATCATCCTCATCCGCATCATCAAGGCGGACGGGACCGAGATCGTGGTCGGCGACGACCTCATCACCGACGGCACGCCGCCGCAGGTCACAGCGATGAACATCTTCGAGTCCGACTTCCGTGAGAAGACGGTCGTCTTCCCGGGACTCGAGGTCGGCGACGCCATCGAGAGCATCACCGAGGAGATCAACGCTCCGCTCCTCGCCGACGCGTTCGGCGCTATCTTCTTCATGCAGTACACCGCTCCCCTCCTCGACGTCTCGGCGACGGTGACCGGTCCGTCCGACATGCCGCTCGTCCACGAGGTCAAGGACGGCGACGTCAACTTCGTCCAGAGCGAGCGCGACGGACGGACGACATACGCCTGGAGCGCGACCAACACCGCGCAGCTCGAGCCGGAGGTCGGGATGGTGCCGTTCCGACAGGTCGCCACGCGCGTGCTCGTCTCCAGCATCCAGACATGGCCCGAGCTCTCGCGGTTCGGGTACGATCTTCTCGGCACGAAGTGCGTTGCGGAGGACTCCGTCAAGGAGCTCACCGCCGAGATCACGAAGGGGCTCGAGACGACCGAGGAGAAGATCACGGAGATCCACTACTGGGTCATGGAGAACGTGCGATACCTCGGTCTGGCGATGGATCGCGGCGCGTTCCTCGAGCCGCACTTCGCCGCCTACACACTTGAGAAGGAGTACGGCATCTGCCGCGACAAGGCGGTGCTCATGGTCACGATGCTCGGCGAGATCGGAGTCCCGGCCTGGGTGGTTCTCGTCAACCCGAGCTTCGCGACCGACACGGAGGTTCCCTCCGTGTACTTCGAGCACGGCATCGTCGCCATCGAGGATGAGATGGGCGGCTACCGGTACTTCGACCCGA
>CAZRAD010000231.1:0-2173 GCA_964597945.1 uncultured bacterium
TCGCGCCCGTCGCGCTTCTTGTGGATGATCTCGTACGCTGTCAATGTGACTCCCGTATGTGCACGGTGGGATGCCGGCCGACCATCCGTCGCCGGCCGACCTCCGGTCGGCTTAGCACCCGACGATCTTGACGCTCGCGCTGGCGCCGATCCTGGTGGCTCCCGCCTTGACCATCTCGGTCGCCGTCTCGGTGTCCCGAATACCGCCCGACGCCTTGATCCCCATCTCCGTGCCTACGGCCGACCGCATGAGAGAGATATCCGCCGTCGTCGCGCCGCCGGTACTGAATCCCGTCGACGTCTTGACGAAATCCGCCCCTGCGGCCTTCGCGATCTGGCAGACCCGTACCTTCTCCTCATCCGTGAGGAGCGCGGTCTCTATGATGACCTTGGAGACCGCGATGCTGCGACACGCCTCCACCACCGCGCGGATGTCGCGCTCGACGAGGTTCCAGTCCTTCGACTTGATGGCGCCGATGTTGGCAACCATGTCGATCTCTTGAGCCCCCGACGCGATCGCCCGCTCGGCCTCGAACGCCTTGACCTCCGGGAGCGTCGCTCCGAGCGGAAATCCGACGACCGTACAGACCTTCACGTTCGTGAGCCTGAGAAGCTGCGCGCAGAAGGAGACGTGTGTCGGGTTGACGCATACGGACGCGAACTGACACCGCTTGGCTTCCTCGCAGAGTTGAGCGACCTGGTCGGTACTCGCATCCGGCTTGAGGATCGTATGGTCGATCATCCCGGCAAGCTCCCGCCGCACATCGTCGACACCGCAGTGCGCACTGATGCGACTGGCGCCGGAGGCGATGATGGAATCCAGATCGTCCGAGCAGACAGGTCCCCCGGGCATCGAACCGCCGAGACGAGCCATGACCTCGTCGGTCACCTTTGCAATGAGCTCTTCCCTGTTCATCGTCTCTCCATGTCGATGATCTTCTTCACGCGCCGTTCATGTCTCCCGCCGCCGAATCCGGTCGCAAGCCAGGTACGCACCATCTGCCGCGCGAGCCCACGCGGCACGACGCCCGAGCCAAGCGTCAGCACGTTGGCTCCGTTATGTTCCCGGCTGTTGATGGCGGTCGCTACATCATGGCAGCACGCCGCCAGCACTCCGGGGACCCGGTTGGCGGCCATCGAGGAGCCGATGCCCGCACCGTCGATCATGATGCCCCGGACACAGCTTCCGTCGGCCACGGCGTTCGCCACCTTGAGAGCATAGTCCGGGTAATCGCACGACGCCCCGTCGTGTACTCCGACGTCCACCACCGTGTAGCCCAGCTCGTCCTCAAGATAGCGCCTGAGCGTCTCTTTGAGTTCAAAGCCACCGTGATCCGAACCGATGGCGATGCGGCCGTCAGTGGCGCTCACGGGCCCCTGATGAGGCGGCACGGAGGTCTCGGGCTCGTCCGGGACCGCGGTCTCGACGACGTCGCGCACGATCCTCTCGATGTCACGCCGCTCGATGGGCATGGTCCCTCCTCGGTCGCCCGGGCCGCCCGGGGCCCCACGACACTGCTACTCGAAGGTTGTGAAAGGCTGCGGGAAGAGGTCGGCGATCGTGGTCTTGACGACCTCGTCGCCGGACCCGACGACGAGGATCTCAACATCATGTCCGAACTCCCAGATCACTTGCCTGCAGACGCCGCACGGCATCGTGGGCTCCGGGGAACCGGTGGCGACGGCCAGCTTCATGAAGCTCCGCGCGCCCTCCGAGACGGCCTTCGCGATGGCGTTGCGCTCCGCGCAGACCGAGAGGCCGATGGATGCATTCTCCACATTGACGCCCGTGAAGACACGACCGTCCGTGGCGAGAAGCGCGACCCCGACGCTGAAGTCGGAGTACGGCGCGTAGGCGTTCTCTCGTGCCGCTCGCGCGATCCCGATCAGCTCTGCATCCGTCATCCGCGTCTCCTCCCGGTGACTGCACCACATGATGATCTCACACCGGCATCGTAGCACGCACCACCCCACAAAGAAAGGGCGCACCGCAAGCGGCACGCCCTTCCCCGGGATATCAGATGTCGAGCGAGGGAGGCTAGTCCCCGAACGCCATCGTGAGTGAGATCCTGTGAGACGCTTCGAGGTCCTCGTAGTCAGCGTAGGTGTAGTCGAGCTGGAAGTCGCTGTAGGCGAAGCCCGCGCCGTAAGAGAGGTTACCCATCTCCGCGCCG
>CAZRAD010000232.1:0-2088 GCA_964597945.1 uncultured bacterium
GAAACGCTGGCCGCCGAACTGGGCCTTGCCGCCCAGGGGCTGCTGCGTCACGAGCGAGTAGGGGCCGATGGAGCGCGCGTGAATCTTGTCGTCCACGAGATGCAGCAGCTTGAGCGTGTAGATCATGCCCACCGTCACCTCGTGCTCGAAGCGCTCGCCCGTCCTGCCGTCGTAGAGGACCGTCTTTCCGGAGAGCGGCAGCCCCGCCTTCTCGAGCTCCTCCTTGATGGCACCCACCGTGGCGCCGTTGAAGACCGGCGTCGCGGCGTGATACCCGAGCTTCTCCGCAGCCCACCCGAGGTGGGTCTCGAGGATCTGCCCGAGGTTCATTCGAGACGGCACACCGAGCGGGTTCAGCACGATGTCGACCGGGGTCCCGTCCGGGAGATGCGGCATGTCCTCTTCCGCCATGATCTTCGCCACGACACCCTTGTTGCCGTGACGGCCGGCCATCTTGTCGCCGACGGAGAGCTTGCGCTTCACCGCGACGTAGACCTTCGCGAGCTTCACGACGCCGCGCGGAAGGTCCTCACCGAGTTTGACCTTGTCGATCTCACGGTCGCGCCGAGGCTCGACATCGTCGATCCTCTCCTGGTACTCCGCATGGAGCGCGCGGACCTTCTCATTGACACGATCGTCCTGAACGACGCCGTCGGCCCAGTCGAGCTTCTCGAACTTCAGAAGGTCCATGACGTCGTCGTTGACCGTGCGGCCCGCTCTGATAACGAGCTCGTTCGTCCTCGCGTCACGGAGCGACTTCGTCTTCAGACCCTCGATCAGACCGAAGATGCGGCGGTCGCGCTCACGGATGAGGCGCTTGAGGCTCGTGCGGGAATCGCTCTTGATGCGATCGATCTCCTTCTGCACGACCTTCTTGCTGCGCTCGTCCCTCGCCCGTCGGGAGAACAGCTTCGTGTCGATCACGATGCCGTTCATGCCCGGAGGCGCCTTGAGCGACGTGTCGCGAACATCACCCGCTCTGTCGCCGAAGATGGCGCGGAGCAGATTCTCCTCCGGCGTAAGCTCGGTCTCGCCCTTCGGCGTGACCTTGCCGATGAGGATGTCGCCGGCCGAGACGCGCGCGCCTGCGCGCACCAGACCGTTCTCATCGAGGTTCTTCAGTCGCTCCTCGCTGACGTTCGGGATCTCAGGAGTGAACTCCTCCATGCCCCGCTTCGTCTCGCGAACCTGCGACTCGAACTCCTCGATGTGGATCGACGTCAGCCGATCGTTCTTGAGGATCCGCTCTGAGACCAGAATGGCGTCCTCGAAGTTGTATCCCTCCCACGGCATGAACGCGACGAGGAGATTGGCACCCAGTGCGAGCTCGCCGTCCTTCGTCGACGGGCCGTCGGCGATGACGTCGCCCTTCTCGACCTCAAGCCCCGCCTGCACGATCGGCCGCTGATTGATGCACGTGTTCTGATTCGTGCGCTGGAACTTCCTCAGCTCGTACTCGTCCACGGCCTCGGAGCCGTCCAGCGTATCCTTGTGCCGGATCGACACGAAGTCCGCCGATACGCTCTCGACGATGCCGCCGTGCCGAGCCGTGATCACGGCGCCCGAGTCGACCGCGACCCGGTGCTCGATGCCCGTGCCGACGTACGGCGCCTCGGTCTTCAGAAGCGGGACCGCCTGGCGCTGCATGTTCGAACCCATCAGCGCTCGGTTCGCATCATCGTGCTCGAGGAACGGGATGAGCGCCGCGGCCGCCGACACCAGCTGCTTCGGCGAGACGTCCATGAACTGGATCTCCTCGCGGAGCACCTGAGGGAAGTCGTCCATGTGCCGCGCCAGCAGCGACTTCTCCACGAGCTTACCGCCCCCGTCGACCCGCTCGCCGGCCTGGGAGATGATGTACTTGTCCTCCTCCGAGGCGGTCAGGTAACGGATCTTCTCAGTGACGACGCCCTTCTCGACGCTGTAGTACGGCGTCTCGATGAAACCGAACTCGTTGATGCGCCCGTAGGTCGACAGCGAGCTGATCAGACCGATGTTCGGACCTTCAGGCGTCTCGATCGGACACATCCGGCCGTAGTGGCTGGAGTGCACGTCGCGCACCTCGAAGCCGGCGCGCTCGCGCGTCAG
>CAZRAD010000233.1:0-2077 GCA_964597945.1 uncultured bacterium
CGGGTGTCCGTGAACGCATCCGCGACCATCTGTGCGAAGTAGACTCCCGATGGGAGACCCGTCGCGTGGAGCACGGCCTTATGGCGGCCGGGCTCGATGTCCTCATCGACGAGCGTCCGGATGATCCGGCCCGTCACGTCGTAGATGACGATGCTCACGCGTGACCTCGTCGGCACCGTGTACGCAAGGGTCGTGACTGGATTGAACGGATTCGGGTAGTTCTGCCCGATGGAGAAGCTCCTCGGGGACTCATCCTCATCCACCGCCGTGAGGATCCAGCCCGGCTGGTACCAGAAGCCGATCTCGCCGATGTGGCTGCCACCCTCTGTGATGCCGATGGCGGGCTGTCCCACTGTCCCGACGACTGAGTACGAGCCACCGCTCGCGCTCCCGCCGCCGGAGCCGATGACGCTCTGCGAGATGACATACGCCGAGAGTGCCGGCGCCGCGCAGACAAGCACCAGCAGCAGTGCCGCCACGCCGCTCAAGCGCTTCATGCCTGCCCCCTTGCCTCGGGCCAGAAGACCATAACAGACAGAATGCCTCAGATAAGCTCAAGCCATGATATCACACTTGGCTTACTTCGTCAATTATGATTGGAAGCCAGCCAGTTCTCCGCTCTCGTCTCGTGCCTCTAGTTCGGGTAGTAGACGGCCGTCATCTGCCCGTTCCAGAACTCATCGCTGGAGTCCTGTCCCGATATCATGCGGCCGACGAGGTAGTACGTGTACGTGTCGGCGACGAAGACCTGGTGCGTGGTGCTGATGCAGAACGACCGGTAGACACCACCGATCGGCTCCGCGGGCAGCAGGAGGAGCCCCATCATCGTGGAGTTGTCACCGAGAGTCGACGGGCTCTCCGAGTGGTTGATCTGGAGATAGTCCGAGACCGAGTTGTTCGCGTGGTTGATGTTCACCCGGACCGTGGACGTGCAGATGATATAGCCCGGGCCGGGAACCGTGAGACTCACCTGCGTGTCGTCGAACTGCGTGGCGCTCGAACCGATAGTCGTCGAAGACGTCTCGTTGTGCACGTCAATGATGTGCTGCGGCTTCCAGGTCGCGTTCCCCTGCGAATCCGCCGTCAGCGCGTCGCCGACGGATGGGTTCGTCGTCATCTTGAGTCCCGACGATTCGATCGTACCATCGACCTCGAGCTTGGACGCGGGCGCGCTCGTGCCGATCCCCACGTTGCCCGTAACGGCCGAGTACATGTCGTTGCCGTCGACGGTCCAGTCGCTGTCTCCTCCTCCACCTGCGGCCTGCCACGTTCCGTTACCCGCGGAGTCAGAAGTGAGAACGTATCCGTCGGTCGGCGAGGTCGTCAGCTTGAACCCGAGCATTTCAGCTGTTCCACTGACGTCGAGCTTCGAGGTGGGAGAACTCACACCGATCCCGACGTTTCCCGTGCTGTCGATCATCACCGTCGAGAACGCGTCAGGCTTGAGCATGATGCGTCCCCGCGGGCGATTGTTGGCGATGACCATGGTCGATGCATACGACGCGTGATCGTCGTCATAGCACGCGATGTAGGATACGGTGCCGTCCTCGTTCTTGAAGCTGACACGCTCCGCGGAGTTGGCGCCCGTGTCCTGATTCTCGATCGCGACGGTCGTCGCCGAGTTCGAGTTGCCCATGACGTGGAGCGGGTAGGTCGGCGCTGCCGTTCCGATCCCGACCTCACCGGCAGTGCGATAGACGTCATAGCCTGAGACGGTCCAGTCCCCATCGCCTGAATCGGCGGCGGCCGAACGCAGCGCCATCGGCACGCTGGCGAGCTTCTGGCGGGGTTCGAGCACCTCACCCGCCACCACCAGCGACAGGTAGTACGGAGGATCGCCGAATGCGATGAGCGGAAGCGAGCTGCCAAGCTCGATGTTGAACCAGCCCTCCGTCACCTCGACGCCCAGGTGCGCTTCGGCGCCCCACAGCACGGCTCCTCCCGCCACCTGGTCGTAGAGTTCGGCGTAGATATCCACCGTCGCGTTCACCGGCTCACCCGTGTCGACGTCCGCCAGGAACCCCTGATACCAGACGGTCTCGCTCGTACTCATGCTGACCCGTTGGGTCAAAGACTG
>CAZRAD010000234.1:0-2076 GCA_964597945.1 uncultured bacterium
CAAGGCGTTCGAGGTCACGCAGGACAAGACCATCGTCTGGAAGTACATCAACCCGTCACAGGCGGGCGACAGGCGGCAGTTCGTCGCAACGATCTTCGAGATGCTGCGGCTTGAGAGAGACTACGGAGCCGATTGGCTGAGGAGGTACTGATGCATCGGTTCACGCGCGTGCCGGCCCTCTATTCGCTGG
The DNA here is from genome assembly GCA_964597945.1 of uncultured bacterium. GTDB lineage: Bacteria > Joyebacterota > Joyebacteria > Joyebacterales > Joyebacteraceae > JAPEKQ01. The sequence continues at coordinate 191 of CAZRAD010000234.1, forward strand.
TCGTAGCTGTCTGCGCTCTGGTGCTGACCGGCTGCGGGGCGCCGGCGGACGTCGGTGGCAGTGATGTCGACGCGGGTGGTGCGGGTGCGCGCGCTGCCGTTTCTCGTGAGGCGGCCGCTCCCGTCGCCGTGGCCGCCGAGACCGTTCCACCGGGGAGCCCGGGTGAGGACTATCGGATGCTCACGCCGGACGGGGCGTGGTCGTGGCTTGCCGACCCGCGCGCCGTCTGGTACGAGGGCGAGTACCGTCGGACGTATGCGGCGTGGGTCAACTCGATCGGCGACATCCGCGTTGCCTCGTACGACCACGACACGAACGAGCGCACGACGGTGACGCTGCGTCCGGAGTTCCACGCGGACGACCACGCGAACCCGACACTTCTGGTCCGACCCGACGGCCGCATCATGGTCTTCTACGCTATGCATCGCGGGCGCTGGCTCATCACCCAAACCTCCACGAATCCCGAGGACATCACGCTCTGGGGGGAGGAGAAGGACGCCGGACCGTTCACGAGCGAGGCGCGCGGTCACACCGGACCGCGGCCCGTACTCCTGCCGGGGGAGGAGAACCGGGTCATGCTGTTCTGGCGCGGTCCCGGGTACGACACGTGGCTGAGGACATCGGCCAACGGATGGGACTGGGATATGCCGGAGCCGTTCATGGCGGCCGGCGAGTCGAGCCCGTACTTCCACGTCGCCGGCGACGGTGACGCGTCGATCCACATCGCGGTCTCACCAGTGCACCCGCGCGTTGAGGGGGGGGACCGCATTCTCTACGCGCGCTACCATGACGATGCCGTCTGGCGCGCGGACGGGACCCGCATCCGCGGGATGTACGAGCTGCCGTTCACGATGGACGAATGCGATGTCGTCTACGACGGGTCGACGGACGGTGCTTCGGCCTGGGTGTGGGACGTGGCCGACGATGAGGGCATGCCCGTCATCGTCTACGCAACGTTCCCATCACTCGACGACCACCGATACTGGTATGCACGGTGGACGCCCGGGGGGTGGGAGCGGCACGAGATTGCAGCGGCCGGTCCCTGGTTCCCGAGCGGGAACATCGGGACAAGGCAACACGATCGGTACTACGCAGGTGGGATCACGCTCGACCACGAGAACCCGTCGATCGTCTACCTGTCGCGCCAGGTCGGCGGCATCTTCGAGATCGAACGCTGGGAGACCGGCGACGGAGGTGCCACGTGGGAGAGCGAGCCGGTGACGGCCGGTTCCCGCGCGAACAACGTCCGTCCGGTCGTGCCGCGCATATCCGCGGTGAGCATTGGAACGACAGAGCCCCCGTCCACCCTCTTCTGGATGAACGGGAGCTACGTGGACTACGGCGAGTACTCGACCAGCATCCGGATGCAGACTACCGGTACATCGCCTTGATCATGCCCCAGCTCCTCTCCTCGACGGCCGAGTAGCCGCAACCCTCACCGTACGCGCCGATGAGTTCGTCGAACGGGTCCTGTGGGAGACACGGCGAGTTCTCTTGGAGCGTGAGATCGTCGGCCCAGAGGTCGCAGAACAGCGGGTCGACATAGATGATCTCACTGTAGCTTCCGCAAAGCGAGTCGCCGCCGGCGTTCCCGAAGACGCAGCTGTCGTAGATCTGCGGGTTCGACGTCTCGGCGCAGAACACGGCGCGCTCTCCGGCCTGGCCGAACGCGATGATGTCCTGGACTATCCACGGACTGGAGTTTCTCAGGAAGATGCCGCTCCCGTAGGTGGCGCTGTTGCGGACGAACGTGCAGCTGTTGATGTAGGTGGTCATCGCTCCGAGGTCGTACACCGCACCACCCCGGTCTGAGTGGTTGTCGATGAATGTGCAATGGTCGATGCTCGTCCCGATACAGTGGTCGATGTGGATCGCACCGCCTCCGA
>CAZRAD010000235.1:0-2060 GCA_964597945.1 uncultured bacterium
CCGATGAGCACGCCCTCCCGGCCCAAGCAGGTTCTCACTCTGGGAGCCGACCGGTCGCTCGTCGGCCGGACGCTCGACCGTGTGGCCGCCGCGGCGGTGCCCGGGCGCGCGCTCGTCATGACGAGCGCGCAGATTGGGGGGGCGATTCCCGCGGAGATGCCCGGGGTGCCCGTCGAACGCATCATCGCGGAGCCGATGCGAAGGAATACGGCGCCTGCCATCGCTCTGGCCGCGCACCTGTTGCTCCTCGAGGATGAGGACGCCGTCATGGCCGTGCTTCCCGCGGACCACATCATCGGTGACGACGACGGCTTTCGCCGGACGATAGCGCTCGCGGCCGACGCCGCGAACGACCGGCGCGCACTGGTGACCCTCGGCATCACCCCCACGCGTCCCGACACCGAGTACGGGTATATCGAGGCGGGCGAAGGCGTCGGCGACGGCGTGTTTCTGGTTCGTCGCTTCACCGAGAAGCCCGACGCGGCGACGGCAGCCGGATTTCTCGACGCCGGAGGATACTACTGGAACAGCGGGATGTTCATCTGGCGCGCGGACGCGTTCCTCGAGGAGGTCGCCGAGCATCTGCCGGATGTCGCATCGGCGCTTGCACGCGTCACCGTGACGCCGGGCGAGCCCGGGTTTGATGCGCAGATGAACGCGTTCTATCAGGAGACGCCGTCGATCTCGGTCGATTACGGCATCATGGAGAGAACGGAGCGGGCGCTCGTGGTCCCTGCGGACTTCGGCTGGGACGACATCGGCGCCTGGTCGGCGCTCGGCCGTGTGTGGGCGCCGGATGAGCGCGGCAACTCCGCCCGGGGCGAGGTCGTCCTGCTCGACGCGAACGACTGTATCGCGTACGCTGAGGGCGGCGTCGTGGCGGCCGTCGGGGTCGAGGGGCTTGTCGTGGTCCACACGCCCGAAGCGACCGTTGTCTGTCCAAGAGAGAGAGCCCGCGAGGTCCGCGACCTTCTGGCGGAGGTCAGGCGGCGCGCGGAGGAGACGCAGTAGAGGGAGAGGAAGCGGATGCCCCAGCTGAGAAAGGACCCCGTCCTCGGACGATGGGTGATCATCGCGACGGAGCGGGGCAAGCGCCCCACGGACTTCGCTCATGATAGAGAGCGGCGCCGCGGCGGGTTCTGCCCGTTCTGTGAGGGCAACGAGGATAAGACGCCGCCGGAGGTCTCCGCCTCCCGGGCGAAGGGCTCGAAGCCGGACAGGCCGGGCTGGGACGTTCGTGTCGTCCCGAACAAGTTCCCCGCGCTCGCCATCGAGGGCGAGCTCGAGCGAGCGGGCGAAGGCATGTATGACAAGATGAACGGCGTCGGGGCGCACGAGGTCGTCATCGAGACGACCGACCACGATGCGGAACTGGCCGAGCAGTCCCCCGAGCACATCGCGCTGATACTCAAGACCGTCCAGGACCGGATGGTCGATCTCCAGGGAGACACGCGCTTCCGCTACATCCAGTTCTTCCGGAACCGTGGCAGCGCGGCGGGCGCATCGCTCGAGCATCCGCACTCGCAGCTCATCGCGCTTCCCATCATCCCCAAGCGGATGGTCGAGGAGCTGGCGGGCGGCAAGAAGTACTACGGGTACAAGGAGCGGTGCGTCTTCTGCGATATCGTGGCGCAGGAGACGTGGACGAGGAACCGGATCGTTGCGGAGAACGACGGCTTCATCTCGATCGCTCCGTTCGCCGCACGGTTCCCGTTCGAGACGTGGATCCTTCCCAGGAAGCACGATCCCTGCTTCGAGGACGAGAACGACGAGGGGCGTCTCGCGTTCGCGCAGGTGCTCAAGGAGACCCTGATGCGGATGAACGCCGCGCTTGACGACCCACCGTACAATCTGATCCTCCACACATCGCCCGTCGGCGAGAAAGACCTCAAGTACTACCACTGGCACTTCGAGATCATGCCGAAGCTCACCAAGGTCGCGGGCTTCGAGTGGGGTTCGGGATTCTACATCAACCCGACGCCGCCCGAGGATGCGGCCAAGTACCTACGTGAAGTGGAGCTCTGATCCATGCGCATCGTCTATGCGTCCGCGGAGGTCGC
>CAZRAD010000236.1:0-2051 GCA_964597945.1 uncultured bacterium
AGCACAGCTTCGAGGTCATCCAGGAGCTCTACGACAAGAAGGAGCACGTCACCGGAATCGGCTCAGGGTTCGACGATCTCGACAAGCTGACCTCCGGGTTTCAGCGGTCCGACCTCGTCATCATTGCCGGCCGTCCCTCGATGGGAAAGACGGCGTTCGCTCTCAACATCACAGCGAACGCGGCGGTCAAGCACGACACACCGGTGGCCATCTTCAGTCTTGAGATGGGGAAGGAGCAGCTGGTTCAGCGTATGCTCTGCAGTGAGGCACGCGTCGATGCGCACAAGCTCCGCACCGGGTATCTGGCCGACCGGCATTGGTCGAGCCTCACGACGGCGGCGGGGCAGCTCTCCGAGGCCGCCATCTATATCGATGACACACCGGCGATGACGGTGCTCGAGATGCGGTCGAAGGCGCGAAGGCTCAAGGCCGAGGTGGACGTGGGCGTCCTCATCGTGGACTATATGCAGCTCATGCGTGGCACGGGCCGTGTCGAGAATCGCCAGCAGGAGATCTCCGAGATCTCCCGTTCGCTCAAGGCGCTCGCCAAGGAACTTCAGGTTCCGGTGCTCGCGCTGTCCCAGCTCTCGCGCGCGGTGGAACAGCGGGGCGGCGACCGACGCCCGATCCTCTCGGACCTCCGTGAGTCGGGCGCGATCGAACAGGACGCCGATGTCGTGATGTTCGTCTATCGGGGCGAGCAGTACGAGCGGACGCCCGAGAACCAGGGGATGGCCGAGATCATCATCGGGAAGCAGAGAAACGGTCCGACCGGGACAGTGAAGCTGGCGTTCCGTTCCGAGTGTACCAGGTTCGAGAACCTCGCCATGCGTCCTGACGAACCGTTCGAGGACCTCTAGCCAATGGGTCTCTTCGCCAAATTCGGCACGTCAGCGCTTGATATGTTCCGCGTCGTTGGGAGCGCGGGCCTCATCCTGTGGCGCGCGATCCTCTCGCTCAGACGTCTCGGACGTTCGTTCGGTCTGGTCTTCGAGCAGATGCAGCGGTTCGGCATCGAGTCACTGCCGCTGGTCGTCATCACCTCGGTCTTCACCGGCGCGGTCGCGGCGGTTCAGGTCTCCTACCAGCTCAAGGAATATCTCCCGAAGGCCTATCTCGGTACGGCTATCTTCAAGTCCGTCGTGATCGAGCTCGGCCCCGTGCTCACGGCGCTCGTCGTCGGCGGGCGCGTCGGCGCGTCGATCGCCGCCGAACTCGGGACGATGCGTGTCACGGAGCAGATCGATGCGATGGAGGCGATGGCGATCGATCCACATCGGTACCTGGTGATGCCGAGGCTTCTATCGGGGCTCATCATGCTTCCCGCGCTGACAGTGATCGCCGACATTCTCGCCATCGGCGGCGGGTTCGTGGTCGCCGGCGTGGCGCTCGACGTCTCGGCGAAGGTCTTCGTCGACGGCATGAGAACGCTGTTCTTCGAGGGCGACGTGCTCGGCGGTCTCATCAAGGCGTGCGCATTCGGCGGGATCATCGCACTGATGGGATGCACCGCCGGCTTGAGGGCCGCGGGCGGCGCCGTCGGTGTCGGACAGGCCGCGACGCGCGCGGTCGTGACGAGCTGCGTGCTCATCCTTATCGGCGACTACATCCTGACGACTCTCCTCTGGGGGATCTTGTTCTCATGATGAATGGTATCTCTTACGGCGACGGCTCCTTCATCCACGTCGATGATCTGCACAAGTCCTTCGGCGACAAGGAGGTTCTCCGGGGTATCACGTTCGACGTCTTCGAGGGCGAGACGCTCGTCATTCTCGGGGCGTCCGGATGCGGGAAGAGCGTTCTGCTCAAGCACATCATCGCTCTTATGCACCCTGACAGCGGCCGGATTGAGTATCGGGGCGAGAACATCTTCGAGATGCGGCCGCGAGAGCTCAACGAGGTTCGCAAGAACTTCGGAATGGTCTTTCAGGGAGGCGGTCTGTTCGACTCGATGACGGTCGGTGAGAACGTGGGCTTCCCCGCGTTCGAGCACTGGGGCACCAAAGGCGAGGAACTCTCGAAGCTCGTCGAGGAGAAGCTCAGCCTCGTCG
>CAZRAD010000237.1:0-2019 GCA_964597945.1 uncultured bacterium
CAGCGCCACATGGCCTCCATGGGTCCGTCCTGTGTTCGATCGCCCGGTCTCCGGCTCCGCGCATCGCGCGGGCGCGGGCCGATACCGGCCCGCACGTCCGTGGCCGGGCTACGAACCGGTCACGTTGAGTTTCTGCCCGACGTAGATCGTGCAGTCGTCCGGCAGGTCATTGATATTCCTCAGTTCCGCAACGCTTCTGCCGTAGCGACGCGCGATGCTCCACAGCGTCTCCCCCGGCGCCACCTCATGGGTCCCGTCGGGCGCCGCCGCCACCGGGGCATACGCCGCGAAGTAGTCCTCGATGGCTACGGCGAGCACCTCGGCATACTGCTGACGATAGTCCGAGCGCTTGAGCTTCGCAACGTCCTTGCTGTTCGAGAGGAACCCGACCTCGACCAGCACCGACGGCATCGCGAGCGACTTGAGGACCACGAATCCGGCGCGCTTCGAGTGCACGGGTCCGAGCCCCTCCTCGACGAGCTCTCCGGTGATGAACGATGCGAGGTGCGCGCTCTTCTGTATCCGGTCCCCCATCTTGAGGTCGACCAGGATCGCCAGCACGTCGTCATCGGTCTCGGGAGTGACACCCCCGACGATGTCGGCTGCGTTCTCCCGGTCGGCCAGTTCGCGTGCGGTCTCATCGCTTGCTCCGCGGTCCGAGACCGTGAAGACCTCGGTGCCCGTCGCCTTCCGGTTGGGGGCCGAGTTGGCGTGGATGCTGATGAAGAGGTCGCCGTCCCATGCGGACGCGAGCTCCTTGCGCTTCCTCAGACTGACGTAGTAGTCGCCGTCGCGGGTCAGCTTCGCCTCGCACCCCTCCTGCCGGCCGAGGACCGCCGCGAGCCTCCGCGCGATGTCGAGCACGACGTCCTTCTCCCGCAGAGTTCCGTTGCCCAGAGTGCCCGGATCCTCGCCCCCGTGACCCGCATCGATGACGACGACCCGGTGCGAGAGGGGACGATCGGCAACCGCACTCGCGGACTCGATCCTGGGGTCGGCGTCGCGGAAGACGTCGATGACGACTCGGTGCGGCTTACCGGCGTACGGCAGGAGCGGGAAGACGTTGTACTCGGACGCCTTCGTGAGATCGAGCACGATCTGGGCACCGCCCTCGAGCTCGTTGACGCGAATCCGCTCCACAAGGCCGTCGCCGACGGGTGTGACCTCGAGCGGACCGTCGAGCGCGGCGTTCTTGATGAGCACGACGACTCGGTCCGGGTCGCGCCGTGTCCCGGCGTCGTATTCGACGGAACCGGACATGTCGATGACGATGCGCGTGTGGTCTGGAGCCGTCCAGAAGCGCACGGCTGTCAGTGACTCCGCGGCGGCCGCGTATCCGGACAGCGCGACCACGAGAAGCGCCGCCGACAGCAGCAGTGCCGCCTCTGCGTTCCATGACCGCCAGCCGCCTGAAGGCGCGCGGTGAAACAAGGATGGACCAGCTCGCATCGGAGCGTCTCCTCGAACAGTCGCCGGACGGGGCTTTCCGGGTACCGCCCACAATGTACACATCTCACGACGATTTGTCGAGCCAGTCTTCTTCGGATTCGATCGAGATACCGCTCCCGGCGAGCAGCGCCGCCGCAACGCCCATACCCGGGCGAAGTTCCCCGTCGATCGTGACCTTGCCGCACCCGCAGGATGGGCTCCGGGCCTTCAGGATGGCGCGTGTGGCCCCTGCGGTCCGGGCCAGGGCGAGTGTCTCCTCGGCGCCGCGCAGGAACTGCGCCGTGACATCGTCGCCGGACTCAGCGATGACCCGGGCGCAGCCGGCGAGCACGGCCTCTCCATCACCGCCTGCGAAGCACGCAGGCGGCCGCGGTGTCGGCAGTCCCCCAAGCTGTTCCGGACAGACGGGCATCGCCTCTCCCCGCTCGACGAGTTCTCTGATGGCAGCGATGAGACGGTCGTCGCCCTCGTACCGCGTACGAAGTCCGATGAGACATGCGCTGACGATGATCACGACCGCACCTCTCAGTGTGTGAACAGTCTGGAAGAAGTCTGGTTCGTGGGAACTAG
>CAZRAD010000238.1:0-2019 GCA_964597945.1 uncultured bacterium
TGTCGTAGTAGTGGCAGAGCTCAAGGCACCAGCAGTAGTCGGTGATCTCGAACGGACCGATCACGGCGGCCTCGCCGCTCTCGATGTAGTCGCCGCCGATCTGCGTGCCGAGGATGTTCGTCACGGGGACGTCATCACAGGCGACCATTGGGATGCCGACCGGAACGCCCCAGTCCCATGCCGGACCGCCCAGGCACTCCTGGGTCGTGAAGACGTCGGTAACGTTGAAGTCGACATCGTAGCAGGTGTAGAGGCTCGGGCAGCACGGCGGCGTCGGGCAGTCACACTGCTCGCACATGATCTCCATCTCGAACGTGCCGATGGCGCCGTTGTAGCCGTCGACGACGATGTAGTACGTGCCCGGAAGGAGACACTCGGACGTGAAGCCGGTGTCGCCGTAGGTGAGGCAGTCATCCTCGTCGCAGCTGCCGAGCAGGAACGCGTCGAAGTCGGCCGACATGTTCAGCAGCGCGACCGTGACGATGTAGCAGTCGTCGAGCGTGAGCTCGTAGACCAACTCGTTGCCCGTCTCGGGCCAACCCGTGCACGAGTACACCTCGACGTTGTTCGGGGCGTTCGTCGTGTCGCCGGTGATGAGATCGCCGCACTGGATGACTGTCGCCATCGTGCAGTCGAGATTGCCGCGGCTCATCGTCTCAGGCTGCGTCCAGTCCTTCTTGGCGGACGCAACGCCAACGGCCATGACCAGCACCAGCATGCTGATGAGAACGTAGCGCATTGGTTCCCCCTTGTGTGCGCACCCAGCGGACGTCCTCCGTGTCCGCCGGGCAGGTTCTCTGACCCCGACCCGCGATCGCCCTGCGGGCCTCTCTCTCCATTGTGCGTGCGCTCATCGGAGCGCTGACTTCCGAACGACTATTTTGCAAGAAGCAGACCAAGTAGATGCTAGCGCATTCATGCCGGGAATGCAACACTTGGTCTGTGTGGCTAGCAGCCGCATTCTCCGCGGGTTCACTCTCGCCGGGTGTGTCTACATCTCAGCACCGTCGGCATACGCGTGATACCGGTCGTCGGCTCTGGCGTCGTCCTCCGACTCGCCCCACCATCCTCTGAGCGCCTCTTCATCCGGGGTGCGTTCGTCCCACTCGCGGGGTTCTGATGCATTCCGCCACCCCGACGCATCCTGTGCCCCGATGTCGCTCGTCCTCTCGAATCCGGCGACCTGGTCCTCATAACCGGACGCCGCGGCAGTCTCGTCCCAGCCGCGAGCGGCCGATACGATCGACCCCACGGGCTCGATCCTGCCGTGGTCTCCCCGCACGAACAGTCCGGTGCCGTCCAGGCGCCATCCGCGGAATGCGACCGGTCCTGCGAGCGCGGGTGCCGCGAGCGCCACGTGGATGATGCAGAGTGCCACTGCGGCCACCATCACTCTCGTTCTGTTCTCTCTCATCCTGTTCCTCCGGTGCTCCAGCCATCAGGGATACGCCGCGCCGACGGCGCGCCGGGGGCTCCCGGCGGCCGTCGTTACACGGTCGCGTGTGAATTTGGTCGGAGTGCTGCAAGAGGCGGGCCAGCGGAGCCCCGAAAGGTGTCTCAGCGGGCCTTGATGCGCTTCCCGAGCTTGAGAAGCTCGAAGGCGAGCAGATAGACGCCCGCTGCGCCGAGCACGAACAGCCAATCGGTGGCCGTCGGTCCGCGGAACGAAAGGAAGTCGCTGATGAACGGAGCGTAGGCGACCGTTATCGTCAGACCGATCGAGACGAGGATCGACCAGAGAAGCACGCGATTCGTCCAGAACGTGCGGCTGAACAGCGTTCGGAGCTCATAGCGCCGTGAGAGGATGTTGGCGAACTGGCAGTAGCCGATTGTGAGATACGAGACCGTCATCGCTCTCATGTAGAGAGGGGTCCGGGCGGTATCGACGGCGAACGTGATCCCCTCGCGCCACATGAACAGCCCGTAGTTCGCGAAGGCGAGCGCCCCCATCAGGATGGCGAGGAAGATGACCTCGGGCGTTGTCTGCCCGTTGAGAATGTGATCCCCCAGGTTGCGCGG
>CAZRAD010000239.1:0-2011 GCA_964597945.1 uncultured bacterium
CTGTATCGCTTGCGGATGGGCATCGGCCCCGTCGGATGCTCAGTACTGGGTCTTAGCGCGCAGGAATCGATCGGAGAAAAAGTCGTCTTTGATGCCCGAGTTGTTCTTCTGCTCCACGATCTCCAGGATGGTCTTGGAGCCCTTGCGCAGGTTCATCATGATCGTGCGGCGGGCCATCCAGATGCCGTCCTGCAGGTAGTGGTCCTCGGTGTGCAGCTCCTTGACCTGCTCCCCGTCCTTGTCGAAGAACTTGACCCGCACCGGCAGGTAGTTGTCCTTTCGCACGTAGGAGAGGGTCTTGCTGTACTCGGAGTCGCTGTCGGGTGCGGGGACCGACTCCACCATGTAGCAGTCGTGGTCGTGCATCTTGTCCTCGCCGACCCGGTTGTGCGTTCCCTTCTCGGGGTCGCGGGACTGCAGGTCGCCGAAGCTGAAGTCGGTGCCCATGAAGCTCTGCTTCTTCTGCGAGGAGGAGATGCGCCGGATCTTGTCGAGCGCCGGTAAAAAGAGTTTCTGGATGTCGTCGCCGCCCTTGACCTCCTCGACCAGGAACTTGGTTCCCTTCACGTCGTCGGGGTAAAGGAAAGTGGTGACCGTTTTGGTCAGGTAGTCGACCTTCTTCATCCTGTTGAACAGTATCCGCTTCCTTTCCTCCCCGCGCTTGTTCACGAGCGTCAGGACGAGGTCGCGGATCTCGTCGGCCTCCTGGTACTCGTTCGAGACACGCGTGAACCGAACGGGAGCGCCGTCCTCGCGCTCGGTCCAGAGCTCCTTCTCCTTGCGACGTTCGTTGTTGCTCACGACGTCGTGCGCGGCCGCCAGGATGCGCGCGGTCGAGCGGTAGTTCTGCTCGAGCCGCAGGGTGATCGCGTCCGGGTGGTCCTTCTCGAAGTCGAGGATGTTCGTGATGTCGGCGCCGCGCCAGCCGTAGATGGACTGGTCGTCGTCACCAACAACACAGATGTTGCGGTGCACGCACGAGAGCAGGTTGACCAGGGCGTACTGCGCGTGGCTCGTGTCCTGGTACTCGTCGACGAGCACGTGGAGGAATCGCTCGGCGTATGAGCGTCCCAGCTCCGGCTCCCGCCGCAGAAGCTGGACGACCTCCTTGATGAGATCGTCGAAGTCGAACGCGTTGTTCTCCCTGAGACCCTTCTCGTACTCAGCGTAGACTCGCGCGGCGGTCTGCTCGAAGCGGTTGCCGGCGCGGCTCGCGTAGTCCTCCGCCGTCAGAAGGACGTCCTTCGCGCGTGAGATCTCATTGAGGAAGGACTTCGGGGTGAACGTCGTCGTCGAGATGCCGAGCCTGCCCATGCAGTTCTTCACGAGGTCGAGCTGGTCGGTCATGTCGTAGATCGTGAAGTCGCGCGTCCACCACCCCCAGTCCGCCTCGATCCGCAGCAGTCGCGCGCACATCGAGTGGAAGGTCCCGACCCAGTTCAGGGCGACATCGCGTGAGAGCATCTCGACGATGCGGCGCTTCATCTCGCCGGCGGCCTTGTTGGTGAACGTCACAGCGAGGATGCGGCGCGGGCTCACACCCTGCTCCTCGATCAGGTAGGCGATCCGTCGTGTGAGCACGCGCGTCTTGCCGCTGCCGGCCCCGGCCAGCACCAGCAGCGGCCCGTCACCGTGGCGGACCGCTCGTTCCTGCACTGGATTGAGGTTGTCGAGGTACGTCGTCGTCTTCGTCACGGCCCTTCCCGTTTCAAGCAGGGGTTTCCTGACAGAGAGAGGTCTTGACACACGGGTTCCGCCGACCCCGGGCGCATCTAGAACTCAGCCCCGATGGCGAAGTGCGAGACCGGATCGCCCTTCGTCTGCAGATCGGTCGGCCACGCCAGATCGTAGCGGAGCACGAAGTACCCGAAGCGCATCCTGGCGCCGATGCCATAGCTCGCCTTGATGTCCTGGAAGCGCACCGCGTCCTCCCGGCTGACGCCGCGGAACTCCTCATCCCACGCGGCGCCGAGGTCCGCGAACAGCACGCCGCGGAGGCCCCAGATCGACA
>CAZRAD010000240.1:0-2004 GCA_964597945.1 uncultured bacterium
CCTCGCTCCCATGACGCAGCTGGAACTCGACTACCCAGGTGTGACGTTCGTCTACATGACCGGCCACACCGACGGTTCGGGGCTGTAGGGCAACCTCCACATCCGGAACCAGCAGATCCGCGACTACTGCATCGCCAACGACAAGGTCCTCTACGACTTCTATGACATCGAGTGCTACGACCCCGACGCCGAGTACTTCGGCGACCGGTTCGTTGATGACGGGTGCTACTACACCGGCGGGAACTGGGCGATCGAGTGGCAGGACGCGCACGTCGAGGGGGTGGACTGGTACAGTTGCTCCGCGGCGCACACCCAGCCTCTCAACGCCAACCAGAAGGCCTATGCGTGCTGGTGGCTCTGGGCGGCGCTCGCCGGGTGGGACCCGGAGACGGCGGTGTGCGACCCCGGTGACGAGATGGTCCGTCGGCCGGTGCTTCGCCAGAACACCCCGAACCCGTTCAACCCGACGACGACCATCCGGTTCACGATCAGCGAGACCTGCGATGTGACGCTCAGGATCTACGATGTGAAGGGGCGGCTCGTAGATACACTCGCCGAGCGGGAGTACTCGCACGGCAGTCATAGCGTTTCGTTCGATGCCGACGGACTGCCGTCGGGCATGTACTTCTGCGAGCTCGCAGCGGGACGGCAAACGGATGTGATGAAGATGGTGCTCTTGAAGTAGGTCTCGCGCACCCGAGTACCGGTGTGACGGAGCGCGCTCGATAGAGAGAGGGGCCACGGGTGATTTCCGCGGCCCCTCTTCGTGTTCAGACCTCTTGCCGGAGCGGTTGATCACGCGAGCGTGTCGTGCGTGCGTCGACCTGCCTCGCGGAGTCGCCTGGGCGGCGCTACCTTTCGAGCGGTTCGATCATCGCGCGCATCTGGAGCATCTCGCCCGCGCTGTCCGGGCCGAAGTCGAGAAGCCTCCAGAGGCCGAGCTTCGACGTCGCGGACGACATGAAGACGTCCATGAACGACGTCTTGTCGCGGTACATCAAAAGCGTTGCGTCGTCGGGCGTCGTGCCGATCTCGTGGCACGCGTGCCCGATGGCATCGGTGAGTCCGCCGAGTTCGTCGATGAGCCCGATCTCGAGTGCCTTGGTTCCCGTGAAGACGCGACCCTGCGCGATCTCCCGGACGTCGGCCATCGGAAGGTCGCGACCGTCCGCCACCTTCTGCATGAAGTCCTCATAGACGAAGTCCATGGTCCTCTCCGCCATGGCCGTCTCTTCCTCGGTGAAGTGTCGGAGATCAGACCATGCGTCCGCGTACTCACCTCGTTTGAACGTCTCGTACGTCGCATCGATCTTATCGTAGAGCCCCGACATGATCGGCTTCATGAAGACGACACCGATCGAGCCCGTGAGCGTGAGCGGATCCGCGAAGATGTAGTCCGCGGGACATGCGATGAAGTACCCGCCCGAGGCCGCCACGTTGCCCATCGAGACGATGAGCGGCTTCACCTCGGCGAGCCTCTTCGCCTCGTCCCAGATGATGTCCGATGCGATGGCGTCACCGCCGCCGCTGTTGATGCGGAAGACCACGGCCTCGACGCGGTCGCTCTTGCGCGCCGAACGCAGCTGTCGGACGAGCGTCTCCGAACCGATGGACTGGCCGCCACGGAGCGGGTCGTGTCCACCCTCTCCGGTGCCGATACCACCGTAGGCGCCAATGACGGCGATCATCGGACCGTAGTTCCAGTCGTACTGCTTGTTCTCCCAGGTCGAGACGTCGACGAGCCCGATGTCCGTCGGGTCGTCCGGTGCCTCTTGGCCGGCGAGTTCGATCGCGACGCGCTTGGCATCGGCGTAGAGTCCCGCCTCATCGACGAGTCCGGCTTCGATGGCGTCGGGCGTCGTGTAGAGACGGCCATCGGCCAGCGACTCCATCTCGGAGAACGAGAGTCCGCGGCCGTTCGCCATCGAGTAGACGGTCTCCTCGTAGTTCTCGTCGACGATCGCCTGGATCTCCTCCACGGTTCCGGCGAAGGTGACATCATCG
>CAZRAD010000241.1:0-1954 GCA_964597945.1 uncultured bacterium
GTGCCGTACGCCATCGACCCGCTCGCATCGAGCAGCACATACCCGCGGAGGTTCGTCTCCTCTTCGTACTCCTTGATGTAGAACCGGTCGGTCTTCCCGAAGACCTTCCAGTCGATGTGCTTGAGCGGATCGCCGGGCATGTACTGCCGATGCTCGGCGAACTCGACGCTGAACCCCTTGTACGGGCTCCTGTGCAGGCCCGTCACGAACCCCTCAACGACCAGGCGCGCGCGAATCTCCATCGTCGCGAGCTTCGAGACGACCGCGGGGTCGAGGAATCTTCTGGAGGACTCTGCGCTCATCGGCTCCTCAGCGCGTCTGGTTCATGTGGCAGTCGCTATCCGCTGTGCTCGACGAGCCGGTCGACGATGCTCTGCGACGACACCCCGTCGGCCTCGGCGTTGAAGTTCGTGACGATGCGGTGTCTGAGCACCGGACCCGCCACCGCGCGGACATCCTCGGTCTCGGGCGCATACTTCCCGCGCAGAATGGCGCGCGTCTTCGCTCCCAGCACGAGATACTGCGAGGCGCGCGGACCGGCCCCCCAGCTGACCCAGTCGCGTACGAACTCCGGCGATCCGTCCGTCGGGCGCGAGCTTCGCGCGAGCTTCACGGCGTAGTCGAGGACGTGGTCCGGCACCGGGACACGGCGAATGAGCTTCTGGAGCTCGATGATGTCGGCGCCCGAGAGCACCTTCTCAAGATCCGGCACGTAGGCGCTCGTGGTCGACTCGACGATCTCCTTCTCCTCCGACGCGGTCGGGTAGGCCACGTGGATGGAGAACATGAACCGGTCGAGCTGCGCCTCGGGAAGCGGGTACGTCCCCTCGAGCTCGATCGGGTTCTGCGTGGCGAGCACGAAGAACGGGAGTTCAAGCGGGTAGGTGTTGCCGCCCGCCGTCACCTGCTTCTCCTGCATCGCCTGAAGGAGCGCGGCCTGCGTCTTCGGAGGCGTCCGGTTGATCTCGTCGGCGAGGACGACGTTGGCGAATACCGGGCCCCGGATGAACTTGAAGCTCCGCGCGTGGGTTCCCGGGTCCTCCTCGATGATGTCGGTGCCCGTGATGTCCGACGGCATCAGGTCCGGCGTGAACTGGATGCGATTGAACGACAGGTCGAGCACGCCCGCGAGCGTGCTGACCATGAGGGTCTTCGCCAAACCAGGCACGCCGATCAGAAGACAGTGTCCATTGGCGAGAATGGAGATCAGCAGCTCCTCGATGACCGCGTCCTGCCCGACAATGACCTTGCGGATCTCGCTGAGGATCCGGTCGCGCGCTCCGGCGAGCGCCTCGACGGCGGCTAGATCGCCTCCCGCTCTCGTCTCATCAGTCATGGGTCTCCTCTCGGTGGTGTATGAACGCACATAGCCGCCGCGCCGGCCTGTTCGTGGGCCCGCGCCGCGGTTCGCGATGGTCTCTGGCAGCGTCGATGCCAAGCTCGTGCAGCACGATGCGTTGGACAGCGACGAGGTACGGTCAGTTTAGCAGTGGGCGGGAGATGGCGCAAGTGGCCGCCCGACGCCGCACCCGCGTGTGGAGCCGGTGGAAAGGCGCGCGCCGAGCTGACTCCGACGACCGATGGTCCGCGTCGGCTATTCGCGAGTCATGGCCGTCAGGATGACGTCCAGTGCCTGGAGGAACTGCGAGCGGTCGCCCTTCGCGAAGGGCTTCGGACCGCCGGTCTGGACGCCCATCTCGCGAAGCTCCGCGGCAATCTCACGGCGGGCCATCGCCTCGGCGATCGAATCCTCGGTGAACTCACGGCCGCGATGACCCAGCACGCGGACCCCCGCCTTCAGGCAGCGGTCGGCCAGCGGGATATCGGCGGTGATAACCAGGTCGCCCGGGGCGGCGCGTTCCACGATCCAGTCGTCGGCCGCGTCGAAGTCGCCCTTGACCACTTCGAGCGTGACGAGGTCGCTCTCGGGCGTCCGCATCCATGCCTCGGCGAC
>CAZRAD010000242.1:0-1953 GCA_964597945.1 uncultured bacterium
CCGGGCGTCGCGGCCGACGTCGCGGCAGCGAGTCTCGCAGCGTTCCGCTCGGGCGGCAAGGTGCTGTTCTGCGGAAACGGCGGAAGCGCGGCTGATGCGCAGCATCTGGCCGCGGAGCTGGCGGGGCGCCTCAAACTCGACCGGCCCGGATTGCCGGCGCTCGCGTTGACGGTGAACGCATCCGTCCTCACGGCCGTGGCGAACGACTTCGGGTACGATGAGGTCTTCGCGCGCCAGGTGGAGGCCCTCGGTCGAACGGGTGACGTGCTGGTCGGCATCTCGACGAGCGGGTCTTCCCCGAATGTTCTCCGGGCGCTGGAGGAGGCGCGGGAGCGCGGGATCCTGACGGTTGCGCTGGTGGGCGGTGAGGGTGGGAGCATGGCCGCAGCCAGTGACATCGCGGTGTGCGTCCCGGTCACCGGCACACAGCACGTACAGGAGGCTCAGATCGCGGTCGGCCACGCGATCTGTGAAATCGTCGAGGCCGAGATGTTCCCGCAGGAGGGTTGAGTGGAACCGGTCATCATCGGAATCGCGGGCGGTACCGGATCGGGGAAGACGACGGTCGCCAAGGAGGTGCTCAAGCACTTCCCGGGCGCGAGCGTTGTGACGATCCATCACGACTCATACTACAGGGACCGGAGCCACCTCCCGTTCGAGGAGCGGGTTACGATCAACTACGATCATCCGGACGCATTCGAGAACCATCTGATGCTCGAGCAGTTGACCGCGCTGAAGTCCGGCGAGACGATCAAGAAGCCTCTCTACGACTACGAGACCCACACCAGGAAGTTGGAGACGCTGACCATCCGCCCTGCGCGGATCGTCCTGCTCGAGGGTATCCTCGTCCTCGCCGTGCGGGAGATACGAGACGTTCTTGATATCAAGCTCTACGTCGACACGGATGCGGATGAGAGGTTCATTCGAAGGTTGAGGCGCGACATGGTCAGGCGTGGGCGCACGGCGGAGCAGGTCATCGAGCAGTATCTCGATACGGTCCGGCCGATGCATCTCCAGTTCGTGGAGCCGAGCAAGCGCTATGCGGACGTCATCATTCCGGAGGGCGGGAAGAACGTCGTCGCGGTCGACCTCATTGTCACCAAGCTCAAGGACATCCTGACCTGAACGGAGGAGGCATGCGAGCGCTTTCGGGACTCGTAATCACCCTGCGTCCGCATCAGTGGACCAAGAACTCGGTACTCTTCGCGGGACTCATATTCGCGGGAGGTCTTGCCGACAGCCGCCTCGTCCTTCTGGCGGTCGCAGGCGCGACCGTTTTCTGCCTGCTCTCAGGCGCCGTCTATGTGCTCAACGACATCGTCGATCTCGAGAAGGATCGACGTCACCCCGAGAAGCGACGGCGTCCGCTCGCCTCCGGCGCGCTCCCGGTCGGTCTCGCAGCAACGGTAGCGGTTCTCTTCGCGAGTGTTGCGGCAATCTGGTCGTACTCGATTCACCCGACCTTCGGTCACACGAGCGTTGGATTCCTGGCACTGAACATCCTCTATAGCCTCGTCCTGAGACGCATGGTCATTCTCGACGTTGTCGCGATCGCGGTCGGGTTCGTCCTGCGTGCTGTGGCGAGCGTCGAGGTGCTCCGTGTCGCCGCACCCGCGACCGAACTCTCGCCGTGGCTGCTCGTCTGTACGTTCTTCCTCGCGCTCTTCCTCGGGCTGGGGAAGCGCCGCGCCGAGGTGATCACGCTTGGCGAGGTCGCCGGCAAGCACCGAGCGACGCTCGAGCACTACCCGCCCGACCTCGTTAACTCGCTCATCGGCGTGGTCACTGCGTCGACCATCGTCTCGTATGCCATCTACACCATCTGGCCGGGGACGGTCGAGAAGGTCGGCAGCGCCGGTCTGGTCTACACGGTGCCCTTCGTCGTCTACGGTCTCTTCCGGTACCTGTATCTCATGTTCGCCGGAGGCGGGGGTGGTAAGCCATCGCGCGTCC
>CAZRAD010000243.1:0-1938 GCA_964597945.1 uncultured bacterium
CGCCACCCGCCCGCGGCTTGGTTGCCGGAGTGACCGGCCGGCATCGACGAGTTCACGGGAGCCTCGGGCGTTCTCGCACCCTCGAGACCGGCGAAGTCCTGCTCCATACGCCGCTCGACCGCCGCGCGGTTCGCCTCGGTCTCAAGCCGGAGCGTAGCTCCGAGGATCACACCGAGGCAGTTGCGCGAGCCGATAAACAGCTGCTTGAGATCGTATCCGGTCACACACTTCACGGTGCGCGCGCCCGCACGCGTGGTCGAGCCGTCCGCAAGCCGCACCTCGAGCGCGAGAACGTACCGACGGATCGTGGAGCCGAGTCGCGTGTTCCCGCTCGGCGCACGCGAGAGCATCTCACCCAGAGTCTGCTCCGGCGGCACCAGCGTCGCCGGCGGCCAGAACAGACCGTGGCCCTCAAGTGCGACGGCGAGCTCAGCCATCGTCGTGGCGGAGCCCGCGTCGGTCATCAGATCCTCGGGGGCAGCGTTCACGCTGCCTGTCAGCATCTCGCCCATCTGCGTCTACCGCATCTTCACCATGCGGCCGACATCGGACGTTGCGTTCGTGCCGTCCTCGCCCCGCACTTCGATGACGTACAGGTATAGCCCGTTGGCGACGCGGTCGCCCTCGTCGTCAGTGCCGTCCCATTCGATCTCATTGTAGTTGAGATCGCCCGGTGCGTTCTCAAGCACACGGATGCGCCGGCCGCCGACGGTGTAGATGCTGATCTGCACATCCGCCCCGCTCTGGTTGAGCAGGTAGATGATGCGGGTGGAGTGATCGAACGGGTTCGGATGGTTGGCGACGTCGCGGATCAGGATCCGCGAGCCCTCGGCAATGTGCAGTACGAACCGGGTCGTGACACCGTTGACGTCGGTCGCGCGGAGCTTGATGTCGTAGCTCCAGTCGCGGACGGTCGTGGTGTAGGTCACCCGGTACCAGCGGCTCTGCTGTCCCACCGTGTCGGTGATTGCCTCCACCGTGTAAAGCTCAGGAGCGATCGTGCCGATGTCGCTCTCCTCGAGCACGATCGACGTCGGATCGATCTCGACCTCGTCGATGATGTCGGCCACGATCGTGATGGGGGCCTCGCCCACGGCCTCGAGGTAGTCGCCGCTGACGTACGGAACACCGTTCACGGTCAGCTGGATCGACGGCGGCGATGTCTCGATGTGCAGGAGCGGATCACCAAGCAGCACGAAGCGGCGCGCGGCGATGCCCGAGCCCGTCGATGTCACGTACTTGACGGCGGCCTTCCCGAGGATGCCCCCGAGCGACCACCTGGGCCAGAAGTACTCTTCGGGCGAACCCGGAGGGGTCGTGTCGGTGAACATCGCCTCCATGATCTTTTTGTTGTAGGTGATGTTGGGCGTGAGGTACTCGAGCCCGGTGCTGGCGAAGCACGCGACCGCGCCCTTGTTGTCGGCGAGATGGAGCATCTGCTCGGGCAGACACTCGTACCCGCTGCCCTCGTTGTAGTGGAAGAACTCGGCAATCGAACACGCGAACCCGAAGAAGATGAACGGCATGTCGTCGTTGCTGAGCTCGTCGATGTCATAGTAGAAGCCGCTGTCATTGTCGTAGAGAAGACCCTCGTGTGTGAGAATGGCCCGGTTGGCGTGACCCTGGAAGTTCAGAAGAAGCACGCCCTCGTTGATCTCATCGATGAGCTCGGGGGTCACGTTGTCCCGCACGTGGAAGAACGACTCGAAGAAATCGTCCTGCGTCGCATCACCATGGAGCCCGTCGGTATGTCGCCGCAGCATGAACATGCTCGTGTCGATCATCGCCGGCGAAGCCGACACGGTCTCGCCCATCGTGATCGACTCCGTCGTGAACTTCCCCTCGCTCGTCTCCTTGCGCGTGTAGAAGTTGATGTCGCTGCCATAGGACCAGACATCGTCCGCCACGAAGAGAAAGCGACTCCGCCAATCGTCGGTC
>CAZRAD010000244.1:0-1934 GCA_964597945.1 uncultured bacterium
AGTCATGAACCGGGAGTCAGATGGACTGGCTCCAGCAGGGAGGAGAGCATGAGACACGCAGTCAGCATCTCGCTTTGCGTGCTTCTCTTCCTTCCCGCGCTGCTGCACGCGGAGTACATCGAGATCACCCTGCCAGAGAGTGGCGAGTACTCGTGCGCGCCCTCGGAGGTGCGGTGGGACTCGGACATCGATCCCGCCGAAGGCGACGTGGTGGAAGTCTCCTTCCGCTACGACTACGGCTGGGGGTGGAGCAGTTGGATCCCAATCGGTGTGAGCAACAACGATGGTGAGATTGGCTGGTCCGATCCACCTTGCTGGGACGATCTACCCAACGGGGGCAGATTCGAAGTCAGGGTGCAGTACACATCCAACCCATCCGTGTACGATGTGGTGGAGTTCGATCTTGCGGACGACGGCTTCCCTGTCGACGGACCCTATGGGATTTTCGTCGACTTCGCAGGTGATGCACAGAACTACCTGGAGGTCGTCACACGCATCGATCCGCTTCCATACACGTCCTTCGAGGCTTTCGTCGCGCTCCGCGGGACCGATGACTTCACGACCGCCTCATTCGCTGTGAGGGTCGTTCCGTCCGGCGTGCTGGCGCCTCTGGGCTTCGAGAATCTTCTCCCTGGCGGTCTGGCTCTGGGCTCCTTGGAGGCTGGGGTCACGCTGGATTCCACTGAGTGCATGCCGTCAGGTGAGATCGTGTATCTGGCGAGGCTGGACGGGTTCTATTTCACCGGCGCGGCCGACATCGAGATTCGGGATCATGATGACTACCCGCGCTGGGTGGTGGATTGCGACGAGGACGTTCACTTCTACGAGGTTGCCAACCATGGGGGTGTAGGGAAGGACCCCGTTAGCACTTCCGTGGAGGCTCGAAGCTGGGGTGCGATCAAAGCGATGTACCGGGACTAGGTGGTGCTGCAGAGTCCGGGGGTCGCGGCCTAACAGGCGTTTGCAGCTGCCGTGCTTGCGTGTCACGGCGGACTGCTAGCGCGGCTTCGCCGCAGCACCCGCCGCGCCACGCTGGCGCCCGCAACTGAAACGCGTTTCGTTAGGCGACGTCAAGAGAGGGACAAGCATGAGCGTTCGAGCTGAAGTGCGGAAGCCGAGAGCGCTCGCATCCATCGTAGTCATCGTCGTTCTTGCGAGTGTCACGGTCGGCCTGGCACAGGGCGGTCCGGCCGCTGGATACGAGGACACTTTCGAGCTTCCCGACGGATCATTCCCGGCGGAGTGGCACTGGACGGGCTATTCGGAGTCCGATGGCCGATTCCTGATCGACGACAGTTCGTTCACACACATAGACGGCGGCGCAGTCTACTACACCCGCCGATGCCGAGATCGAGGCCGCAATCTGGGTGCCTACTACGAACTGGTCGTCCGCGGGAGTAACTGGGCGTTCGCGTGGCGAATCACCTCCGGTGACCCGACCGCAGGGCGATGTCTCTGGTTGTCCCACGACGATTCGTCGGGGGAGTGGGCATACACCTTCGCGGAGTGCAGCTGGCAGAACCTCAGTCCGGAGCAGTACCCCGACGGCTCGTACATGTGGCACAACGCGACCGTGCTGCGGTCCGCCCGGCACACCACAGAGGGGCCGCTCGAGGGCTGGCACACCATTCGTATCTGGGAGACTGGTCCGAATGCGCAGCACATTGAAGTGTGGGTGCTAGACACGGGGTACATCTTCCTCGATGAGACGTACGAGTACATCCAGGATGGTCTTCAGGGGTTCGGTGCGCTCGGCGGCGGAGAGCTGACTCCTGCGCTGGGTTCGCTGTGGGCACAATGGCCTGACCCGGTGGAGACCACGAGTTGGGGGAGGATCAAGGCTCTGTTCAGGTGACGCTCGTAGCATCTGGAGACGTCGCCTAACAGGCGTTTGCAGCTGTCGCCCCGCGCCGCCCCGCCGGTGGCAGCTTGCG
>CAZRAD010000245.1:0-1923 GCA_964597945.1 uncultured bacterium
ACCCCAAGTCCGAACACGCCGGAACATGAGCGAGCATTCGCCCTTGTCAGCCGGAGCTGTCCGTGCTAGATTGTTGTCCGTCGGGGCGTGGCGCAGTCAGGTAGCGCACTAGCATGGGGGGCTAGGGGTCGCTGGTTCGAATCCAGTCGCCCCGACCATCACAACCAATCAACGCTCGGCCAGAAACTGTGACGGCACCGTGTCTGTGTACCGCGTCTACCGCTTCTCAGAATTCCTGGTCAAGTGGGTTCCGGAGCCCATCGCACGGCGTGTCTCGTCTGCGGTGGGCCGTTTGATGTGCCACCTGCAGCAGCGAAACCGGACGATACTCTACCGGAACCTCGAGGTGGCATTCGGGACAACGAAGTCACCCGCCGAACTCAGGAAGCTCCGGATGGACATCTTCGCGAACTTCGGCCGATTCGTGTATGAGTTCGTTCATCTGCCGCATTTGACGCGACACAACGTCGACAAGATCTTCACACCGGGGAGTCTGGAAGCCGCGCAGCGACTCGGGGAGATGACAAAGGACGGTCCGGTCATCTCCGTATCCGCCCATCTTGGGTACTGGGAACTCGCAGTGGCCCTCGTCGGCATCGCGGGGATCCCGATCAATGTTCTCGTCGACCTGCATGAGGACTCCAGAGTGAGCCGGTTCTTCGACGAGCTCCGGATGTCCAAGGGAACCGTGCCGGTTCCGGTGACATCGGTCACTCGAATCTATCGCGCCCTGAGGAGGAATGCAGTGGTGGCGATCGCGGTCGACCGCGCCGTGACCGGTCAGGGCATCACCGCAACGTACTTCGGCCAGGAGTTCCTGGCCCCCGATGGTCACGCCGTTCTCGGCAGGAAGTTCGGCGCGAAGCTCGTGCCGACGTTCTGCATGATGCAGGAGGACGGGCGATACGACTTCACCATCGGTGCCCCGATCGAGGTAGCCGTAACTGATGACGCCGAGGCCGACATCCGCGCGTGCGTCGACGAGTGCCTCGCCTACATGGAGTCTCGCATCCGCGAGCACCCCGAACAGTGGTTCGCTTTTCGGCCGACATGGGGTGTCGAGTGCAGGGATCGACTGCGCTCGCGTAAGAGCAGGCAGCGCCGCTCGAGGCGACGCGCGGACAAACGAGCCAGAGAGGCCGTCAACGAGTCGCACGGTCTCCGAGAGCGCAACGGAAGTAAGCGCCGCGGGAGAGATGTATGAGAACGCTCGTGATCATCCCCTGCAAGAACCTCGAGTCACACGTGGCGAACGTCATCCGTGCGGTCCATGCGCTCGATCTCGGCCTCGATATCCTCGTCGTCAATGACGGCTCGACCGACGAAACGACCAGGGTCGCTGAGGACGCGGGTGCCGTGGTCGTCGAGCATCCCGTGAACCTCGGCAAGGGCGCTGCACTCGCGACCGGCTTCCGGTATGCTGTTGGAGAGGGGTACGACACGGTCATCACAATGGATGGTGACGAACAGCACGACCCGGCCAGCATTCCAGCGTTCCTTGATGCGATCGAGCAGAACGGTCTGGATGTGGTCGTCGGTTCCCGGATGGACGCGGTCCGTGACATGCCGCCGCTCCGCGTCTGGACGAACCGGACGACGTCACGCGTCGTCTCGCATCTGGCAGGACATGACATCCCTGACAGCCAGAGCGGGTACCGGGCCATCAGGACGCCGGTCGTCGACGGCATGAAGCTCGTGACCTCGCGATACGACACGGAGTCCGAGATCCTCATCCGCGCCGGGAGGCGTGGCTTCTCGATCGGCGCCATTCCGATCGAGTCGATCTACACCGGCGGCATAAGCCATATCAATAAGTTCGTCGACACGCTGCGCTTCCTCAGGCTCGTGTGGCGAAGCCTCTTCTGGAGATAGGCCGACCGTGAGCGAGACCAGACCGACCATACTCGTCAGCAACGACGACGG
>CAZRAD010000246.1:0-1920 GCA_964597945.1 uncultured bacterium
GGTGATGGGCTCTTCGATGGATGGAGTGACACGTCATTCAAACACAGTGGGGACATTGAGGCAACACGGCCCGCCGGCGCTGTGCGGGAACATCGAGGCACCGCGGCGCCTTCAGGCGGCTCGAAGACCCCGCAGACGGGCCAGGAGATACAGACGGGCCCGTCCGAACGGGAGGCGTCGGAGTGGGCTCGTCTGGCGTTGAGAGGAGGGCGAATCCTCTCGCTGCCGGATGGGCGTGCCGATTGCGCGGCGGCACGACCCTGGTGACGCCTCTATGACCCCCCTTCAGACATCCATGTTTCAGGAAATGCGGCGTCCCGACCGCTCCTCGGCGGCCCTCCAGGCTCTTGAACCTGTGCAACGCCTGCGCTATGATGTTGTCTAACATCTTGAATCCCAGACACTCGGTCCGCCGCAGCACGCCCCCGTGTGGGTGCCGTGCCGGCGGCCGCTCTGTGAGTAGGAGAATCGGAGAAGCCGGAACAAGGAGATGTCGATGCGTACGAGTGCCAGAGTCCTCGCCTTCGCCCTCATCGTGGTGCTGGCCACGGCGGCCGTGGCGAACGCGGGCGAGACCATCAAGCGGGTCATGCCGGAGAACGGTCTGACCGTCATCCTCAAGGAGAACCACTCATCCCCCGTCGTCAACATGCGGGTCTACTTCAGGGCCGGGAGCATCTACGAGGCCGAGTACCTCGGATGCGGCATCTCACACTATCTTGAGCACCTGCTGAGCGACGGAACGCCGACGAGAACGCTCGAGGACATCGAGCGCGAGATCGAGTCGATCGGCGGCGGGTCGAACGCCTACACCACGAAGGACCACACCTGCTACTTCATCGAGACATCGACGGAGCACTTCTCGAAGGCCCTCGATATCCTCTCCGACTGGTCGATGAACGCGTCGTTCCCGCAGGAGGCGGTCGATGCGCAGAAGGGCGTCATCACCCGAGAGATCAACATGGGGTATGACGAGCCCGCCCGGCGCATCTACGCGCTTTACGGTGAGACGATGTTCGAACGTCACCCGTCCAAGTATCCGGTCATCGGCTACGTAGAGAACTTCGATCGCCTGACGCGCGACGATGTCGTCGCGTACAGGGACCGCATGTACGTTCCGAACAACACGATCTTCGTGGTCGCCGGCGATTTCGACGCCGAGGAGGCGTACGAGGAGATCCGCGCCGCGTTCGCGGACTGGGAGCGCAAGCCGATCGAAATGCCTACGTTCCCCGAGGAGCCTCCGCAGCTCGGCCGTCGCGAGCGACGCGTTCAGCGCGACCTCGACATGGCCTACGTCATGATGGGTTTCCACACGGTGCCCCTCTCCGACCCGGATCTCTACCCGCTCGACGTGCTGTCGCACATCATGTCGGAGGGTGAGAGCTCCCGGCTCTACCAGAGGCTCGTCAACGAACTCCAGCTTGTCTACGGCATCACATCGTGGTCGAGCACGCCGAACTACGGCGCCGGCTCGTTCGTGGTCTCGATGCAACTCGACCCGGCGAACATCGACGCCGCCGTGGACGCCGTGCTCGAGGAGCTCTACGCCGTCACAGGCAAGAAGGTCTCGCGCGATGAGATCGAGAAGGCCAAGCGCCTGAAGACCGCCGAGTTCTGGCTCGGACGACAGGACATGGAGAGCATCGCGAGCAGCCTCGGCCAGTCGGAGCTCGGCACGGGCAACCCCGACTTCGATGAGCTCTACGTCGAGCACATCCAGGAGGTCACGGCCGAGGAGATCATGGATGTCGCGAGCCGCTACTTCTACGACGACAACCTCGGAATCGCCATCCTCGAGCCGTATACGGAGGACGACACGACCGAGGCCGAGACCACCATTGACAACGTCGAGGTCGGCGACATCGAGCGGGTCGTGCTCGACAATGGACTGACCGTGCTCGTCAAGGAGAACCACAC
>CAZRAD010000247.1:0-1844 GCA_964597945.1 uncultured bacterium
ATGACGACCTCATAGTCGTCCATCCTGCCGGCCGTGACATTCCCGTCGAGATCCTCGGTCCAGAGATCGTACACGTATCCGTTTCGATCGAGGGACTCCTCGAAGTAGGTCTCCGTGCCCGTCGAGCCGTCGTCGTCGACGAGAAGCACGGGGATCGGGCCCAGCACGAGCGTGAACGTCTGGGTCTCCGCGTAGGTCATGTTCGCCGTGAGATTCAGCACCATCTCAACCTGCTCACCCGCCGGGGCGAACTCGTCGATGACGAGCGTGAACGGCGTCGTGCCGGTCTTCGACTCGCCGGTGTCGATGTCGCCATAGTAGGAGTTCGCCTGCGTCACCGTGATGTACGGACTTGCCGTCGAGAGAGTCGCCGAGACGCCTGTCCTGTTCGGCGAGAGGATGTCGTTGCGGAGTTCGACGTCGACGCCGACCGTCTCGCCCGGATCCGGGCGCCCGTCACCGTCACCACTCGAGTCGTCAACGTCATGGCTTCTGTACACGATCTCGTTGCCGGCATAGTAGTAGAGGAGCCGGGCGTTCGCACCGACGTTGCACGTCCCGTATTTGAGCCAGACGAAACCGTCATCGCCCCAGCCGTCGCCCCAGCTGTTCTTCACGAGCCAGGCGCCCTCGCCGCCGCATGCATCGTCATCCCACCCACAGATGAGCATGCAGTGGTTCGTGCCGTCGGTCCCTGGATTCTCGTAGCAGCCGCTGCCGTAGTCGTAGAAATCACTGTAGACGGTGAACGAGGTCGTGACGGGGCCGACGCCGAGCGCGGTCTTGATCGCGTCGATCGAATTCGGGATGTCGGCCCACTCGTTGACCGCCGCATACTTCTGACAGAACGCATCGTCGCACGGAACCTCGTCGTCGGCCTCGTACGGCATGCACGGCTCGAGCGCGGCGCCGTGATCGCGGATGTACCCCCACGCCCATGTCGGGAATCCGCCTCCGCACCCGGTTCCGGGTGTCCGGCACGAGAGTATCTGCTGCTCGCAGAGATCGTACTCGATGCCCTCGTTGATCATGACGGCCGACTCGAGCGCGGCTATCGCGCCGAACAGCCAGCAGCTTCCGCAGCCGCCCTGGTTCGTGACGGCGGAGACACCGCCGTAGTCTCGCCAGTCGAACGATGCGGGATGGTCGCGCCGGATCGGGAACGGGAGCATGTCCTCGGTCATGACGGCGTCGCGCCTCGCGACGTCCGGAGGGACGATCAGACCCAGCATCGATGCCTTCTCCGCGTCGGAGAGATCGGTGAGCCAGGTGCGCTTCGCCGTCCAGTGATATCCGTTCGCATCGATCTCGCGCTGAAGCTCCTCGATCTCCGGGTCGGAGATGGGAACGTCGCCTGCCGGCGCCGCGGCGCACAGGCCCAGCACGATCACGATCGCGAGCGCCGCCAGAGTGGCCGCGCGGCGTGTGATCGTCATGTGAGTCCTCCATTCTGGGTGTGACCCTGCAATTCGAGCCTATTATAGCATAAGACAGTCCAGTCGGCCAGCAACGGGTCTGTTACACGGCATGTCGCTCGAGTCTCGAGCGGGGCACGGCAGCGTTCGTCGAGCGCGGACCCCACGGCCGATGCGCCACCACCGCTCCCGGATAGACGAAGCCCGCCGGCGAACCGACGGGCTTCCATCTGCCGCAGAATCAGATGATTCGTCGTGTGTTAGCGGTACATCCTCTTGATGCGACCCCAGCTGGTCTCCTCGACCGGGCTGATGGGCTCCGTGCTGCCCTCGAACCAGGTGTCGTCGAGGTTGATACCGGCGCCGCCGGCAACACCCGGACCACAACCGTTGTCGGTGGTGTAGAACGTCACCATGTACTGAGCGGTC
>CAZRAD010000248.1:0-1829 GCA_964597945.1 uncultured bacterium
CACCGTCGCCGAGGGGATGAGCAAGCGCCAGCTCAAGCGGGACGTCAAGTACCTGGCGCGCCAGTGGACGAAGATCCACGCCAGCGCGGACAAGAAGGAGGCGCCCGCGCTGGTCCACCGCGAGATGGGCCTGACCGCCGGACTCGTCCGCGACGTTTTCACCACGGACGTCGAGCGGCTCATCATCGACTCGCGCCGCGGGTACCGGGAGATCATGGGCTACCTGAGGACCGTGGCGCCTGAGCTTCGCTCCAGAGTCGAGTACTACAAGGACAACGTGCCGATCTTCGACGCCTACGATATCGAGGGCGAGATCGAGAAGAGCCTTCGCAGGAAGGTCTACTTCAAGAAGGGCGGCTACATCGTCATCGACCACACCGAAGCGTTGATCTCGGTCGATGTCAACACCGGTCGTTACACCGGCAAGAAGAACCAGGAGGAGACGATCCTCCGGACGAATCTGGAGGCGGCCCGCGAGATCGGGCGGCAGCTTCGCCTGCGGGACATCGGCGGTATCATCGTCTGCGACTTCATCGACATGGCGTCGGAGGCGAACCGGGACAAGGTGCTCCAGGAGATCAAGCGGGTGCTCTCCCGCGATCGCGCGCGAAGCAAGGTCTTTCCGATCGGGGAGCTGGGGCTCGTTCGGATGACGCGTCAGCGCGTGCGTCCGACGCTTCTGCACCGTTACACGGACCCGTGCCCGTGCTGTGAGGGCACGGGGAAGGTCCTGTCACTGGATTCGATCCAGCTGATGATCGAGCGCGCCATACGTCGTGTGGCGTCGTCGCACAGGGACCGCAAGCTCGAGCTGAGCGTCTCACCCGAGGTCGCCGTCCACCTGCTCACAGAGCGCGAGGCGCATCTCAAGCGGCTGCGCCGTGAGACGCGGCGGAATATCGAGGTGACCGACGATGAGAGCCTCGAACGCGAGGAGTTCCGCATTCTGTCTGCAAGGTCCGGCGCCGAACTGGCGGCCGAGATCAAGGACTAGCGCCGGCAGCACCGACGCGAATCCGGAGGTGTCAGTGGCCGCCATCGATGTACGGTTTCTTCGCTCTGTCATCGACAGTATCCCCACTGAGGTGCTGGTCGCCGACCTCGAACACACCATCGTCTTCATGAACCGAGCCGCGGTCTCGCACTATTCGGAGGGTGAGGCTCTTCTCGGGACGAACCTGCTCGACTGCCACAACGCCGAATCCAACAGGGTCATCCTGGAGGTTCTCGACGCCCTGCGCGCAGGGGACGATGAACGTCTCATAACGGACAACGAGAAGCACAGGGTCTACATGCGCGCCGTGCGCGATACGGACGGCACGCTCGTGGGTTACTACGAACGCTACGAGTCGCCCGCGCCCGCGGGCGACAGGGCGGCATAGCTCTGCCGCCGATGTGACGCGCCGTTTCGCCGGACTACCATGCCCACAGGAGAGCCAGATGTCTCGTACACGCATCGTCTGCACGATCGGGCCCGCGACCGCCTCGGATGATGCCGTTCTGGCACTCGCCGGAGCGGGCATGGACGTTGCCCGGCTCAACTTCTCGCATGGAACGCATGAGGACCACGCATCGGTCGCGGCATCGGTCAGGAGAGCGGCCGAGGCGGTCGGACGGCCGATCGCCGTGCTCCAGGATCTGGCGGGACCGAAGGTGCGTACCGGTACGATCGTCGAGGGTGGAGCGATGCTCGTCAGCGGGCAGCCCTTCGTCCTGACGACGCGGAGCGTCGAGGGCGGCCCAGAGTCGGTATCCGTGACATACGACGGACTCCCGGGAGACGTGGAGACCGGTGATACCCTGATGCTCGCCGACGGCGCCATCGAGCT
>CAZRAD010000249.1:0-1770 GCA_964597945.1 uncultured bacterium
AGTCCCAGCGCGCGGACAGCTTCTCCGCGCCGCTGATGTCGATCGGAGGACTCACGATCCACGTGTTCTCGTCGTCGACCACCGTGCCCGTGAACGGATCGACAGCCGCCCACATCCATCCAGAACGGTTCTCGCACGTGAACGGCCGACCGGTCTCGAAGTCCATTCCGTAGAGTCCGCGGTAGAACTGGAGTCCGGTGGCGCCCATCTGCGGGATCGCCTCGTGGACCCAGCCGTTCTCGCCCGGGGCTTCAGCGTCGTCAAGCCACACCTGCGAGGAGTTGACGGTGATCTCGATGTTATCGATCTGCCAGGCGCCGTCCTGAACCGAATTGACGCCCGGGTTGTTGAACTCGTCCTCCGCCGAGTAGGCGTCGTCCGACTCGAAGCGGAAGCGGAGCCGGATGTCCTCACCGGCCCACGGGCCGAGGCTCAGATGCTTGTGGCCCTCATCCGAGTCCCAGTCCTTCGGCGTGCCGGGCTTGCCGGCGAAGCCGGGGTTGTTCGCGGTGTAGAGCGTCGTCCACGTGCCGCCGCCGTCGTCGGAGACCTCGACGTACCCGTAGTCGTAGTCGTGCTCCATGGCGAAGCGCTGGTCGAAGTCGAGATAGACGTCGTCTCCGGCCGTGCTCCAGCTTGCAAGCGGCAGATCCCTGTGCAGATTCTGGAGCCAGCTGTTGCCGTATCCGCGCGGCTGGGTCCAGCATGGACTTTCCGTTCCGCACCACCACGTGCTGTCACCGAGGTGCGTCTCGGTCAGACGGATGGTGTCCTTGTGCCAGTAGGTGTCCTGCCCGAGCGTTCCGGATCGGTCCAGCGAGAACCAGCCGGCGTTGTCCCCGGCGAAGTCCTCGAAGTCCGCCTCGAAGATCCAGAGCGTTTCAAGACGCGCATGCTCGCGCACGTCGACGCCCGACCCGCGGAGCACACCCGGCGCGTAGTCCAGACTCGCACGCTCACCCGCCTCTGCCGCATCGCGCGCGTTCGCGTGCGACACCGGCAGCAGGAGGAGGGCGAGACACACGATCGTGAGGACCATGAGCCTTGCACTCATCGGCCAATCCCCCTTCCAACTGTGTTTGTGATCCCGCTCGTCCAGCGTCTCGGCAGGGAGACACCTCCGGACATGGATGTCCGTCGTGCGCGCCTGGGGGGCACCATCTATGACACAGGACACAGGGAGAAGGTTGAGCGCTCATTCGCGCATCATGGAGAGACTCCTCGACGGCGCAGGTCGGACCGGTCGGCCGAGACTGCATCGCTATCGCGGTTCCCTCTGTGGCTGCTTCTATAGAAGAAGGGGCGAGCTCTCGCTCGCCCCTTCTGGATACATCCGATCATTCAGTGCAGCATCAAGACGTTCTACCGGTACATGGCCTTGATGGTGCCCCAGCTCGACTCCTCGACCGGTGAGGACGGCTCGTCCGAACCGATCTTCACCCACTTGATGTACCAGCCGGGGTAGAAGATCGAGCTGTCGGCGCCGAAGAAGAAGCCGACGTGAACCGTCTGCCCGATGTACTGGGTGAGGTTGAAGCAGTCGCGGAGGAACGCGGTGTTGTACTGGTGACCGCTGAAGATCTCCAGACCCGCGATGCACGGGGCGCCGTAGCTGGAGCCGACCGTGTCGTAGCCGCGAGCCGGCGCGATCTGCGTCCAGGTCACGCCGCCGTCGACCGAGATCGCGACGTAACCGCCGTCGTAGCTCGTCTCGGTGTCGTAGTAGTGGCAGAGCTCAAGGCACCAGCAGTAGTCGGTGATCTCGAACGG
>CAZRAD010000250.1:0-1750 GCA_964597945.1 uncultured bacterium
CCCTTCTTCATCTCGTGCCAGGTCTCCATGATGCCGATCCGCGAGAACAGAGCACGGACCGTCTCGGACGGCTGCGCGCCCTTGCCGAGCCAGTCGATGGCCTTCTCGCTCTGGAGATTGATATCCGCAGGGTCCTTCAGCGGATCGTAGTACCCGAGCTGCTCAATGAAGCGCCCATCTCGCGGGGCGCGGGAGTCGGCGACGACGATCCTGAAGAACGCCATGTGCCGGGCACCCTTTCGCTGCAGTCTGATGCGAACTGCCACTCGTGTTCCTCCTCAGAGTAACGTGTGATGCTGTCCGGAAGTTCCCAAGCCTGCCTGGCAAGCAGCTCGCTGCTCGTTCGGCCGAGTCGACTCAAGCGGCGCTGTGCGCCGCCGGCGACCGTCAACCCCCGAGGGGATTGAGTCCCGGGAAGCCCTTGCGACCTTGTTTCCCGAACTGCTTCATCATCTTCTTCATCGACTCGAACTGCCTGAGCAGACGATTGACATCCTGGACGGTGGTGCCGCTTCCCGCGGAGATCCGCTTCCTTCGGCTCCCGTCGATGATGACAGGCTTCCGTCGCTCCTCCGGCGTCATCGAGTTGATGATGGCCTCGACCCGGTCGAGGGCGTTCTCATCCACCGCTGACTGACTCACCTTGCCCATGCCGGGTATCATAGACATGAGCTGGTCCATCGGCCCCATCTTCTTGAGCGCCTGCAGCTGCTCGTAGAAGTCCTCGAGAGTGAACGTCTGCTTCCGCAGCTTCTCCTCGAGTCTGGCGGCCTGCTCGACATCAGCGGCGTCCTGGACCTTCTCCACGAGGGTGACGATATCACCCATCCCGAGAATCCGCGATGCGACGCGGTCCGGGTGGAACGGTTCCAGGGCATCCAGTTTCTCGCCCACGCTGGCGAACTTGATCGGCCTGCCCGTGACCGCCCGCAGTGAGACGGCTGCGCCTCCGCGCGTGTCACCGTCCATCTTCGTCAGCACGGCCCCTGTGAAATCGAGCCGGTCGACGAACTCCTGCGCCACGTTCACGGCGTCCTGGCCTGTCATGCTGTCGAGAACGAGCAGAACCTCGGCCGGCTTCGTCGCCGCCTTGATCCGCTCGAGCTCCTGCATGAGCTCCTCGTCCACGTGGAGACGGCCCGCCGTGTCCAGAATAACGACATCGGCCCCGCGCGCACCGGCCTCTTCGACAGCCGTGGTCGTGATCTCGACCGGATCGGCGTCGGGGCGGCCCGTGTGAACCGGCACGTCCAGCTGCAAGGCCAGCGTCGAGAGCTGATCCTGTGCAGCCGGCCGGTACGTATCGGCCGCCGCGAGGAGAGGGTGCTTTCCGCGCTGTTTCAGGTATCTCGCCAGCTTCGCGCAGAAGGTCGTCTTACCCGACCCCTGCAATCCGACGATCATAATGACCGCCGGCGACCCCGCCGGGATCCTGAAGGGCTCTCCCGTGTCGCCCAGGAGCTTCACCAGCTCAGTATGGACGACCTTCACCACCTGCTGGCCCGGGGTCAGACTGTTGAGCACATCCTCGCCGACCGCGCGAACCTTCACGTCGTCGACGAATCTCCGAGCGACCTTGAAGTTCACATCGGCTTCGAGGAGCGCCCGCCTGACCTCACGCATGGCCTCTTCGATGTTGGACTCTGAGAGTCTGCCGCGGCCGGTCAACGACTTGAACGCGCTTTGCAATCGGTCCGAAAGCTGATCGAACATGCGCAGCCGCCAACCTTCCCACGGGATCCGCGCGCCG
>CAZRAD010000251.1:0-1722 GCA_964597945.1 uncultured bacterium
CTCGGGCGGCTCATCGACGCTCCCCTCCTCGATCCTCGGCAAGGTTGAGGAACTCGACTACAAGACCATCCGCTACCCGGGTCACGTCGCGAAGATCAAGGCGATGGTCGACATCGGACTGGCGAGTGATTCGCAGATCGAGATCGGCGATGTGTCGGTCGCGCCGCGTGACGTGCTGGAGTCATGTCTCGCGTCACACCTCTCCGCCCCCGACGAGGACCTCGTCCTTCTTCGCGTGACCGTGGAGGGAGCGAAGGACGGACGAGACACGGTAGTCAACTACGAGATGATCGACCAGATGGACACCGAAACCGGCCTCACCGCGATGATGCGCGGAACCTCCTTCCCCGCCTCGATCATCACGCTGATGATGGCACGCGGGCAGACGAAGCCCGGCGCGTACCCGCAGGAACTCGTCATCGACAGCACGCTCTTCATCGAGGAGTTCCTCAAGCGCGGGATGCCGCTGACGACGTCGGTGGCGACGCCATAGGGGACACGAGCAGGGACAGCGCAACCTCACGTGACGAAGGGGGCGGTCCGAAGACCGCCCCCTTCCTGCTTCCCATAGCTGACCGCCCGAGTACGGCGCCTTGATGACGGCGCAGACGGGGCCGAAGATCTCCTCCTGCCCGATGGTGTCGCGTGACTTCACATCCGCGATGATGGTCGGCTCGATGAAGAACCCGTCGCCCGCGCCCTCAGCGGCCTTGCCGCCGAGCACGGGCATATTCGGCGGCTCCGGTCTATCTGTACATCGCCTTGATCACACCCCAGCTTGTTGGAGCGACGGGGGTCACATCTTCGTTCAGGAAGAGCAGGTTCTCTCCTATGTAGCCGACAGCGAGCATCAGGTCAGGATCGCCGTCGGCATCGATGTCCAGCAGCTCCACACCCCAAGCTCCATCGAAGGGCGACAGCGATACTCCGTCCAGCATCTGAGGGTTCTCCTCGTACTCGAAGGCGAGTGCTGTCCCCACGTTCTCGAAGCATTCAGGCGGCGTGCTCTGCGAGACCCGCACGATGTCCAGGTCACCATCGGAATCGAGATCGCCGAACGCCATCGTCGGGTTCCCGCCGCTCACCGACGGTACACCGGCTACCCAGTCCACATGCTCATAGGATGGTACTTGCGCCGTCCCGACGTTCCGCGAATACCGGATGGACCCTGACGGGTTTGCCAGCATCATGTCCAGGTCGCCGTCGGCGTCCATGTCGACAAGCCTCGGACAGTAGTGAGCGCCGTACATCAGCACGTCATCGAACACCGACAGGTCCTCTTGCCAGACAGGGTCTCCGGGCGTCCCCGTGTTCCAGTAGCAACGGACGAAGTCGTCATACCAACATGTGATGGCGAGATCCAGATCCCCGTCCGAATCAAGGTCCGCCAGATCGCCCATCTGGGCAACGCACACAGGCACTCCAACGTACGGGGAAGGACCGAACTCCCACGCTGGCACCGTGGGGCTCCCGACGTTCCACCACTGCTTCATCGGCTCACAGAAGAGCGTGAGATCGTAGTCGCCATCACCGTCGAAGTCGCCGGCTGTCATCGCGCAGTTCATTCCCTGCGGCGCGAGCTCATGTGCCGGGGTCCAGTAGACCGTCCCGCAGACCGCAGCGGGAACGCTCAGTGCGACTGCGCACGTCAGTCCCAAGACCGCGTTTCGTGTTCTCATCAATGTCCCTCCCGCTCGGAGGAATGTCGAGTCTCTGACTCAG
>CAZRAD010000252.1:0-1714 GCA_964597945.1 uncultured bacterium
GTCCACGAGCACGGGCGTTGCACCGAGATGACAGATCGTGTTCGCACCGGAGGCGAAATCGATGGTCGGGAGGATGACCTCATCACCCGGTCCGACTCCGAGCGCCACCATCGCGAGATGAAGGCCGGCCGTGCACGAATTCAGCGCCGCCGCGGACTCGACGCCTACGTACTCGGCCACCCGACGCTGGAAGTCGTGCGTCTTCGGTCCGACGGTGAGCCAGCCCGAGCGCAACGTCTCGACGACGCGGTCGATGTCGGCCGCCTCGATGCATGGTCTCGCGAACGGCAGGAAGCTACTTCTGACAGGAGTGCCGCCCTCAGCAGCCGGTGTTCTCGTCGTCATGGCCCGTCCTTACCTTCATGTCGGGGAAGATGTCGGCAAGCTCCCTCATGACCCCGTCCCGGTCACAGTGTTCCGCCAGCTCCTCGAGCCGCTTGACGCGGTCCCAGAGGTCCGGGACGACGGCGTCCGTTGGAGACTGGACGACCATCACCTTCTTTCTGCCTGTCTCAAGGAGGGTCTCGTCCGAGTACCAGAGCTCCTCATGGAGCTTCTCCCCCGGTCGGAGACCCGAGAACTCAATAGCAATATCCCTGCCGGGCTCGAGCCCGGAGAGACGTATCAGGTGCGTGGCGAGGTCCGCGATACGCATGGGCTCGCCCATGTCGAGCACGAAGATCTCGCCGCCGTGCCCCGTGAGCCCGGCCTCCAGGACGAGCATCGCCGCCTCGCGGATGGTCATGAAGTAGCGAGTAACATCCGGATGCGTGACGGTCACAGGACCACCGTGGCTGATCTGCTGGCGGAAGAGCGGCACCACGCTCCCGCGACTGCCGAGGACGTTGCCGAAGCGGACGGCGATGAGCTTCGTGGCGCTCCCGCGCGACGCGCGTTCGATCATGATCGATTCCGCGACACGCTTCGATGCGCCCATGACCCCTCTGGGACGCACGGCCTTGTCGGTCGAGAGCATCACGACGCGGTCCGCGCCGTAGCGGACGGCGGCGTCGATGAGAATGCGTGTTCCCATCACGTTGTTCTTCACGGCCTCGTCCGGGTACGCCTCCATCAGGTGCACGTGCTTGTGCGCCGCCGCGTGGAGGACGATCTCGGGGCGCTCGTCGCGGAAGAGGACCTCGACGGACATCGGGTCGGAGATGCTGCTGATGACGAGATGGCGCGGGACATCCGGGTAGTCCTGTCCGATCTCCTGGTCGATCTCGTAGATGCTGTTCTCGCCTCGCCCCATCATGATGAGTTTGGCCGGACCGAAGGATGCGACCTGGCGCGCCAGCTCGGAGCCGATGGAGCCGCCCGCGCCTGTGATGAGCACGGTGCGATCCCTCAAATATCCGGTCATCTCCTGGGTGTCGAGGACGACCGTCTCGCGGCCGAGGAGATCCTCGGGCACGACCTGGCGGAGCTGGCTGATCGTGACATCGCCGAGGATGATCTCCCAGACCCCGGGCACGATCTTCGCCGGCGTCTCGGCCTCCTCACAGAGCTCCACGACGCTCCGGATGGACGCGCCGGATGCCGACGGGATCGCGATGACGATCTGGTCGATACTCGACTCGCGCGCGATCCGGACAAGCTCGGAGATCCTCCCAAGCACGGGGATGCCCGCTATCTTCGCGCCGACCTTCGCGGTGTCGTCGTCCAGAAACCCGACCACGGTATAGCCCTGCTCGGACCTGAGGCGCATCTCCTC
>CAZRAD010000253.1:0-1675 GCA_964597945.1 uncultured bacterium
ACCAGTGCGGGATCCCGAAGACGATGGCGCTCGAGCTCTTCAGCCCGTTCATCGTGCGGAGACTGCAGGAACTCGGCCACGCGCAGACCGTCAAGGCCGCCAAGAACCTGATCGAGCGGAAGAGCCCGGAGGTCTGGGACGCCCTCGAGGACGTCATCACGGACCACCCGGTGTTTCTCAACCGCGCGCCGACGCTGCACAGGCTCGGTATTCAGGCGTTCGAGCCGATCCTCGTCGAGGGCAAGGCTATTCGGATCCATCCGCTCGTCTGCGCCGCGTTCAACGCGGACTTCGACGGCGACCAGATGGCCGTGCACGTGCCGCTCTCGTTCGAGGCGCAGGTGGAGAACCGTGTGCTGATGCTCGCATCCAACAACATTCTGCTTCCGGCCGATGGAAAGCCCGTCGCCACACCCTCGCAGGACATCGTTCTCGGGTGTTACTACCTGACGAAGGCCGTCCTCGACCCGCCGGATGAGGAGAAGATGCGTTCGTTCGCCGATCCGGATGAGATGCAGTTCGCGCTCGACGCGGGCATGGTGAATCTGCACGAGTGGATCAGGGTGAGGGTCGACGGGCGTACGCGAGTCACGACCCCCGGGCGGGTGATCTTCAACAACATCTTCCCGGACGGACTGACGTTCGTGAACACGGCGATGTCGAAGGGCAGTCTCCGCGAGCTGGTCGGCAAGTGTCACCGCATCTTCGGCCAGGCAGTGACCGCGGATCTCCTCGACAAGCTCAAGAACATGGGCTTCCACTACGCCACGCTCGGCGGCATCACGATCGGTGTCGATGACGTCATCGTGCCGGACAGCAAGGTGGAGATCCTGACGGCGGCGCAGAAAGAGGTCGACAAGATCCTCAAGTACTACCGCAACGGCGTCATCACGGACACGGAGCGCTACAACCGCGTCGTCGATACGTGGACGCACGCGGCGAGCGACGTGGCCGACGCGATGGGTGACAGTCTGGAAGACGCCAGCGGCGGGTTCAACCCGATCCACATGATGGCCGATTCCGGCGCTCGAGGATCCAAGGACCAGATTCGGCAGCTGGCGGGAATGCGAGGCCTGATGGCCAAGCCCGCGAAGAAGCTGACCGGTCAGATGGGTGAGATCATCGAGTCTCCGATCAAGTCGAACTTCCGCGAGGGACTGACGGCGCTCGAGTACTTCATCTCGACGCACGGCGCGCGGAAGGGTCTGGCCGATACGGCTCTGAAGACGGCGGACGCCGGCTACCTCACGAGGCGGCTGGTCGACGTTGCGCAGGAAGTCGTCATCAGCGAGGTCGACTGCGGCACGAGCCGTGGAACACACACGAGGGCGCTGATCGAGGCCGGCAAGGTCGTCGAGCCGCTGCACGAGCGTCTGCTCGGCAGGACGGCGATCGAGGACGTGAAGGATCCGACGACGGGCGAGATCATCGTCGCGCGGAACGAACTCATCGATGAGGAGGCGACGGAGCGCATCCGCAACGCCAACGTCGAGGAGGTCGTCATCCGGTCGGTGCTCACCTGCGAGTCGGGACACGGCGTCTGCGCGATGTGCTACGGCAGGAACCTCGCGACGGGACGTGTCGTCGAGATCGGCGAGGTCGTCGGTATCGTGGCGGCGCAGTCGATCGGCGAGCCGGGCACGCAGCTGACGCTCCGGACGTTCCACATCGGCGG
>CAZRAD010000254.1:0-1646 GCA_964597945.1 uncultured bacterium
TGTATGAAGCCAAGCGCGGCGGCAAGAACCGCGTCATCTTCTGGCAGGACACCCACCGCACATGATCAAGACCGAGAGCCTCATCGATGCACTCGCGGCATCAAGTGTTCGAATGGTGACGTTCGTCGGCGCCGGCGGGAAGACCAGTGCGATAGTCCGTGCGGCGGCTGAGATGTCCTCGATCGGACGCTCGGTGATCGCAACAACGACCACGCTCGTCGGTGAACGGCTCGCGGCATGCGGCGAGCCGGTACTGGCATCGGACGGTGACGACGCCGTACACGCGGCGCTCGCTTCGTCCGGGACGGTCTTTCTCCACAGCGGTCGCCGGTGCGACGGCAAGTACGGGGGAGTCGCCGCCGAACTGCTCACCGGTCTCGTCGAGACCGGTGCCGCCGACTGCATTCTCGTCGAGGGAGACGGAGCTCGCGGACTCCCGATCAAGATGCCGGACGCGCACGAGCCCGTGATCCCGCGTGCGACGGGACTTGTCGTGCCGGTCGTCGGCATGGACGCCCTCGACCGACCGATCGCAGAGGGCGCCGTGCACAGACCTGACCTCTTCGCCTCTCTCAACGCCGGCGGCGCGGTGACACAGGAGGTGGTCGTCTCACTGCTCGGCTCCGAGAGCGGCGGTATGAAGTCGATACCCGCCGCGGCGTCGGTACGTCCACTCCTCAACAAGACCGGGCTGCCCGGTGGAGACCGCGCGGACCTCATCGCGCGGGAGCTGCTGACCTCGGCGCCGGCCGCACTGGACCGGGTCATCTGCGGCGATGTTCAGGCCGGGGGATTTCGGGTTTTCCTCAGAGGCGGGACCCGCTCCGCCGAACGACGGCCCTCCGGACCCTTCCGGAGTTGACAACGGGGTCCGTATCCGTCATTCTATTCGCGAAACTGCGTATGAAGGAGGTGCGGCCCCGAGAGTGTCTCGCCTCCAGGCACGAACCCCATTAAGGAGGGCTCATCGTGGCAAGGGCCTACGTCAAGATCAACGCCGCCGCGGGGAAGGAGCGCGCCGTCAGAGACGCGCTCATGGAGCGTCCCGAGGTTCACTCGGCGGATCTCACCAGCGGCGATCAGGACATCATCGCTCTGGTCTGCTCGGAGAGCTTCGACGAGCTTCTCGACCTCACGCTCAATCAGCTGCGGACCATCGACGGTGTGACCGGTACCGTGACGAACCTCATTATCGACAAGGACGACGAGTAGCCACCTCGTTGGTGTCGGAACCAGTCCCAGATGACGAGAGGACTCCCGGAGCGCCGGGGATGGTCCGGAAGGAGTGCGTGCGCCATGGCGGTCGTTGAGGTATCGATCGTTCCCGTCGGGCCCGCGGGGGCGAGTATCAGCAAGCACGTCGCCCATTGCCTTGACATCCTCGAGGAGAGTGGACTCGCCTACGAGCTCTGTCCGATGGGCACGGTCATCGAGGGTGACCTCACATGCGTGCTCGATGCCATCCGGGCCATGCATGACGGCACATTCGGCGGCGATGTCGTTCGGGTGCTGACGACTATCAAGGTCGACGACCGACGCGATAAGGAACTGACGATGGACGGCAAACTGGCCGCCGTGAGACGACATCGCGAGAAGTAGAGGCTGCCCCAGAACGCGCAGAGCCCCCGTCGGTCGCTCCGAGGGGG
>CAZRAD010000255.1:0-1604 GCA_964597945.1 uncultured bacterium
CATCCCCGGGGACGAGGGAGCACCGAACCTGCCGGGTTTCGGCCGTATGCTCGCCATCCCGGCCGGGTCGACACCCCGGCTCGAGGTGATCACGAGGGGCACGCACGTCATCCATGACATCGACGTCCTCCCTGCGCCCGATATCCCGCTCGAGCTGAGCGACGAGCCGCTGACGCACATTCGCGATCCGCGCATCTACGAGGTCGACGCGCAGTATCCGGCGGAGCCGGTCCGGCTCTCCGAGCCGATGAAGATGCGAGGCGTCGACGTCGTCACGGTTGGTATAACGCCCTTCCAGTACAACCCGGTCGCGCGCGAGCTCACGGTCTACACCGACCTGTCGGTGCGCGTCACGTTCGAGGGTGGCACAGGCGTGTTTGGTGACGAGCGACTGAGAAGCCGCCACTGGGAGCCGATCCTTCAGTCAAACCTCGCCAACTACGACCAGCTTCCGGAGCCCGTCTTCGCAGCGCCCAACACGCGTGACACCGAGTACGAGTACGTCATCATCTGCCCGGACGATGCGTCCTACACCGACTGGGCGGACAGCCTCGTTCAGTGGCGTACGCACCAGGGCATCGACACGGGCATCGTGACGCTCACGGAGACCGGTGCGACGGCCGCGGAGATCGAGACCTGGGTCGACAACGCGTACAACACCTGGGCAACGCCGCCGGCCGCGATCCTGTTCCTCGCCGACTACGCGACAAATGGAGGGACGAGCGGCATCACGTCCCCCGTCTACAACAACTACTGCATATCAGACAACATCTACGCCGATGTCGACAACGACCACCTGCCGGACATCGTGACTGCGAGAATGACCGCGTCTACGGCGCTCGAGCTGAGGCAGCTCGTGCTCAAGGCGATTCTCTACGAGCGGGACCCGCCGACGAACCCCGATTTCTACCAGAACCCGATCGTGGCCTGCGGCTGGCAGACGGAGCGATGGTTCACGATCTGCAGCGAGATCGTCTACGGGTATCTCGCCAACGAACTCGGGAAGACACCGGTACGCGAGTACGCGATCTACTCCGGGACCCCCGGGACGGTCTGGTCCACGAGCGCCAACACGGACATGCTCGTCGACTACTTCGGTCCGAGCGGACTCGGCTACATCCCTCAGACCCCCGAGCATCTCACCGACTGGGGCGGCAACGCGGCGCGGCTCAACGCCGACATCAACAGCGGCGCATTCATCCTCCAGCATCGGGACCACGGCGGGAACAGCGGGTGGGGCGAACCCGACTATGACACCGGAGACCTCAGCGGGCTCTCGAACGACGACCATACGTTCGTGTTCTCCATCAACTGTCTGACAGGTCAGTACAACATAGCCGGCGAGTGCTTCACCGAGGCGTTTCATCGCCAGCAGTACGGGGCCCTCGGTCTTATCGCCGCGACCGAGTCATCCTACTCCTTCGTCAACGACGCCTACGTCTTCGGGATGTACGACAGCATGTGGCCGGACTTCGACCCGGGCTATCCGACGAAGAACCGCGAGGTCGGCCCGCCCGATCTGCGACCGGCCTTCGCCAACGCGTCCGGCAACTACTACCTGCAGGCGTCGAACTGGCCGTGGAACACGGGCGACAAGGAGGTGA
>CAZRAD010000256.1:0-1583 GCA_964597945.1 uncultured bacterium
TACGGAGAAAAGCGGAATCGCGCGTTCTCTCTGGAGCTCCTCCATGTCGACCCACGGCGCGAAAGCGCGTTCGCACCGCACGTCGTCGCGACGGTTGAGGATGTCGTAGAGGACTCGCAGACCGAGATGGGACATCCCGATCTCGTAGACGTCGGGAAACGCCAGCAGGAACTGGAGCGCGCTCTCGTCGGGCTCGCGCGCGGGGACGTTCCTCTCTGCACCGACATAGCGGCTCGGGCGGAGA
The DNA here is from genome assembly GCA_964597945.1 of uncultured bacterium. GTDB lineage: Bacteria > Joyebacterota > Joyebacteria > Joyebacterales > Joyebacteraceae > JAPEKQ01. The sequence goes on from CAZRAD010000256.1 coordinate 245, forward strand.
ACCAGCGGTAGGATCTCGCGCTCGAGCCTCTCACGGAGATCGCTCATGCTTCGTCCCTGCCCCGAGGGCTTCTTTGTGCGCGTTGCCGCGTCGCGCGGAGCGCGACGCGGCAACGGTCAGATTGCCAGGTTGATGTCGGGCAGCGGCTAGCCAGCGAGTGCCGCCCCACGCTTCATGGCCTCGCGATTGAGATCCATGAGCTTCTCGCTCTTGCCGTGGAGCGTGACATCGAGCGCGTCCATGAGCGTCTCGACCTTGACGACCCCGACCTTCTGGGCCACCGCGCCGAGCATGACCATGTTGGCCGAACGAGCGCTCCCGACCTCTTCAGCGATGTCATTCGCGGGCACCTTCACGACCTGCACGTCATCCCGCTCGACCTCGCGGTCGATCAGCGACGTGTTGTAGAAGATCCATCCGCCCGGCCTGACGGCCGGCTCGAACTTGTCGAGCGACGGACCGTTCATGATCAGGATGATGTCGGGAGTCTCGACCATCGGCGACGCCACCTCATCGTCCGAGACGATCACATTGCAGTTCGCCGTCCCGCCGCGCATCGCCGCGCCGTACTGCGGAAAGAAGGTCGTGTGCTTGTCCTCCATCATCCCGGCCTGCGCCAGAAGCTTCCCCATCAGAACGATGCCCTGACCTCCGAAGCCCGCGCATCTGATCTTGTTGTTCACGCGCCACCCCCGTTCCCAGCGTCACAGTCACGGAAGACACCGAGCTCGTAGTGCTCGAGCATGTTCTCGCGCAGCCAGGTCAGCGCCTTGAGAGGCGTCATGCCCCAGTTGGTCGGGCACGGCGACACGATCTCGATCAGGCTCCAGCCCTTGCCGTCGATCGCGTTCTGGAATCCCTTCTTGATGTGCTTCTTCACGGTCAGGACGTTCTTCGGCGTATCGACCGACCCGCGCGCCACGAACGCGACTCCGGGGAGGTCCTTGATGAGCTCGCACACGCGAATGGGATGTCCCATCATCTCGGGATCACGACCCAGCTGGCACGTCTGCGAAGGCTGACCGATGAGCGTTGTCGGCGCCATCTGTCCGCCGGTCATCCCATAGATGGCGTTGTTGACGAAGATGGTCACGAAGTGCTCGCCACGATTGGCCGCATGGATCGTCTCGGCCGTCCCGATGGCGGCGAGATCTCCGTCACCCTGATAGCAGATCACGAAGCTGTCGGGGCGTCCCCTCTTCATCCCGGTCGCCACCGCCGGCGCGCGCCCGTGTGCGGCCGAGATGACGTCGAAGTTCCAGTACTTGTCGGCGAAGACCGAACAGCCGACCGGCGCGATGCCGATGGCGCGGTCTCTGAGCCCGAACTCGTCCACGAG
>CAZRAD010000257.1:0-1563 GCA_964597945.1 uncultured bacterium
TGATGCCCATCGCGGCGAACACGACGGCGAACTCACCCTCGGCTCCGAGCACGGCCGCCTGACGCGCGATCTGCGCGGCCAGCTCCGCGTGCGGCAGACCGAAGCCCGAGAAGATCGGGAGCTTCTGGCCCCTAACCAGCGTGTTGAGTCCGTCGATCGACGAGATGCCGGTCTGGATGAACTCGTTCGGGTAGTTTCGCGCGGACGGGTTGATCGGCGCGCCCGCGATGTCGCGCTTCACATCGGGGATGATCTGCGGCCCGCCGTCCTTCGGCTGACCCAGTCCATCGAAGACTCTGCCGAGCATGTCACGCGAGAGCCCGAGCTCAAGCCCGCGGCCGAGGAATCTGACCTTCGCGCTGTCGACACTCACACCGGTCGTGCCCTCGAACAGCTGCACCAGCGCGGTGTCCTCGTTGACCTCGAGCACCCTGCCTCGCCGCACGCCGCCGTCGGGCAGCTCCACCTCGACGAGTTCCTCGTACTTCACGCCGGAGACGCCGCCCACAAGGAGCAGCGGTCCCGCGATCTCCTGGACCGTTCTGTATTCCTTGACCATTAGGCTGCGACCTCCTCTGCGCCGACCTTGCTCTCGACGAGCTCTCGGATCTGCGTCTCGATGTTGCGCGCGATGATGTCGAAGTCGTCGAGCTGCGCCTCGGGTGTGTAGCGCGACCGGGCGATCTCCTCGTGCACGGGTAGAGCCGTCAGCTCCTCGGCGCTCACGCCCTGCTCGATCGCGTCACGTCCGAGCTTGTCGAAGGTGAGAATATTCTTGAGCATCTTGAACTGCTTCGGGAACGACGTGTAGGTGTCAACGTCGTCGAACGCGTTCTGGTGGAGGAAGTCCTCCCTGAGCGCCTTCGCGGTCTCGAGCATCAGCCGGTCACGGCTCGACAGGGAATCGACGCCGACCAGCCGCGCGATCTCCTTGAGCTCCGCCTCCTGCTGGAGGATCCGCATCGAGCCCGTCCGCATCTCGACCCACTCCTCGGAGACCTCGGTCCGGAAGTACTCGGCGAGGCTCTCGTGATAGAGCGAGTAGCTCGTCAGCCAGTTGATCGCCGGGAAGTGGCGCTCGTACGCCAGCCAGTCCTCGAGCGACCAGAAGACCTTCACGACCTTGAGCGTCGCCTGGACGACCGGATCGGAGAGGTCGCCGCCCGGGGGCGAGACCGCGCCGACCGCCGAGAGTGCGCCAACTCTGTCCTCGGTCCCGATGCACTTCACACGACCCGCGCGCTCGTAGAACTGCGCGGCACGCGCCGGGAGGTACGCGGGGTAGCCTTCCTCGCCCGGCATCTCCTCGAGTCGACCGGACATCTCACGGAGCGCCTCGGCCCAGCGCGATGTCGAGTCGGCCATGAGTGCGACCGAGTAGCCCATGTCGCGGAAGTACTCGGCGATGGTGATGCCCGTGTAGATGGATGCCTCGCGAGCCGCCACCGGCATGTTCGATGTGTTCGCCACGAGGACCGTCCGCTTCATGAGCGGCTCACCCGAGCGTGGATCCTGAAGCTCCGGGAACTCCGAGAGCACGTCGGTCATCTCGTTGCCGCGCTC
>CAZRAD010000258.1:0-1512 GCA_964597945.1 uncultured bacterium
GGCACCAGCTTCTCGTCGGAGTACGTCGAGCAGCTTCACAGGCTTGGCGGTGACCGCGCGCGGTTCCTGGGGTACGTCTATGGCGACGTGCTCGATGAGCTCTATTCGAACGCCCGGATCTTCGTGCTGCCGTCGGATCTCGAGGGGCTTCCGATCGCGCTTCTCGAGGCGATGAGTTTCGGCAACTGCTGTCTGACGAGCGACATCGCTGAGAACCTCGAGGTCATCGGTGACTGCGGCGTGACGTTCAAGCAGAGCGACGTCGCGGATCTCGGGTCTCATCTCCAGGAACTCATCGACGATCCGGATCGGTGTGTTTCGCTGGGCGAACGCGCCAGGCGGCACGTACTACAGACCTATGACTGGGACGGCGTGACGCTTCACACGGAGGCGCTCTACTACTCGCTGATGCGGGGATTCTAGTGGGGACGGCGCCGCGGAGTCGGTTGGATGGGTCGCTGTCACGTGTTCGGGATCCGCGACCTGTGTCGGAGGAGCGAGTGGACCTCACCCGTATGCTCGAGGAGGAGCGCGCAACCGTCGAGCGTATGCTCGATGGATGTCTTCCGCCCGCGGTCGAGTATCCTCCCGTGATTCACCAGGCGATACGATACTCGGCGCTGGGCGGCGGAAAACGGATTCGTCCGATTCTCTCGCGCGCGACAGCGCGAGCCCTCGGATTCGAGGTGGAGCGTCTGGCGAAGGTCGCGTGCGCGGTCGAGTACGTCCACTGCAGCTCGCTTGTGCTCGACGACCTGCCCTCGATGGATGATGCATCGACTCGGCGTGGGCGCCCGACGGTGCACCGCCGGTTCGGCGTGGCGACGGCCATTCTCGCCGCGGACGCGCTCCTCATGCAGGCTTTTCGCCTGGTCGCTGAGAACGGCATCGAGGTCGGTGCCGACGGCGGGAGTGTGGCCACGGCCGTCAGTGAGCTGGCGACCGCTGTCGGCTCGTACGGAATGGTCGGCGGCCAGCACGTGGATCTCGAGTCCGCCGGACTCGCCGCCACGACGGCGGAGACGGTGGAGTACATCCAGAGCAGGAAGACAGGCTCCCTCTTCGTTGTGACCGGCACGATAGGCCCGACGCTCATGGGCGCGTCCGGGGAGACTCGGGCGGCGCTCGCGGAGTACGCGAGGAATGTCGGTCTGGCGTACCAGATCGTCGATGACATTCTGGACGCTGAGAGCGATAAGAGGACGCTGGGCAAGGACGTGCGTCAGGATGCGGGGAAGCCGACCTTCGTGACGCTTCGGGGCGTCGATGGCGCGAGAGCACTGGCGCGGAAGCTCGTTGCGGAAGCACGAGAAGCCCTCGGTGCTCTGAGGATCGACACGAGCCCGCTTGATAGCCTGGCCGGATACTGCGTGGACCGCGTCTGTTGAGGAGAAGGGATGATCTACCCAGTGATACTCGCGGGAGGATGGGGCGAACGGCTCTGGCCGATGAGCACGCCCTCCCGACCCAAACAGGTTCTCACGCTGGGGGGCGATCGGTCGCTCGTCGGCC
>CAZRAD010000259.1:0-1508 GCA_964597945.1 uncultured bacterium
GCAGCGATCGTGGCCCCCGCCCCCGGCACGACGCCGATGACGGTCCCGAGCGCCGACGACTGCAGAATGCTCCGCCTGAGCCCGAGGACTTCCTTCCGTCCCGGCATCTTGCTCGAGAACGTCTGAAGCGCCGCCTTCACCGCGTCCATGCGCTCGATATTGAGGAGCACCTCTCCCACCGCGAAGAGACCGATGAGAGCGGGGATGAACGAGATGCCGTCGATGAGCTCGGGCCGGTTGAATGTGTAGCGCATGAATCCGGTGATCGGGTCGAGCCCGATGGTCATCAAGAGCAGTCCGAGCACCGTGCTCACGGCTCCCTTGAGCATGTTCTTCGACGCCATCGATACCACGATCGTCAGGCCGAAGACCGCCAGCGCGAAGTACTCCGGTGGTCCGAAGGCCAGCGCCGCCCGCGCGAGCGGGACGGAGAACAGGATCAGGATGAACGTACCGAGGATACCGCCGGTGCAGTTGGCGATGAGCGCCGTGCCGAGCGCGCGTCCGGGCTCGCCGCGCTTCGTGAGCGCGTAGCCGTCGTAGGCCAGCGCCACCGCGGCCGGCGTGCCCGGTGTGTTGATGGCGATCGCGGTGATGCATCCTCCGTACGCCGACGCCGTGTACACGGCCGCGAGCAGGATGAGCGCGATCAGCGGATGCATTCCGTAGGTGAACGGCACCATCAACGCCACGCCCGTCGATGCGGACAGGCCCGGCATGACGCCCACGAAGATGCCGATCATGATACCGGCAACGATCACGACGGAGGGCTCCCACCAGGAGACCCCGGCCAGCCCGGAGCCGACCAGCGTCGCGAAGCCTTCCAACAGATTCTGCAGGACTTCCATGCGACCTCTCCGTCTACTGGAACAGGCTGCCAATCGGCAGCGGCAACCCGAGTACGCGAATGAACACGATGTAGCAGAATGCGAGCACGGCGGCCGTCACCGTCAGCACGATGACGTGACGCCGGTACCCGATGGCGTAGATGCCGCCGGCCAGCAGGATCACGGTGGCGACGAAGAACCCCACGTACGGCAGCGCCGCCACGAAGATGCCCATCAGCACAATGATGCCAAGCACCAGCATGACGCGGCCGTGCGTCACGTCCTTGTGCTCAACCATGTCGGCGCGGACCGTGATGGCCGCGAAGACCGCCAGAAGCGCCGACCAGATCAGCGGGATGGTCGCGGGGCCGACACTCTGTCCCGGCGTCGGCGGCGGGAAGCCCCACGCTCGCACGAAGAACATCACCGCGACGCCGAGCGAGAGCCCTGCGACGACGAGAACGCCCGTCGGGCGCTGGCGACGCACCGCAAGCACGATGCCGATGAGCAAGGCGACGGCGGGGATCATCAGCCACGACAGAATGCGAATGCGGCGCCCGGCGTCGTCCTCATCCGATGCGAGGATCTTGGCCATCCGCAGGTACTTGACCGAGTCCTCGCCGGAGCGATCGACCAGCGCCGTGAACTCCTCGTGGTCGTAGAAGACGGCCACCGACGAGT